>NZ_JBLZMW010000002.1:31084-459937 GCF_048553275.1 Pacificoceanicola niger
GGGAATGGCGGGGCCGATGGTTCTGTTCGACAACTGCTTCGTGATCGGCCAGCATAAATATTTCAACGCCAGCGGCTCGCAGGATTACGAACACAATGCACGCTATGCCCAATGTCAGATGGATCATGCGGCGCCGGATGATTTCCTGATCTTCGATCGTGCGAGTGGCGTTCTGGGCGGCACATGGCTGGTGGAGCTGGATCGCTGCCGCTCGACCGGTGCGAACAGCAACAATGGCGAGATTGTCGTTTGGGACGCGGTCTTTGGCGCGCGCTATGCGATGAACAGCCATTTCGGCAAGCGCTCGTTTGTCTTCCGCGATACCGGGGGGCGGGGCACGCCGCTGGCGACCGGCACCTTCGCCGCGACGCTGCCTGCGGGCGCGCTGGTGACGCGTGTCACCTTCCGAAACGCCGGTCTGCTGTCTTCGACACAAAGCGCCGACTTTGTCGTGGAGGACGGGGCCGGAACGGTGATCGCCGGAACCAGCGGCGTGCCGCCGCTCAACGTGGCCTGGTCGATCGATTTGCCGACCTGCTATGTGGTCCCGGCGGGCAACGAGCGCCTGGTGTTGCGCAACAGGCAGGGGGATGTGGTCCAGCAGGGCTCCACGCTCTTCGTCGAGGTTGAATTCATCGCCTGACGCTGGCCCCGGTTCGGGAATGTGCTAAGAGAAGCACGGGTTGCCCGATGCCAGGAATTGTTAAGGTTGCGAGGCCGCCCAAAGCTTGGAAAAAGCGGGGCGGCTTCGTCATGGCAAAGTATCAGGATCTGTCCCGATTTCGTGTGCCCGCAGGGTTTCGCGGGCGATCGGGGCTGTATGTGCAGCTGTGGTGGATCGTGCAGGCGGTGCTGATCGGCCTGTCGCCACAGCCGCTGCATGGCTGGCGGGTCTGGCTGTGGCGGCGGTTCGGCGCGACGGTGGGGCAGGGGGTGAAGATCCGCCCTTCGGCCCGTGTCACCTATCCGTGGAAGGTGACGGTGGGCGACAATGTGTGGATCGGCGACCGGGCCGAACTCTATTCGCTCGAAACCATCGAGATCGGCGCAAACGCCTGTGTCTCGCAGGATTGCTACCTCTGCACCGGATCGCACGATCACAGTCAGCTTGATTTTCGCTACGCATGCGCGCCTGTGCGGATCGGGGCCGAGGCCTGGATCGCGGCGGGCTGTTTCGTTGGACCGGGGGTGACGGTCGGTGAGGGCACGGTGGTCGGGGCGCGGTCCCTGGTGCTGAAGGATGTGGGGCCCGGGCGGCTGTGTGCGGGCAATCCGCTGCGGGATCTCGGCGCGCGGGAGCCGTGCGAGGACTGACTCAGGGGCGGTCTTCGAGGATCGCCATCAGCCCGTCCAGCATGGCGTCTTCGGAGAAATGCGCGCGGACATGCGCGGTGGCGGCGCGGCCCATAGTGGGCCAGCGGGCCCGGTCGTCCAGCGCCCGGCGCAGCCCGGCGGCGAAGGCCTCCACGGTCGGCGCCTGCATCAGCCAGCCGGTTTCGCCATCCAGGATGGTTTCCGACGGGCCGCCCGCGCCATGCGCCAGAACCGGCTTGCCCATGGCCAGGGCTTCGATCACCGACAGGCCGAAAGGCTCCGGGTCCAGCCGGGTGTTCAGCGCCACATCGCACAGCGCCAGCCAGGGGATGACATCGGATTGCGGGCCGGGCAGGTGGACACGGTCCGACAGGTTCAGTTCGGCGATGCGCGCCTGAACCTGCTGGCCAAAGTCGCCGTCCAGCGGGCCGCCGCAGATCAGTAGATGCGCGCCCGGCACCAGCGCCAGCGCGTCGATCAGCACCATCTGCCCCTTGTTCGGGGTCATCCGGGCGAACAGGCCAAAAAGCGGTGCGCCAGGGGGGATGCCGAGGGCGGCGCGGTCCAATGTCCCGGTGCCTTGCCCCGGCGCGAAGGTGGCAGTGTCGATGCCGAGATGCAGCACGTGGCGGGGGTAGGTTCCGGGGCCGAGCGAGCCATCGGTGTGATGCGAATTGGCCACCGGGATCAGCGGGCCGAGGTGAAAGAGCGCGCGATAGATGCGCCGGTTCAGATCGAGCGGATAGCCGCTGCCGATGGTGTTGGGCATCATCCAGAAGGCCCGGGTGCCGGACCGCCGTGCCGCCATTGCGGCGAGCAGCGTGGCCAGTGGGCTTTGCAGAATGATCCCGGAGATGCCGCGCGCCCGGATCTCGCGGGCGAGACGCCGGGCGAGGCGCAGTTGCGAGGCGCCCCGCGCCGCCAGCGCCCGCGCCTTGCCCAGGGCGCCATCGCCGGGCACCGGTGTCGGGGCGGGCAGCGCGAAGACGGTAATCCCGCGCGCCTCCCAGCGGCGGCACAGCGCGGGGTTGTCGCTCAGCAGCACGACGCTCAGCCGGTAGCCGTGCGGGGGCAGGCCGCGCACCAGCGCCTCCCAGACGCGCATCACGCCATAGCCCTCGCCGCCCTCGACCAGCAGCAGCAGGTGTTTGGGATCAGGGGCGGCGGCGCTCATGCGGGTTTGCGCCGCCGGATCAGAGAGATCATGGCGGTGACCAGTTCGCGGTTGATCATCCAGTTCGCGGCAAGGAAGACGAGAGCCGCCACGATAGTCTCTGTCAGGGATAGCAGGATCGCGGCGTCCTCGTGCATGGTGACATGCCGCCACGGGTCGATCATCAGCAGGACCGCGACGATGGCGAGATAGATGGTGAAGCAGCGGGCAAAGAAGCCGCCGACCCGGGGCATGGAGAGGCCGATCAGCCGCGCCGCCAGCGGGAAGGCCAGCAGGCCGCTGAACAGCCGCTGTCCGGCGACCGCCGCGGCGGCGCCGTTCATGCCGCCGAGGGTCGCCCCGATCCAGGCGCAGAACACGACAAAGCTGGCATCCCAGAGCAGCACCGTCAGGCGCCAGCCCCACGCCCCCTGGGATTCGAAGACAACCCCGGCAAGGTTCGACATGAGCCGGATCGGCAACGCCACGGCGACGGTGACGATGACCATGATGCTGGGGTCCCATTTGCCGCCCCAGACGAGGTGGATCATCGTGGGCCCGAAGCCGATCACGGCAATGCACAGCAGGCTCATCAGCAACGTGGTCGCACCACCGATGCGCAGGTACTGACGGCGCAGCTGTGGCATGTCATGCTTGAGCTTGGAGAACAGCGGCAGCAGGGTCTGGTTGAGCCCGACCGAGATCATCGTGGTCAGGTTCACCAGAACGACAAAGCCGAAATAGTAATAGCCCAGTTCCTCGGGGCTCAGCATGTCGCCGAGCACCAGGTAGTCGCCGTTCATGCCGAGCGCCATGAGGAAGGCGGAGATCAGCACCCAGCGCAGCTCGACCAGCATCCGCAGGAAGGTGCGCGGCGCGAGGCGCCAGCTGATCTTGGTTTTCGGCGCGCTGCGTTTCATGAGCCAGACGGCAAAGCCCCCCGCAGCCGCCATCGCCACCGCCATGGTGTAGCCTTCGCTGCCGAGGGCCGCGGCCCCGACGAGCACCGCGTAGTAGAAGAACGAGCGTTTGACCTCGATGAGGCTGATGTCGCGGAAGCGGTAGTCGATGCTCATCGTGGCGATGTAGATCGTCGAAATCGCCTTGAGCGGCAGGCTGAGACCGGCCAGCGCGATCATCCAGAACAGTGGCCGGATCTCGTAGATCTGCTCGAACACCAGCCCCACCACGAGGAAGATCGCCATGCCGATCAGCCCGAGCCAGAGCGCAAAGGCGGAATAGGTCGGCAGCAGCTCTTCGAGTTCGTCGTGTTTCGAGATCAACACCTTGCCGACCCCGGAGTTCTGGAAGCCGTTGACGAAGATCAGTGCCGTGGTGAGCAGGGCAAAGACCGCGTAGGTCTCCACCGCCAGCAGATAGCCAAGCGCGATCTGGCTGACGAAGGACAGCCCCTTGGAGATGATCAGGGACAGCGCGGTCCAGGCCATGCCATGCGCGGCGGTGCGTCCCGAGCTTTGCGCCTGGGGTTTTTGGGGTTCTTCGGTCATGGTGCTCAGAGGTCCACCGCGCGCGCCACGTGGTTCCAGACCGGCAGGCCCTGCAGGTATCCGTCGGTGTCGATCTCCACCGGGGTCTGCGACGCTCCGGCCCAGGCGTCATGCGCTGTGATCAGCTGTTGCACGCTGGCCATGTCGGTCTTGTCGCCGTCCACGACGCAGAAGCTTTGTTCGACGTCGGCAAAGGGGGTTTCGGCCTTGAGCCAGTTCACCATGGTGTGGGCCTTGCGGCTGTAGGCGACGAAATACACCGCCTTGCCCAGCGTCAGCGCATTGAGGCAGCCATGCATGCGCGCCCCGACGAAGAGGTCGACCTTGTCGATGACGTCGGCAATCCGGGCAAAGGACATCTCGCCCCGGTAGACGCTGACCTTTGCGGCGACCTCCGGCGGCAGCGCCGCGTAAAGCGCCTCCAGCGCGGCCGGATCGTCCTGTGTCGAGACCCCGGCCTGCGAGCGCACATGCGGGATGAAATCCACGGCATAGCCCGCGGCGACCAGATCGGCGGTCAGCGTGGCAAAGCGGCTGACCATCGCCTCGCCGAATTCCTTGACCAGGAAGGGGGTGAAGTTGATGCCGACGCGTTTGATCGTCTGCCGCCGGGTGGTGGTGTGCGGACGCAGGGAGAAGATCGGATCGGGGAAGACTTCGGTGTTCTCCTCGATGCCATGACCGGCGATGTAGTCGGCGGTGCCCTTGTCGCGCACCACCAGCAGTTTGAAGCGCTTCAGATGATCCAGCAGGGTCTTGCGATCGGCCTCCGAAAGCACCTCGAAGCGCTCCATGTTGGCACCAAACATCATGATCGGGATGCCGCGCCGCGTGGCGTAGCTCTCGAAGCCGAGCCAATCCTCGGGCAGGGCATCGCCGAACATGGTGTAGATATCGCCGCCGACCGAAACGAACAGATCCGCATCGCGGGCGTGTTTCGAGGCAAAGCGCGGCGTCCAGTGCGAGATGAACAGCCCGGTCTTGCGCAGCACCCCGCGCAGGTAGCGTTTGCGCTCCAGCATCGGCACCACCGTCACATTCGTCAGGTCCGACAGCAGCGCGCGGTCGTCCTCCGGATGATAGCTGGAGACGACAAAGCGCAGATCGTGCCGGGGGAAGGCGCGGGTCAGGAAGGCGATGGAGCCGCGGATGATGATCTCGCAGCCGATGTTGCTGAGCAGTTGGTAGGAGAAGACGATTTTCTTGGAAGCCATGGGCGGGGAAATTCTCTCAGGACTTTGATTTCGGGGGGAATATCCGGCTGATGCGCTGTTCGGCCATGCCAAGCAGGACCTGAAACTTGTGCCAGGCGGTCATCTCGATCCGGTAGGGGGCAATGGTGCCGAGCGCCTTGCTCAGGCGCAGGCTGGCAAAGCTGCGCTGGCGCACGATCTGCCGGACCCGGTACATGAGCCGCCGCATGCCGCCGATATGCGCCACGCCGGGTTTGACGCGCTTGTCCGGGTACCACTGCCCGGTTTTCTCCGCGCGCCAGAGCCGGTAGGCCAGCGCGTCGCGTCGGTCGCGAAAACCGCCCGATTGCGAGGCGGCGGCGGTGTCATTGGTCAGATCGTCCAGCGCAAGGCGGCCCTCGGCGCGGGCCTGCTCGATCAGGCGCTCGACGCGGGCATCGCGCACCATGACCACGTTGGTGCCGCCGGGGTCGCTGTCGTATTGCGGCAGCCAGGCATCGCCGCATGAGACATCCGCAGTCTCGCCGACCACGTCATCACAAAAATCACAGGCCTTGAGCCGGAAATACCCGCCGTCCCAGCGCCGCCCGGCAAGCTGGCCCATGGGTTTCATGTGGGTCTCGCCGCTGGCCTTCGAGGTGGCGGAAAAGCCGTAGAGCTTGGCCGAATGGCCCGGGCGCTTGACCCGGAAATCCACTGCCGCGATGTCATCGGGTTCTACCCCGACCTGCCAGGCAAGGCTTTGCGCGAACCCGGTGCTTTTCATGTGGCCACAGATGATGGCCAACGTCAGGGCGATCTTTTTGGCAATCGCCGGATCACGGGCGGCGAGGCTGCGCACCGCCTTGACGAAGCAGGGCACGCCGACAAAGGCGATCTTTTCGCTGGTCTGCAGCGCCTCGCGCAGGGCGGTATCGAAGCTGACCGAGTAATAGCGTGTCTTGGCGCCGCCCCGGACCTCGGCCGCGCTGCGGGCGATGGCAAACTCAAAGAGATCCTCGCCGGAGCCGGGGTGCACATGCACCACCGCATCGATCATCCCCTGCCGCAGCGCTTCGGTGGCCAGCCAGGTCGCCATGCCGCCGGAGCTGCCCTTGTCGCGAAAATCCCCTTCGGCGGCAAAGCCGGCATAGTTGCGCCGGACCCGCCCGAGCCGGGGATCGGCAGGGGTCTCGGTGCCGAAAACCTGCGCTCCGAGGGTGTCTTCGTCGGGGGCGGCGCCGGAGAAGGGGCATATCCCGCCGGGGATTTCCCTCAGCCGGTCCGCGTCGGTGATCACGGCCTGCATCACGCCATGGTTGTCGCGGCGCATGGTGATGGCATCCGGGGCCCGGACGGCACAGCCGCCACAGCCGACGCAAAGGCCCGCGCCAAGGACGCGGTGGATCTCGCTGTTCAGGGGTTCTGGCGCTGGCGCCGTTGCAGGGACCAATGGCTTTTCCGGGGACGGTTGGCGTCGTGAATGAATGTCTGTCCTATGCCCTAGTGTGGCCCGGACGGCTTGCGCAAGGGAAAAGGTGCTGCACCTGCGAAGAAGACGGAAGAGGCTGCGGCGTGGTCAGGGAACAGGCGGATTTCATCGCAACGGGCGGTGTTCTGACAGGGCGCTGCGCGACCGCGCGTGCCGGTGTCCGAAGCGCAGCCGGGAGAGCCCGTACCACAGCCCGAGCAGGAACAGCGCCGAGGCGGGGGCGGCGATGATGCCAAGCAGCGGCCCGCGCCCGATGATCGGAGCAAAGCCCGCGATGAGGATGGCCGTCATGGCGATCAGCGGCATCCGCGCCTCTTCGTAGATGTCATCGAGCGCCCGGACCGCCCAGCCGACGAGACCCATGCCGAGGATCGCGCCGGGGTAGTGGAAATCGGCGAAGAACTCGGTCGGCAACGGGGCGCTGATGTTGAGAAAGCTGAAACCGGCGACATCGGCGGCATCGGAGCCGGTGGGCGGGTATTTCCCGCTCCAGATCGAGCGTGGCACGAAGAAAAGAATGGAGGAGAGCAGCCGCCCGCCGAAGCTCAGCCCGCTTTCTCCGATCATGCCGACGACGTTCACTGTCGCCTGCACCCCGTCGTAATCGCCGTGCAGCATGGTCTCCAGCGGCGAGTTCAGCGAGAACTCGAAGTTCAGTGTTTCGGATCTGCGGTTGTAGCTCTGCATGAGTGGAAAGAAGAAGAAGAGCAGCACGGGGGCGATGGCAAAGAGCAGGGTCTTCCAGCGCAGGAACCAGCCGGACGCGGCACTCATCAGCACCGCCAATACCGTCGCGATCAGCCAGTAGCGCGCCAGCGCGGGCGGGAAGTTGGCGATGGCGATGGTCATGCAGGCCAGACCGAAAGCGGCATAGGTCCAGCGATTGCGGATGTGCATGTGGAACAGCACGAAGCCGGAGATCACGATCGAGGCGATGGCAAGCCCGCGGGTCAGGGTGAAGGCGAGGCCGATGCCCGAAATGCTCCCGGCGCTCATACGCTGGGCGAGGCTGGTGGTGTAGCGCGTGCCGATGAAGGCAAAGAGGCCGTAGCCGCGCACGTTGAGAGCCAGGTAAAGCGCGGCGATGAGGCAGACCGCAAAGGTCGCCGCAGCGATGCGCCGCGCCTGGGCAGGGCTCGGTCCGGACAGCTCTTTTGCGGTTGCGGGCCGGTGGCTTGCGGCCTGGACGAAATAGCCGATGGCGAAGGCCAGGGTGGTCACGAAGACCACCAACGCGGCATCGGGGATCAACTCGCGCCGGACGGAGTTGTTGATCCAGTAGAAGCGGTCGCTGCGCACCTGCATCAGCCCGGCCAGGATAAAGCCATAGGTCGTATAGAGCAGGTAGGTGAAACTGGCCGCCGAGAGACTGCGGGCAAAGACCGCGTGGCAGAAACAGGCCAGCGAGACGAGGAAGCTGATTGCCAGCAGAATGGACGCAAACGTGTGCGCGCCTCCGGAGGTGTAGACCACCACGAGGCCCAGGCAGTTGAGCAGGTAGAAGGGGATCATAGTCGCACCTTGCGTCCGCGCGGTGCGCGGCGTCCGGGTCGGCCTCGTGATCCCGCTTCTCTCATTTCTGCCGCAACTCTGCCAGATCGCGGGCGAGGAACCAGTCGTAGGTTTCCGCGATGCCGTCCTCGAGACCGATGCGCGCCTGCCAGCCCATGGCCTTGAGGCGGCTCACATCCATGAGTTTGCGCGGGGTGCCGTCGGGTTTGGACGGGTCTGTCGCGATCCGGCCTTCGTATCCCACCACGCGCGCCACGGTCCGGGCGAGGTCGAGGATCGTCACATCCGTGCCGCTGCCGACGTTGATGTGCGAGAGCATTTCCTCGGTGTTGGCGTCGTACTCCGGTTTCGGCAGGTCGAGGACAAAGAGCGAGGCCTCGGCCATGTCATCGACGTGCAGGAACTCGCGCATCGGCGTGCCGGTGCCCCAGATCACCACCTCGTCCAGACCGGCCTCTTTCGCCTCGTGGAAGCGGCGGATCATCGCGGGCAGAACGTGGCTGTTCTCCGGGTGGAAGTTGTCGCCGGGGCCATAGAGGTTCGTCGGCATCACGGAGCGGTAATCGCGGCCATACTGGCGGTTGTAGCTTTCGCAAATCTTGATCCCGGCGATCTTGGCGACGGCATAGGGCTCGTTCGTCGGCTCCAGCGTGCCGGTCAGCAGCGCATCCTCGCGCATCGGCTGCTCGGCGAATTTGGGGTAGATGCAGGAGGAGCCGAGCTGCAGCAGGCGCTGCACGCCGTTCGCATGGGCTTGGTGGATCACGTTGCACTCGATCATCAGGTTTTCATAGATGAACTGGCCCGGATAGCTGTTGTTGGCGATGATCCCGCCGACCTTCGCGGCGGCGAGGATCACCACGTCCGGTTTCTCGGTCGCCATGAAATCGGCCACCTGCGCCTGACTGGTCAGATCCAGCTCCGCATGGGTGCGGGTGATCAGGGTCAGGTTTTCGCCCGCGTCCCGGCGCGCCTCCAGCTGCCGCAGGATCGCGCCGCCCACCATGCCGCGATGGCCTGCGATGTAGATGCGGGTGCTGCTCGGGTCTTGTGTCATGGCGATCTGTCCAAAGGTTGGGCCGTTCCGGGCCGGGGTGGGGGGCCTTCGCGGGTTTCCGCTTCGAGGATTTCAAGCTCCGGATAGGGGGTGTTCCGGGTCAGGGATTTGTTGACGGTCAGCGTCCGGTGCGCGGGGTTCAGGATACGCGACAGGGACGACATGTAAGAGGAGGTGCGCAGGCACAGGGGCGTGCGGGCAATGCAGACCATGTTGACCAACGCTTCCTGCGCCTTGAGCTCTGCTGGCAGGTCGGAGAAATGGCGGGGCACCCCTGCGGCCACCTCGCCGAGGTCGTAGGAGACAAAACGCACCCCCGGCCAGTCGGCGCGAATGCGGGCCGCGAAAGGCGCATCATCGGTGGCGAGAAAGACGCTTTGCGCGCCTTCGAGATAGGGGGCGGCGGCGGTCAGAAGCTCTTCGAACGGGGCGACGCCGGTCTCCAGCACCTTGTCGGTGCCGCGATAGTGGATCGCCATGTCGAAATCCTGCCCGCCGCGCGCTTCGGAAATGGCGGCCTCCAGCCGCGCGTTCGGGCGCAGAAGGTCGGCGGCAATGGCAATGCTTTGATCCAGCGGGATGTGCCGGGGCATTTCGTTGCGCAGGACCCAGCGCGAGGCCTGCGGCCCGAGCGGCGGCGCGTCCGGCGCGCCCTGCTGCGGGGCAAAGAACTGTTCGAAGAGATCGGCGCCATCACTGTAGAGCGGACAGGTCGAGCGGATGCGCAGCCCGTAGCCGCGGGTCTCGGCCCAGGCCCGCAGGCGGATGGCATGGGCAAGGATCGCGCCCATGCCCATGGGGACGGCGATATCGACCGAGAGCGCCCGCTTGTCGGCCAGCCGGTACGGCACCAATCCGGGCAAGGTCTTGGCGCGTTGCACGGCCGGTTGGCTGTGCAGCCGCGTCGCGAGCTGTCTCAGTTTCGATGCCTTGAACATCAAGCGGCCCCTCGTCGCGCGTGTCCCTCCGGCGTCACCCTTCGAGGCTGACCGGCAGCTCATAGCCGTGCTCTTTGAGCAGGGCGTGGCGCTTGGCCGTCCGCAGATCGTCCGCGACCATCTCGGCGCACATCTCGCGCGCGGTGATCTCCGGTTCCCAGCCGAGCACGGTCTTGGCCTTGGCCGGATCGCCCAGAAGCGTCTCGACTTCGGCGGGACGGAAATAGCGCGGGTCGATGCGCAGGACGACATCGCCGGGTTTGATCGCCGGAGCCTTGTCGCCGGTCACGGCGGTGACGGTGGCGATCTCGTCCACACCCTCCCCGCTGAATTCCAGTTCCAGGCCCAGATCGCTCGCGGACCAGGTGATGAACTCGCGCACGCTGTACTGCTGGCCGGTGGCGATGACGAAATCCTCGGGGTTGTCCTGCTGCAGCATCATCCACTGCATGCGCACGTAATCCTTGGCGTGGCCCCAGTCGCGCAGCGCGTCGATGTTGCCCATGTAGAGGCACTGTTCCAGCCCCTGCGCGATATTGGCCAGGCCCCGGGTGATCTTGCGCGTGACGAAGGTCTCGCCCCGGCGCGGGCTCTCGTGGTTGAACAGCACGCCGTTGCAGGCATACATGCCATAGCTCTCGCGGTAGTTCACCGTGATCCAGTAGGCATAGAGCTTGGCCACCGCATAGGGGCTGCGCGGGTGGAAGGGCGTGGTTTCGCGCTGCGGGATCTCCTGCACGAGACCATACAGCTCGGACGTGGAGGCCTGATAGAAGCGCGTGGTCTTCTCCAGCCCCAGAAAGCGGATCGCCTCCAGCAGGCGCAGCGCCCCGAGGCCATCGACATCGGCGGTATATTCGGGCGCCTCGAAGCTGACGGCCACATGGCTCTGCGCGCCAAGGTTGTAGACCTCGTCCGGCTTTACCTCGGAAATGATGCGGGTGAGGTTGGATGTGTCGGTCAGATCGCCGTAATGCAGCTGGAAATTCTGGTTGGTGGTGTGCGGGTCCTGATAGATGTGATCGACCCGCTGGGTGTTGAACAGCGAGGCGCGGCGCTTGATGCCGTGCACCTCATAACCCTTTTCGAGGAGGAATTCCGCAAGGTAGGAGCCATCTTGCCCGGTGATACCTGTAATCAAAGCCTTTTTCATCAAGTCGTCCTGTCTCTCTGGGCTGTCCGCGGCCGCACGACCCGGCCTTGCGTTCAAATGAAATCAGAACGCTTGTACGAAGCGCGGCGGGGCAGGGGCAAGGGGGCGTGTGCAGATGCAGCGTAAGGCCGGGGAGGCTTGGTTAAAGGCTGGGCGGTTTTGCGGGGCGGGTGAGCCGCCGGAGGCCCGGTCGCGATGATCTGCAAGGGGCATCATGCCGACTTGAGACAGCCGCAAACGGTGGTTTGCTCCGATGGCAGAAACATACGAGTTTTGGCCACAGAGGAAGTGCCGTGTGCGGTTTGTGGCATCAGCAGACCCTGCTCTCCGAACAAAAACGAAATTACGTTTCGCGGCGCTATTCCGGGTTGCCAGTTCTCATGCGCCCCGGCCGCCCGGGGAGTGCCCCTTTATGGGCCTGCGAGAAATAGTCGTTGGTCAGGCCATCGGTCGATACAGTTATGTGAAAGACGACATCGTCATACGCAACTCCGGACCGACCTGAACCTATGTCATTCACAATCGACCCAGGTTGGGCAATGACCACCGCGATGTAATCCTCGACTTCTGATGTGCCCCTGATCCAGGCATCGTAAACCTCGCCCTCCTCCGCAGGGTAGCCGCCAGCGATATGATCAGCCCAGTAACACCCAACAGATCCAGTCGCGATCGATGGCAGTGTCAGTTGAAAGAGGGTTCTGTTGCCTGGCCGATCATTTCCCGGAATGGGCGAATACCATTCACCTCGTAGATCAAATGTGTCCGTCGGGCAGCTATCCATTGCCAGCCCTGGTTGCGTACCAAGTACAAGCAGAACGCCTGCGCCCAGTTGCTTTGCTAGGTTTATGCCCATCGGAATACCTCTTGGCGCGAATACATGTCATCCAACCACAGTCTATGAACTGTTTACAGTTGGTTCTCGTCGCGTTGTTCATCAGATGCTATCGACGGGCAGAAGCCACCTGTCAGAACAAGTGTGCCAAAAACACTGTCCTGGACCGCGATTACAGCGGTTTGAAGAGGCGTGCCACCACCCAAGACACAACATGTAGCAGGTCGCGTTTTTCACCTGAATCGGTCGTCTTGTCCCTGCGCTTCACGCCAAACAAAACCAAGGGCTTGTAGAGGTCAAAAGCCCGTAGCGAAATGCGTGTGCGGTTTTGGCGCTTTTGCCCGGAGGGACAGGCTTAGCCCCGGCGCAGCAGCCTCATGATCCAGCTCCCTTGTTTTCTTGGCGGGGGCGATGGCTTGGCCATCCGTTCAGAAGTGACCGCCAGTTCCGCGAAGTAGCGGTCCATGAAGGCCGTATCGCGCACCAGCCCGCCCATGTTCATCCAGTAATCCGCAAGCACCAGTGGGGTTGCTGCGTCCAGGCGTTCGAGACCCGCCCGCAGGGCGCAGCGCTCGTCCTTGGTGGTGCGCGTTACATCGAACCAGATCGCGTCGAGTGCGCCCTCCGTTACCTCCAGCTTGATGTATAGGTGCGCCCCGAAGCCATAACACTGCGCGTCTGGCGCGCTCGCAAGGGAGAGGTCCCCGCCATAGCCGCTGCTGAAGGTCCGGATACGCGGCAGCAGGCAGAGTGCCCTGCTCGCGTCCTTCAGGGTCAGGCCGCTGTTCCGGAAGGATTCTTCCGGTTCCTTGATGCTATGGACGTCGGACCAGAACCCGGAGGGCAGGCGGTTTGCTTCCGCCTCGGCCTGTGCCTGCGCCAGATCGTTCAGAACAGCGGGCGCTGCGGCGGCGGGGTAGAGGACCCGCATGCCCACGTCGTCTTCGTGAATTTGAATGTGGGTCTGAGCCATGGGGCCATGCCGGCACGGTTGAGGCTGCGTAGCTACCCCCGCCGCAGCCCTTCCAACTGCTCTTTTACCCGTCCCAGGATCGCTTCCATGTCCCAGCGTTCGAGCGCGCGGGCGCGGGCTGTCTGGCCAAGGGTCTGCCGCTGTTCGGGATCGTCCAGCAGGGCCTCGACCGCGCGGGCCATGGCCTCGGCATCGCCCGGCGGGGTCATGTGGCCGCAGCCTTCGGCCTCGCGGGCGAGGGCCGTCTCCGGCTCTGCCGTGGCCACCACCGGCCGCCCCGACGCCAGCATGTTGGTCAGTTTCGACGGCAGCACCACATCCGCCACGCCGGCGATCTGCGGCAGAAGGTGCACGTCCGCCATGCCCAGAAGATCGCCCAGCCGGTCGATCGGCTGCAGCGGGAAGAAGCGCATCATCGGCAGGTCCGCCGCCATCTCTTGCAGCTGCGCGCGCATCGGGCCGTCGCCGCAGATGGCAATGGTCAGATCGGTGCGGTGGCTCAGGTGGCGGGCCATTTCGGGCAGGATCGACAGGCCCTGCTTGTTGGCGAGGTTGCCGGAGTAGAGCGCCACATAGGGCGTTTCGATCCCCAGTTCGGCCTTCAGCGGCGAGGGGCCCTCCAGCGGGCGCACACGGCCCAGATCGGCCCAGTTGCGGAATTCGGTGATGCGCGCGTCGGGCAGGCCCTTTTCGCGCAGCTTGGCCAGCATCCGCCCGGAAATCGAGCTGACCCGGTCAAAGCGGCGCAGCATGTTGGCCTCGAAGCGCTGCGCGATGCGCCCGGCGCGGCTGTCGGGTTCCAGAAGACCGGTGGCAAATGCCGCCTCGACCTCGAAATCCTGCACGTGCAGCCAGGAAGAGGACCCGCCGAGCTTGGCGGCGGTCAGCACGCCGGGGGCGGAGATCAGCGTGGGCGCGACCATCAGCATCACGTCCGGGCGGCGGGTCAGCGCCTTCCACAGCAGGATCGGCAGGGCGCTGGCAGCGAAGCTGATGTAATGCAGGCTGCGGCGGGCCCCAGTCGGATTTTTGGGCACATAGATCGGACAGTGCACAATTTTCACGCCGCTGTCCGAGGTGCGGGCCTTCCACCACGGGCTGCGCCACCCGTCGAAGGTGCGCCATGCGGGGTAATAGGGCCGTGCCGTGATCACATGTGTCTCGATCCCGTGCCGGGCCATGTATTCGGCCATGCCGGTGCTGTAGAGGCCGGTCGAAATGATCTCGGGAGCATAGTTGAGACTGAGGATAACAAGGCGCATTTTCGGGGTAATTCCCGAATTTGTCATGGCTCGCTCTCCTGCATTGGTCCTTGGGCCTTGAAGATGCCCCTTTGCCTGCGGTTTAGGCGGTTTCGCCGAAGACCACCAGATAGCGCGTTGGCGGTTTGGGTGATCCATAAGCGTATGTGACTGTTTTTTGGGCAGGACTGAAGAGGGTGCGGATCGGATGTGCCGCCCTGAGGCCTTTGTCAGGATCGTATTACCATAATTCTCATTATGCCGGTTTTCCGCAGGTCTTGACCTCACGCGGCTCAGATGCGTTGAAGGCATGACTCTTTCTGGACGGATCCTGTTTTGCCCCAATCCTTTTGCGATAAAACCGCTCCCCCGCCCGCGCTGACCGGCACGCCCGGGGCGCCGGCGGATCTGACCGTGATCATCGTCAGCTACAACACCCGCGATCTGACGCTGAGATGTCTCGAAACCTTGTTCGAAAACACCCATGTGGCGCGGGCCCATGTGGTGGTTCTGGACAACGCCTCCAAGGATGGCTCGGCGCAGGCCGTGGCCGAACAGTTTCCCCAGGTCGAGCTGATCGCCAGCACCGACAACCACGGCTTTGCCAAGGCCAACAACATCGTGGCGGCACAGGCGCGGACCGACTGGCTGCTTTTGCTGAACCCCGATACCGAGGTGCACGCGGATGCAATCGACAATCTCCTGGCCTTTGCCCGGGCCAACCCGCAGGCCGGGATCACCGGGGGGCGCACGGTCTTTCCCGATGGGTCTTTGAATGCGGCGTCCTGCTGGATGCGCATCACGCCGTGGTCGATCTTCTGCATCGCCACCGGGCTGACGGCGGCGTTTCGCGACACCACCCTGTTCAACCCCGAAGGCATGGGCGGCTGGAAGCGCGACACGGTGCGCGAGGTCGACATCGTCGTGGGCTGCTTCCTGATGATCCCGCGCGCGCTTTGGGAGGAACTCGGGGGCTTTGATCTGAAGTATTTCATGTACGGTGAAGAGGCGGACCTGTGCCTGCGGGCGAAGGCGAAAGGCTATCGTCCGACGATCACGCCGGACGCGGAGATCATGCATCTGGTGGGCGCGGCCTCGGGCAAGGTGGCGCGCAAGGTGCTCATGGTGGCCAAGGCCCGGGCAACGCTGATCCGCGATCACTGGCCTGCCGCGCTGGTGCCTTTCGGGTTGGCAATGCTCTGGCTCTGGGCCGGGTTGCGGCGCTTGGCGAGCGGGATTCGGGCCCGTTCGGGCAAGGCGCGGCACTGCGAAAGCGCCGCGAAATGGCGCGAGATCTGGGCCACGCGGTGGGATTGGCTGGCGGGTTATAAAGGAGGCACAGCGCAATGAATGAGGTGCAGGACGCCCCGGCGCATAAATTGCGCCTGACCCGGCGGCAAAGGCTCTGGCGGCTGATCAAGGGGCTCCTCGATCCGCGAGCCTGGGCGCATCTGGTCAAGTTGGTGAACTACTATAACCACACCCACGTAACGCCGCTGCGCAAGGTGCGCTTTGGTCCGAACCCGTCGATCAGCCCGACGGCGGGGTTCTCCTATCCAGAACGTATCGAAATCGGCGCCCGCGTACGCATTGGGACGCGCTGCATCATCTGGGCAGGGCCGGGAACCGGGCGCGTCGTGATCGGAGACGACGTGCTGTTTGGTCCCGAGGTGATGATCACGGCAGCCGGGTATCGCTACAACGACGGCCAGCCGGTGACCGATCAGGCCAGCGATGAGGCCGACGTGGTGATCGGCAACGACGTCTGGCTCGGTACGCGGGTGACGGTATTGCCGGGTGCGCGCATCGGAGACGGCGCGATCATCGGGGCGCATTCCGTGGTGCGCGGTGAAATCCCGGCGATGGCCGTGGCGGTGGGATCGCCGGCGCGGGTGGTCTCGCAGCGCGAGATTTCGCTGATCCCGGGTGGCGGCGCCGCCTGAATGCAGCCCGGTCCGGCAAGCCCATTCTGGCGGTTGTGCGCGAAATCCCGTAGGCTTCGGGCATGATTTTCCGAACCGGACGCTTGGGCGCAATGTATTCCTTTGATTCCCTTCCCCACCGCATGACACCGACACGGCGGGCTTTCCTTGGCCTCGGGGCGGCTTTTGTCTGCCTGCCTCCGACCGGGCCATGGGCCGATACCCCGGCCCGCACGGTGATTGACGTCGACGGTGCCGATGCGCTGAAGAGCGCCTTGCAGAGGGCTGCAGTAGGCGTGACCCTGCGCCTTGCCCCGGGGCGCTATCCCCGTGTTGCAATGCGCGGCCGGCACGGCGCACCGGGCGCGCCGATCCTCCTGACCTCGGCAGACCCGGAAAAACCGGCCCGAATCGGGCGCTTGCGGGTGCGGAACTGCGCCCATGTCGCGTTCGAGAAACTCGTCTTCGATTATAGCTACGACAAGACGCATGATTACAATTTCAAGGCCTTCAGCCTGTTCGACACGTCGGACGCGGTGATCTCCGACTGCCTGTTCGAGGGAGATTTCACACGCGGCACCGGCAAGCCGGCGGACGGTTACGGCTGGGGCTTTGCGCTGGGACTCACCCGCTGTCACAGGGCGGTGCTGCATCGCAACCTGTTCCACACTTTCGGTACCGGCCTGATTTGCGTCGATTGCCGACAGCTACAGGTTCTGGCCAACCGCATGCATTCCCTGCGCATCGACGGGATGAATTTTGCCCAAGTTCAGGACCTGCGCGTCGAGGGCAACCATATCTCCGACTTCCGGCGCAACCCGGAGGACCGGGGACATCCGGACATGATCCAGTTCTGGACGACGCGCACCAAGCGCCCCACCGAGCGCGTGGTGATCCGCAACAACCTCCTGAACTCCGGTCGCGGCCCCTTTACCCAGTCCATCTTCATACGCAACGAAGAGGTGGACACCGGTCGCGCCGGGCGGGAGCTGTTCTATCGCGAGATGCTCATCGAGGAGAATGTCATCATCAACGCCCACCTGCACGGAATCTCGGTGGGCGAGACCCTTGGCCTGACAATCCGGAACAACACCCTGATCCGCAATCCGCGCTCGGAAGGACCACTGGACAATCCACCGTTGTACAACCCGCAGATCACCGTGAATGAGCGATCCGAGAACGTCGAGATCCTGCGCAATGTCGCGCCCAAGGTGCCGGGTGCGCGCCGGCTCGGCGGTTGGGACGTGCGCGACAATGCCCTGATCCAGGACAAGCGGCGCGGGGTGTCGAACTACTACGATGCGCTGTTCGTGAACGCCCTGAAGGGCGATCCGGACGATCTCGACAATTTCCGCTATATCAAGGGCGGCGCCCTCGATGGCGCGGGCCTTGGCGCCAGCTGGCTGCAGCCAAAGGGATGAGTCAGGCATGGCAGTGACCGAAATCCGATCGAGGACGGCTTTTGCGCCGGGTGAGGCGGTGCACCACAACCCCCTGTCGCTCGTTGTGGTGGCCTATCTGATGTGCATCCTGCTGCCGCTGTATTTCCGGCTGGGTCCTCTTGCCATGGGCAATCTCAAGCTTCTGGCCTTGATCATGACGGTGCCGTTGCTGATCCGGACGTACATGGGGCATTTCGGACGGATCCGTCTGCCCGATATCCTGTTTCCGGGGTTTATCTTCTGGAGCATGCTGGCGTTGGTCAAGAACAACCCCTCCATGGCGGTCGAGAACACGGGATCGACTGCCTTGGAAATGCTGGGCGGCTATTTGATCGGGCGGGCGTATATCCGCACGCCTGAGCAGTTCCTGCAACTGTGCCGCTACCTGATGTTCATGGTCTTTTTCCTGATGCCCTTTGCCTTCATCGAGGCCCTGACCGGACGGCTGCTGCTCGGTGATATCCTGTCGGCGGTGCCCGGCATGAATTCGATCACAACGAACGTCAGCAATGCGCGCATGGGGCTGGACCGGGTGCAGGCCGTTTTTGCTCACCCGATCCACTTCGGCCTTTTTTGTTCGGTTGCGCTATCCATGTCCTTCGTGGCTCTGAAAGGGCATATGCCGACGGGTCGGCGATATATCATTTCGGTCCTGATGCTGATCACGGGCTGCCTTGCCCTGTCGAGCGGGGCGCTGCTGGCCATGCTGCTGCTGCTTGGCTTGATTATGTGGCGCACGGTGCTGAACCAGGTGCCGCAGCGATGGTGGGTCCTGCTGGGGCTGATGGTGCTGGCCTATATCGCGATCGATCTTTTGTCCAACCGTACTCCGATCCGCGTATTTATGAGCTATGCGACCTTCTCCGCGAACACCGCGTACTGGCGCGGCCTGATCTTCGAGCACGGTCTGAACAACGTCTGGGCGAACCCACTGTTCGGACTTGGCTTCAACGACTGGGTGCGTCCGGAGTTCATGTACAGCGCCAGCGTCGACAACTTCTGGCTTCTGATGGCCATGCGCTACGGCATTCCGGCCTTTCTCATGCTGACGGCGGGGATCTTCATCCCGCTCCTGCGGATCATGTTCCGTGATTTCAACGGCGATGCGCGGCTCACCAACATCCGACTGGCCTGGGTGTTCACCTTCGTCGGCCTCAGCTTCACGCTGGCCACGGTGCACGTCTGGGGCAACATCTTCTCGCTTGTCTTCTTCATGTTCGGGGCCGGGATCTGGCTGATCTCGGTCGAGGCCAAGCCGTCGGAGCAGGCGTCAAGCGCGGCGGAGCGGCGGCGGGGGGCTGGCCCCCTGCCCTCCGATCGCCAGCAGGTCGCGGCCGAGGAGACCGCCATGGACAGGCCGCGCGCAGGTGGCACACGGTTTTCCCGGTTCGCGCCGGAGCCGGGGCGGAACGGGCCCGCCGCTCGCGGTTCTGACCGGAATGACAGCACTCCCGGTCGCAAGCGGCGCTGATCGGCCCCTTTGGAGGGATTCCGGGTTGAGCCGGAGAGGGCCGCGCGCTATCGACCTTTCCAAGGGCCGCTGGCCACGGTCGGCGCTTTGCATTGAATGACGTAATGGAGACTTTCTCCGGCGCGTGGACGCGAGAGGGCATGCGCCCTCTCTTCCCGGACCGCGCCCCGGATTTCCGAGCATGACCAGCACCAAAGCCCCCGACCGCCTGACCTTCGACGTCGTGATCGCGACCCGAAACCGCCCCGATGCGCTGGCCCTGACCATTCCGCTCTTGCTGGAACAGTCGCGGCGGCCTGAACAGTTGATCGTGATCGACAGCTCCGACGATCACGCCCCGGTGGCGCAGGTCGTTGCCGAGACGACCGCCGGCCATTCCGATGTCGCGGTGACCGTGGTGCATTCGGAAAAGGGTCTGACCCGGCAGCGCAATATCGGGCTGACCCATGTCACCGCCGATATCGTCTTCCTGCCCGATGACGACACGCTGTTCTTTCCCGGCACCAGCGCCGCCATCATGGAGGTCTACGAACGCGACACCGAGGGCAAGGTCGCCGCAGTCAATCCCGCCATTTCGCTGACCCCGCCGGACGGTGCCTTGCAGGGGGCGGCCTACGAGATGTCACAGGCCCATGTCCGCGAGGCCAGGACGGTGCCGTGGCGCACGCAGATCGGCCGCCTCATGCCGGACATCAATCCGCGCATGGTGATCGGCAAGGCGCTGGTCGATCGCGCCCCGGCGTTGCCGTGGATGGAAGAGATCGATGCCATCCACGTCGAGTGGATGACGGGTTTTCGCATGACCTTCCGCACCGCGGCGATCAAGGCAGAGGGCTTTGAGCCGGTGTTTGGCGGCTATTCGCTGTTTGAGGATACCGATGCCTCCTGGGCGGTGACCGATCACGGCTGTGTCGTGGGCGCGCGCAAGGGAAAGGTGTATCACCACCGGTTTCCCGGCGGGCGCGCCGACCGTTATGGGCTCGGCGCCATGGGAGTGGCCAATCTCGCCTATCTCATGGCCAAGCATGTCACCGACCGCAAGTTGACGGATGCGCAGCGCGCCGAGGCGATCCGCAAGACCAAGAGCTATACCCGCCTGCGCATGCTGACGGCCTGGGTGAAGTCCCTGCGCGGCGACACGGGCGCGGCGGAGGATCTGCGCGGGATGCGGGCGGCACGGCCCGCCATCGACCGGCTGTTCGGGGCCCCGCGCGAGGCCCTGGCCGAGACCTACCTCGACATCAAGCGCAGCCTTGGCATCGACTGAGGCAGAGGGATGAGCGAGAGCATGGACAAGACACTGATCATCAAGGCCAAGGGCGGCCTTGGCAACCGGATGCTCTCGGCGGTTTGCGGGCTGATCTTCGCCGATCTGACCGGCCGCGCACCCATCATCGACTGGCGCGACGGCAGCTATGCGCCGGAAGGTGTCAACGCCTACCCTCTGCTGTTCGACACCCCCATCGACACACCAATCGAAGCGTTTGACGACCATCCAGGGCCGGTCAATCCGCCGGTCTGGCAAGGCGATCTGGACAAAAGCCCGACCGATCTGATCGACCGCCTCGATCCGGCGCTGCATTCCGGCGCCCGGGTCTATCGCCGCTTCTGCACCGATTTGACGCGGCTCCACGCGCCGGAGGATCTCGCGGTCTTCTGGTGCTACCTGCCCAAGTTCGGCCGTCTCGCCTCACACCTGCGCCGCGACGCGCGCTTTCGCGGGCGTTCCGAAGACAGCCTGTTGCAGGAGTATCTCGCACGCTACTTCACCCCCAATCGGCGTGTGCGCGAGGCGGTCGAGGCGTATCGGGCGCGTTTCGGGAGGCCGCTGATCGGTGTGCACGTGCGCTATACCGACCGCAAGATCCCGGTGGAGCCGCTTGAGGCGGCGCTCGATAAGGCGCTTGCGAAGAAGCCGGGCGCGCGGATTTTCCTGGCCACCGACAATATCGAGATCCAGAAACGCTTTGCCGAGCGCTATGGCGACATCCATTTCACCGACAAGTACCTGCCGGAAGACGGGGCCCGCCTGCACTTGCCGCAGGCGGAGATCGAGAAACAGCGCGAGGCGGAGAATGCCCTGATCGACATTCACCTTCTCGCGGGCTGCGATCATCTGATCTGTTCGCGTCATTCGACCTTTGCCGAAACCGCGATTCTGATCGGCAGCCTGCGGGACCGGATGCAGGACGTGGACCGCTTCAATCCGGCGGTGGTCTCCAAGCGCATCGTGCAGAGATATATATGATGTCCCGGGTGGAGCGCCGCACGGAGACCGGGGCCGCGCGAAGGAGCCTGCTGCCGTGACCCCCACCACAGCCGTCATCATTCCGCATTACAACGACCAGACGCGGCTGGCGCGCTGTCTCGATGCGTTGGTCCCACAGCTGGATGATGCGCAGGTGGCGGTTGAGGTCGTGGTGGTCGACAATATGTCCGATCCCGCCCTGTCCCCGCAGTTCATCGCCCGCTGGCCGCAGGTGCGTTTTGTGACCGAAGCCGACAAGGGCGCCGCCCCGGCGCGCAATCGCGGGGTCGCGGAAACCCGGGCGGACAGGCTGTTTTTCCTGGATTGCGATTGCCTGCCGGAGGCGGACTGGCTGGAGTGCGCCTTCGCCGCCTGCGATCGCGCGGCACTGGTCGGCGGATGCCTGACCGTCTTTGACGAAACCCCGCCCCCGCGCTCCGGAGCGGAGGCCTTCGAGGCGGTCTTTGCCTTCGACAACCGGCGCTACATCGAGGAAAAGGGCTTTTCCGTCACTGCCAACCTGCTGACCCGCCGCGCGGTGTTCGATGAGATCGGCGGGTTCCGTGCCGGCCTGTCGGAAGATCTCGACTGGTGCCAGCGCGCCACCGCCGCCGGATTCGCGCTGGTCTATGCGGAAGATCTGCGCGTCTCGCATCCGTCGCGGTCGGATTGGGCGGCGCTGCGACGCAAATGGCTGCGCCTGACCGAAGAAAGCTGGGGTCTGCAAGGCGATGATCCGGCCGGGCGGCTGCGCTGGGGCGTGCGGGCGCTGGCCATGCCGCTGTCGGCCCTGGCACATGCACCAAAGATCCTGCGCTCGGATCGGCTGGGTTCGGGGCGGGAACGGCTGGCGGGATTCGGCACGTTGCTCCGGCTGCGGTTTTTGCGCGGCGTATGGATGCTGCAACAGGCCGCCAGGGGGCGGCGGTCTTGAACAAGACGACCAAACAACGGCCTTTAACGCCCCTTTTGCAAAAAAATGCAGCACCCAGGGCACATCTCGATGCGGAACCTCCCAAAAAGTATCGGAAAATCAAAAAAACCGGGTGCGCATCCCGTGGGGAAATGCTATCAATTTATTAATGTTTGTCCCGTCGCCCTCTGCGGCGGGCCGTCTGCCCGTTAGAAGGGATTGAGAAAATGACTGTTGGTTTTACTAAATTTCTTGGGGTTTTGGCCCTTTCCGCGTTTGCCGCAGGAAGCGCTCAGGCCCTGACCACGATTGATTCGGCCGCAGCTAATGGCGGTGGAACAGTCACCGCGACGAGCTATGGCACATTCTCCAATGTTGAGTTTGACTGGTCTTCGGCTCCGAGCTCGGCCTACGCGAAATTCACCGTCGACACGACGTCGAATGTTTTCATCACCGCATATTCGGGCCCCACGGGCAGCGACTATACCGGTTTTGTACTGCTGCGTGAGGGTGGCACTCGTCAGACGATCCAGACCTCCGCATGTAACAACAGCAACGTGCTGATCGAGATCCGCGGAAGCTGTAACCTGGTGACCAACCAGACCAGCCCGGCGTTCGCCTCGTACAACCCCGATACCGGCACAGCCTATACCACCATCGGTGCTGGCACGTACTACATCGGCATGTATGAAGGTTCTTCGCCGACCTCTGGCTCCCTGGACTTCCAAATCTCCGAAGGTGCGTTCCAGAACATCGCTCCGGTTCCGCTTCCGGCCGGTGGCCTGCTGCTGGTCGGCGCTCTGGGTGGCCTCGCAGCCCTGCGTCGTCGCAAGAAAGCCGCCTGAATTCAGGACTTTCCTGACAGAATTTGAAAAGGCGCCCAAGCGGGCGCCTTTTTTCATGTCCGAAGGGTGGTTTCAGGGCCGATACAGGCCCCCCCCTTCAGTAATAGTCGTAGCCGTAATTGCCGCTGTTGAATTTGCATTTGTTCAACACCACGCCCAGCATGTTGGTCTGAGAGGCGATTTCGCGCTCGCATTCGTCGATCTCCTTGATCGAGGTATGCTCGGCCGCCGCCACCAGCATCGCGCAATCCACATGCCGCAAAAACGCGATGGTGTCGTCGTTGACCATCAGCGGCGGCATATCGAAAATCATCAGGGTTGGGGCATACTCCGCTTCGATCCGGTCAAGAATATCGCTGACCAGCGGTGCCTGCAGCAGATCAGACGAGTTCGGCACGGTGCGGTCGTTCGTCGAGACCGCAAAGCGTTCCGAAATGCGGCAGGCGTTGGCCGAGAAATCCGCCGCGCCGCGCAGCACATCCGCCGCGAGGTAATTGCGCCGGATGCCCAGTTTATCCGCGAGGCTGGGGCGACGCATGTCCGCATCCATCAGGATCGCCGAGACGTCATCGCGGCGAGTCAGGCTGAGGCCGAGATTGATCGCCACCGTGCTCTTGCCACAGCCCGCCGTCGGCGAGGTGATGGCGAGGCGCTTCCAGCCGTTTTCCTGCATCATCTTCAACGTGCGGGTGCGCATCAGATCGAAGGCCGCGCTCTCGGCGCCATGGTTGCTGCTGACGATGCGATTGCGTTCAGAGAGCTTGGGGTCGAGCGGATGGGTCGGCAAGGCCTTCCACATCTCCCGGATATCATGAGCGCCGGTGTTGCCCGGAACCCGGTTCGGGGAGGCAATCTCCCTGTTTCCCTGGCGCTCGGCCCGGGCTTTGGCGATGGCTGCCTGAATACGTTCCATCTGCGCCTCTTGTCTGGGTTATAGCGAGTGTCAGGAAAACACTGCGAGTTTCAGATTATTGATCTGGCTCAGGATGCGCCGCAGAAGATCATTGCCAAACGGCAGCCCCTGCCCTGCAACAAACCACGCACCGCCCAGCCCGACCAACAGCACCACGGCCACGGCCGAGACCCGGACCACGCGGCGGCGCCGGATCTGTTGCCGGGTTTCGATGTAGGGCACCGTCGCCAGGGCGGCGATCCCCAGCTTGTCCCCCAGTTCGGAGGGACGCCGGATGGCGCTGTTCATGAATTCCAGAAGCGCGATCAGCGCGATGGCAAGGAACAGCCCCCCGCCAAGACCACCAGCGAGCAGCAGGGGCCGGTTCGGGCTGATCGGATTTTGCGGCGCGATGGCCTGTTCCACGAGGCTGATCCGCTGCCCCTTGGACAGGGCTTCGATCATGTCACCGGTCTCGGCGCGAGCCTTGTTGGCCACGGCCTGATTATACTGAACCTGCAGGTTCTGGTAATCGCGCTGCATCGCGTCGAGCGTGATGGTGTTGCCGGGCGTGGCCTGAATGGTTTCGACCAGATCGGACATCTGGTTTTCAAGCTCGGCGCGCTGGCGCTCAGTTGCCGCGATCTGCGCATCGATATCCGCCAGTTGCAGCTCGAACGCTGTTGGCGGGGGCGCCATGGGCTCGGCCCCGGTGTCGCCGTTCTGGCTGGCTTCGCTCTGCTGCTCCGCCACAACCCGTTCAAGCGCTTCGATCCGCGCCCGCAGCACGGCAATCTTCGGGTTGTCGAGCGACAGGACGGCAACGGAATTGGCGTATTCGCGCTTCAGCGTCAGCAGTTGCCGCGCTTCGACCGTGAGCTGCGGCCCGTCTTCTGCAACAGGCACAGATCCGGTGTTCTCGAACAGCTCGACAAGCCGGTTCCGCCGGTCCTTGAGGGCGTCTTCATTGCGGTCGAGCGCCGCCAGCCGTTCCTGAACCGAGGCCTGCTGCGAGCGGCGGAAATCGAGGCTGTCGGGCAGGGAATCGAGATTTTCCTCCTGGAAGGACAACATCCGCGCCGACAGGCGCGACATTTCCTGCCCAAGACGGTCGACCTCCTGGGTGAAGAAATCCAGCGTCTGCCCGGACACCGTGGTCCGCATGGCCACGTTTTCCTTCAGAATCAGCGTCACCACCTCGTTGGTGACGGTTGCGGCCTGTTGCGCCTTGTCAGCCCGGAAGCCGACAGTGACGAGCGTGGCCTGATTGCGCCCACCCTGCAGCGAGATCTTGATCCGGTCCCGCAGGTCCGCGACCTTGTCACTGGCTGGCATCTGCCGCTCGTCGGCATAGATATCCAGCCGGTTGGCCATCTCCAGCAGCACCTCGCGCGTCAGGATGCGCTGTTCGATGATCTGGATCTGTTCGGTGGCGACGGTCTGCACCGTCGAGGCGGCAAGCTCATCGGGGATCTGCTCGGATTCGACCAGAAGCCGCGCGTTGGCTTCGTAAACCGGCGGCAGGGTCATGGCAAAGTAGAGCCCTGCCCCGCCACCAATCCCAACGAGGATGATCAGCCAGGGAAGCCTGCGCAGCAGAATGCGCACATAATACCCAAGATCCATTACTCGGCCCTCTTACCGATACCCGCGTCCCGCTCTTCCGCGGTGGAAACCAGCCGGGGCGAAGAACCTGCGCCAAAGAACACACCATCGTCCAGAACCGACTGGACACTGTTTTCACTCACCTGCTCCTCGGCGCCCCCGAAGGCGTAGAGCAGCGACAATTCGGCCAGCTGATTGACCAGCCTCGGCACCCCGTCGGTCATCCGGTAGATCAGCGCGACAGCCGCGTCGCTGAACAGGTCCGGCTTGCCACCCGCCACGCAGACGCGGTGGGCGATATAGGCGCGGATTTCCTCGGCGGACATCGGGCCGAGATGGAAGGAAACCGCCACGCGCTGTGCGAATTGCGCCATGTCGGGGCGGCGCACGATGTCGCGCAATTCCGGCTGACCGGCCAGCACCAGCTGCATCAGCTCATCGGAGCCGGAGTTGATGTTGGTCAGCATGCGCAGCTCTTCGAGCGACTCGCGGGTCAGGTTCTGTGCCTCGTCAAAGACCAGGACCACGCGGCGCCCGGCGGCATATTCGGAGATCAGGAATTGCTGCAGCCGGTCGAACTGGGCGACGTAGCCCTCGCCCGGATCGATCTCCAGTCCCAGTGCCTGCAGCACCCATTGCATGAGCTCGCCGCGGGTGCCGTGGGCATTGGCCACAAGACCAATCCTGAGCAGCGGATCGGCGGAGTTGAGAAAATGGCGCAGCAGTGTTGTCTTGCCCGCCCCGACCTCGCCGGTCAGCAATGTGATCGGCGCGCAGGTCAGAAGACCGTATTCCATCAGGGTCCAGGCGCGGGTATGTGCCGGCGTCCAGTAAAGATAATCAGGGTCCGGGGTAAGAGAGAAAGGTCGCGACTGAAGGCCGAAATGGTTGAGATAAAGCTCTAGGTTATTCATGAAATATTTGGTTCCGGGCTACGCGAAAAGATGCGGCTCATCGAAGACGGCGCCCACGCAGTCAACATTTTGCCACCCTCGTATGACATACATTCTGCACCGGGTACAGACAATGCGCCACCGGCCTCATGGGGGCGTGACACTTGGCCTGAGACCTTGCCCTGGCCTGTGCCCAAAAAACCGTCATTTTACAGTCCATGGTCAGCGCCTTGCGGAGGCCCCATACCCTCCGCTGCCCTGTCAGATCGCGGTGGAGCCCTGGCAAAACAGATATTTGATGGCACAATGGGCCGGTTCCTGTCGACATCTGCGGGCAATTCCCCATAGTACGGGCCCAGATCTCCTATCCCATTTCCTCATTTGACAGACTGTAAAAATGCTCCGAATTTCTCGCCTGATCCCTGTGCTTCTTGTTGCTGTGACCCTGCTTTCCGGATGCGAAAGCGATGAAGAAAAGGCCGAGCGCTTCTACCAATCGGCCTTGACCTATATTGAGGAAGGCGATGTTGACCGCGCCCTCGTCGAGTTGCGCAACGTCTTCATCAACGACGGGTTCCACAAGGAAGCGCGGCTGCTCTATGCGGGCCTGCAGTATGATCGCGGCAATCTGTCCGAAGCCTACGGTCAGTATCTGCGCCTCGTTGAGCAGTATCCCGACACCGCGGAGGCGCGGGAGCGGCTGGCGCTGATGGCGCTGGCGCGGCGCAATTGGGACGAAGCCATTCGCCATGGCGAGCAGGCCATCGCCCTGGCGCCCGAGCACATCGGATCGCGCGCCATTGCCGCCGCCCTGCACTACCGGACGGCGGTTCTGGCCCGCAATGAGGATGGTCAGAGTGACGCCGCCGAGGAAGCCCGCGGCGTGCTGGAGGACGATCCGACAGCCAGCGCCGCGCGGCGCGTGGTGATCGACGACCTGCTGCGCCGCGAGGAGCAGGATGCGGCGCTGGAGCAGGTGGAGCTCGCGCTTGAATCCGACCCGGCTTCGCTCGAATTCAACACGCTGCGTGCCCAGCTTCTGGCCAATCTCGGTCAGATCGAGGCGCTCGGCCCGCATTTGCAGGCCATGTACGAGCTGTTTCCGGGAAACGAGGAAATCCGCTCTTCCCTGATCCGCTGGTACATGAGCCAAGAGGATTTCGAAGGCGCCGAGGCCTTTCTGCGGGCCGAGGCCGGCGATCCGGCCGAGGACACCGATGGCAATATGACCATTGTCGAGCTGATGCAGCGCACCCAAGGGTCGGATGCGGCACTGGCCGAGCTTGACCGGCTGATCGCGGCCGCGGGCGACGGGCCGGCGGGCGCGCTTTACAGGGCGGCCCGCGCCTCGGCGGAATTCGCCGCAGGCAAACGCGACGAGGCTATTGCCGCCATGCAGGCGGTGCTGGAAAGCGCGGATCCCTCCGATCAGACCCGCCGCATCCGTGTCATGCTGGCCCAGATGCTGACCTCGACCGGCAATATGGTCGGCGCCCGCGAGCAGGTGGAGCGGGTGCTGGAAGAAGATCCGACCAATGTCGGCGGGTTGAAGCTGCGCGCCGCCTGGATGATTCAGGACGACAAGCCAGGTGCGGCCATCGCCGACCTGCGCAATGCTCTGGACCAAAGCCCGCGCGACACGTCGCTGCTGGCGCTGATGGCCGAGGCGCATCTGCGCGACGGCAGCCCTGAACTGGCGCAGGAGCGTCTGTCGATGGCGGTGCAGATTTCCAACGGCGGCGCGGTGGAATCCGTGCGCTATGCCCGCTTCCTGATTGGCCGCAACCGGCTGCAGCAGGCGGAAACCGTTCTGATCAACGCCCGGAACGCCGCGCCTGGAAATGTGGAAATCCTTGGCCTGCTTGGAGAAATTTATCTGCGCCAGCAGAAATGGCCGCAGGCCCAGGCGATCATCGACACCCTGCGCGAGATCGACACACCACAGTCTTTGCAGCTTGCCCGGGTCTACCAGAGCAGCATCCTGCTCGGCCAGAACCGCATCGAGGAGAGCCTCGATTACCTGCGCGCGCAAATCGACGCCGAGGATGGAGGCGATCTGTCGGCGGTGATCCAGCTGGTGCGCACACAGGTGCTGACCGGCCGTCTCGACGAGGCGCGGGCCTATGTCGACGAGCAGATCGCGGAAAATCCGGGCAGCATCCCACTGGAGCTGCTGAGCGCCAACGTGCACGCGCTGCAGGGCCAGTTGAAGGAAGCCGAGGACATCTACCGTGACCTGCTCTCGCGGCAACCGGACATCGAGCCGGCGATCCTGCAGCTGCAGGTGCTTCTGCGCGCCACTGATCGCGAGGAAGAGGCCGAGGCGCTGGTCAGCCGGAGTCTCGAGCTGCTGCCCAAGTCCCGACGCCTGCGGCTTCTGGAGGCCTATCGCCTTGAGAAGAAAGGCCGTTTCGAAGAGGCAATCGCGATTTACGAGATCCTCTACGAAGAGCAGAGCTCGGACGTGGTGGTGGCCAACAACCTCGCCTCGATGCTGTCGAACCACCGCGACAGCCCCGAGGACCTGAACCGCGCCTTTGCCATCGCCCGGCGTCTGACCGGCACCGAGGTTCCCGCCTTCCAGGACACGCTGGGCTGGATCCTGTTCCAGCGCGGCGATGTGGAGGCGGCGATCGAACAGCTTGAACCCGCGGCCAGGGCCCTGCCCGAAGAGGCCAGCGTTGCCGCGCATCTTGGCCTTGCCTATGCCAAGGCTGGCCGCACCGAGGAGGCGAAAGCCGAATTGCAGCGCAGCCTGGATATCGCCGGAGACACCCAGGCGCCCTGGCGTACGCAAGCCGAAGAGGCCCTGAACGCGCTCTGACGCCGTTCGAAGGCTCTTGGAGATTGTATGCCGGGCAGCTTCCCGGCATACACGTTAAGACGGCTTTGCATCCTGCCCAGGCCAATCGAAGATTGATTAGAAATACCCGGGGGACCCACCATGACGATCATCCGCGCCTGTTTCGCGCTTTGTCTTGCCTTGCTGGCGATGACCGATGTCGCGCACGCCCAGAGCAGTTATCGCATTCAGAACGGCGACGTGCTGCGGATCGAGGTTCTGGAGGATGAGAGCCTGAACCGCGAGCTTCTGGTTCTGCCCGACGGCCGGATTTCGATGCCGCTGGCCGGCAACGTGCAGGCCGCCGGGCGCACCATCAGCCAGGTCCAGCGCGCCATCACCACGGGGCTGGCCAACAACTTCTCGCTGACCCCCACGGTCTATGTCGGGGTTAACAGGCTGGCGGAGCGCGAAGCCCCCACCGAGGAGGAGCCTGTCCGGTTCAGCATCTATGTGCTGGGCGAAGCGGCCAAGACCGGGCTGATCGAGGTGGAACCGGGCACCACCGTGTTGCAGCTCTTTGCGCAGATGGGCGGCTTTACCAACTTTGCTGCGAAGAAACGCATCCAGTTGCGCCGCCGCACGGAAACCGGAGAGCGGATCTTCACGCTGAACTACAAGGATATCGAGCGCGGCAAGAGCGGCGCCGGGCTGGCCGTGGTGCACGATGGCGACGTCTTCGTCGTCCCGCAACGCCGCCTGTTCGAATGACACGCTGAGCGCGCCATGTTTGCACCGCGTCCGCTCCTCGCTGCTGGCCTCGCGCTGCTTGGCACCGCCCTGCCCCTTGCGGCGCAGGAACGCGGTGAGGCGGGCGGCGTCTGGCTGCGCTTTGGCATCACCCAGCGCATCGAGGCCACACAGAATGCCGATCTTTCGCTGAAGTCGGACGGCCCGACCTTTGGCGCGGAAACCGGGCTGGCCTTTTCGCTGTCGAGCGAGACCCGCAGCGATTACCTCGGGCTGACCATCGGCACCGCGTTGCGCCATGTCTCGGCGCCCGATCCGGACGACGACGTGTCTTTCGGGATCAAAGCGCCCCGGGTCGAGCTGAGCTATCGCCGCAATGGCGCCGGGTCCCAGTTCCAGAGCCGCCTGAGCGCCCAGGTCGAGGATATCGCCTACCTGCGCGGTATCGCGGAATTCCTGAACGAGGACGGCACGCTGCCGGAGGGCATCGAGACCGTCGAGGATCTCATCAATCTTGACGACCGCCGCGCCACCGGACAGCGGCGCACACTCGCCGCGAACAGCGCCCTGCGCGTCGGGGAAGGCGGCCCGGTCGAGGCCGGGCTGCGCCTGACCGCCCGGCATGTGGATTACTTCGACACCGATCCGACCCTGTACTTCGACAGCCAACGCTATGCGCTGCGTGGCGATGTGAAGCTGCGGCTGGCCGACAATCTGACGATGACCAGCCAGCTGGGCTATGCCGAATACCACGAAGAGGGCAGTGCCCTGCGCGAGACGTGGGATCTGGGGTTCGGGCTGTCGCATGAGCGGCCGCGCGGCAGCCTGTCGTTCTCCGTCTCGGCGAGCCAGGTCGAGGAAGGCACCAGCTATTCGCTGAGCAGCGGCTGGGCGCCGAAGCTGGCGAACGGCTCTTTGAGTTTCTCTCTGGGAGCCAGCCGGAGTGCCAATGGCACCGACGCGGTGACGGGCGGCGTCAGCTATTCGCGCAAACTGCCGCGCGGCACGCTCTCGGCGCAGCTCCGCCGCGGCCTGACCAGCGGCACCGAGGACACCGAGGAGCTCTTTACGCTCACCTCGGCGAGCTATCGCCATGCGTTCAGCCCCCTGACCGGGATGCAGTTCAGCCTGTCTTACCTCGACACCAAGGATCTTGCTGCAGGCGCGCGGACCAACCGGGGCGAGTTGGGCCTCGGCATTCAGCACAGGCTGTCGAAGGAGTGGGCCGTGAACCTCGGCTACCGCCGCGTGATGCTGCGCGAGACTGCGGTGGGCAGCGGCTGGGCCGAGAGCGACAGCGTGTATGTGAGCATGGGCAGAACGTTTTCCCATCGGTTCTGAGGCCGGCCACACCCTGGTACATAAACACGCATAGCATGAGCCGTGGGCGCCATTGTTCTCGCGTTACTGGCAATGCGCCGCATCGACATTGACAAGGGGCGCGCCAAACGCCTCTGATCGGCAGGAATTAACCGCCATTCATTCGGCGGTATCCCATGCCCGATTTCATCCCCGGATTTTTCGCGCATCGTTCAAATAAAAATGGAGAATTTCATGTCCCGCATTTCCAGGCTCACCTGCACCCTGTCGCTTGTCCTCCCACTGGCCGCGCCCGCAGGCGCCGAGGTGCTGTCGACCACCGATCCCACCATCAGAGACAACCTCTGCGTCGGCGGGGGTTGCCTTGCCACTGAAACCTTCAATGGCAATTACAGTGCGCTCAAACTCAAGTCCAACAACACGCGGATCCTCTTTGAAGACGACTCCGCCACCGCCGGTTTTCCCGCGAACGACTGGGCTATTCAGGCCAATGACCGGCTGAACGGCGGCGAAGATCAGCTGATGTTCATCGATGACACCACCGGTGCCGAAATCCTGACGATCAAGGCCGGGGCGCCGTCTTCGACGCTGGTTCTGGACGGTGATGGGCAGGTTGGGATCGGCACCGAGCTGCCGCAATCCCCGCTGCATGTGGAGGCGACCGCCACCGAGGGTATCAGGCTGAACCGCTCCAACGCGGCCGGCGGGGGCCAGGCCTGGGAGACGGTCATCTTCGGCAACGGCGATTTCGGCCTGTCGGACATCACCAACACAACGACCCCCTTCGCGATGCGGCCCGGCACCCCGAACAACGCGATCTTCCTCGAATTCGACACCGCGCAAATCAATTCTGGCAACCGGGATTACAATTTCGAGGTGCGCTGGGACGAGGGCAGCGCCTTCTGGGCGGATGGCGGCACCGGCGATATCGGCATGGGCACCACCACCCCCAGCGCGCCCTTGCATATCGTCAGCAACGACCCCGCAGCCGCAGACGATCAGGGGGTCCTTGTGGAAAACACCAGTTTTACCCCCGGCGTGCGCGGCCTGTTCACCATGCGCAACAGAGGCGGCTCCTACTTCACGCTCGACAACACCGATAGCGGCACAGTGTGGTATTTCGTCCACGAGAACGCATCCCCGAACCGGTTCATTATCACCGATGGTGTCAACGACGGGCCAGAGATGGTCGTCTCTGCCGAAGGCAACCTGACCATCCAGGGCGAGCTTTTCACGGCCGGGTCCTGCGCGGCCGGGTGTGACCGGGTGTTCGACGAGGATTATCCCCTGCCAAGCATCGCCGAACAGGCCGCCATGATGAAGGCGAACAAGCACCTGCCCAATGTCGGCCAAACGCCCGAGGACGGCCCCTTCAACATCACCGCCATGACCGGCGGCATGCTGAACGAGCTGGAAAAGGCGCATCTGTATATCGCCGAGCTGCACGATACGGTCGAGACCGAACGCGCCCGCAACGCCGCGCAGGAGGCCCGTATTGCCCGGCTCGAGGCGCAGTTGGCAACGCTGACAGCAGGTCGCTAGAAACATTGCATTGACAGGGCCCGAGACGCACTTAACCTTTTCCGGCGGCCTGCTGGGACGGCAGGGCGTCATTTTAGAAAACATTTTTTGGCGTCAGGTCCCTGAAGGGCTGACGCGTGGGAGACCTGTTATGTTGTCAGTTTTTCGCACCACTGCCGTGCTGATTGCCGCGGCCTGCGCCACTCCGGCCTTGGCTCAGACCACCAACCACCCCGCCGATGTCAACATCGCAGGCACCCTTGCTGTCGGGGTCGAACCTAACGGGGACCTATGGGTCGCCGATGATGCTACCATCGATGGCAGTATCTGCATTGGGAACAGCTGTTCCAATGCGCCCGGTGGAGAAGTCTTCGCCAACGATGAAACAATGCGGTTCCAGTACACTCAGCTTTCGATCCAGTTCAACGACACCTCCAGCTCCACCTCGCCCAACAACGACTGGACGTTGCGTGTCAATGATCCCAACTCTCGGGCCTCCGGGGGGATTGATCGGTTTTCGATCGAGGATGACACGTCGGGAACAACACCGTTTACCATCGCTGCGGGCGTGCCGGACAACGCCTTCTGGCTCGCCAGTTCGGGCCTCGGGCTTGGCACGTCACTGCCCGCGGCCAGTATGCACATTGTCGGAAATGATCCGCGCATCCTGATCGAACAAAGCGGCACAACGGCTGTTCGTGAAATGTTCAACATGACGAACAACGGCGGCTCCTACTTTACCTTGGACAACACCGATAGCGGGACAACTTGGTACTTCGTGCACGAGAATGCGTCGCCCAACCGGTTCATTATCACCGATGGTGTCGCGGATGGCCCCGAGATGACCCTGACCGCCGGTGGCGACATCACCATTCCCGGAAATTTCATTTCTGGCGCCACCACGCTTAACGTGCCTGACTATGTCTTTGCCGACGCATATCGCCTGCGCCCGCTGTCCGAAGTCGCAGAGTTCGTGAGCGCCAACCGCCATCTGCCCGATGTTCCCTCGGCCGCGGATGTGGCGCGGGACGGGCTCGATCTGACGCAGATGCAGCTGGCGCAGCTGAAAAAGATCGAGGAGCTGACGCTTTATACGCTGGAGCAGCAGGCGGTGATCGAAGCGCAAGCCCGTGAAAATGCCGATCTGGCCGCAAGACTCGCCCGGATCGAGGCGCTTCTGGCGCAGGACTAGGGCCTGTACGGCCTTGGCGTGCTCGCGGGTTTGTCAGGAGCTGCCTTGCGAAAAGCAGTTCCATGACGGGCCTTTGCCCTTTAGTATCCAACCGATCTTGAAAAATTCCGGCGCCGCCGGACTGCCGCTATTACGGCTCGCCAAGTTCCGAGGTGCCAATGTCTTTTTCCCAAAGCCTGTCCCGGCTGCCGCTTACCCCCGCCCAAGGGCTGAACCTGCAGGGATTTTTGTGGTTCGTGCTGCTGTGCATGGTGTCCCTGCCCGTCTTCTGGCTGGGGTTTGTCTCGCTTGGCAATGCCTGGATGACGCCCGAGTACAGCCACGGCCCGCTGATCCCGCTGATTTCGCTCTACCTGTTCCTGCGCGAATTGCGCAACGCGCCGCCGCACGATCCCGCCGCCCCGGTGAGCCGTATGCCCGGGGTGATCGTTGTCGGGCTCGCGCTGGTCTTTGGCATCTTTGGCAACCTCGTGCGGATTCCGGACGTGGTGACCTATGCCTTCATCCTCTGGACCGGGGGTGTGGTGCTGACCTGCATGGGCTGGCAGCGCGGCAAGCATCATCAGTTGCCGGTGCTGCACCTGGTGTTCATGCTGCCCCTGCCCCAGTTCCTCTATTGGAAGCTGACCATCGCGCTGCAGCTTGTCTCCTCCGAGCTGGGCGTGTGGTTCATCCGCATGGTCGACATTCCGGTCTTCCTCGAAGGCAACGTGATCGACCTTGGCGTCTACAAGCTGCAGGTGGCCGAAGCCTGTTCGGGGCTGCGCTATCTCTTCCCGATCCTGTCGTTCAGCTACCTGACCGCGATCCTCTATCGCGGGCCGTTCTGGCACAAGGCGCTGCTGTTCCTGACGGCCGCGCCGCTGACCATTTTCATGAACTCCTTCCGCATCGGCATGATCGGCATTCTGGTGAACTATTTCGGGATCGAGCAGGCCGAGGGCTTCCTGCACGTCTTTGAAGGCTGGGTGATCTTTGGCGCCTGCGTCGGCATCCTGTTCCTGCTGGCGGTGGTCTTGCAGCGCACGACGCGCAATCCCAAGACACTGGCCGATACCATCGACCTCGACTTTCAGGGGTTGGGCGGTCAGGCGGCCAAGGTGCTGGCGCTGGCGCCGAGCCGGGGATTGATCGCCGCCGCCGCCGTGTCCACCCTCGTCGTCGGGGCCTGGTATGCCGCGCCGGCCCCGCAGGGCGAGCGCGTGGTGCGCGAGAACTTCCTGTTCTTCCCCAAGCAGATCGACGGCTGGCGCGGGGTCAGCCTGCCGCTGGAGCAGGCGACACAGGACGTGCTCAAGGCCACCGATTACGTCAACACCACCTACACCTCGCCGAACGAGGTGCAGCCGGTGAACTTCTTCTCCGCCTTCTACCAGAAACAGACCGAAGGCGCGGGCATCCACTCGCCCGAGGTCTGCCTGCCGGTGGGTGGCTGGGAGATGTTCTCGCTGCAATCGGTGCCGGTCTCCTTCCCGGGCACGGTCTATGGCGATTTCGCCGTCAACCGCGCGGTGATCCAGAAGGGGCTGTCGAAACAGATGGTCTATTACTGGTTCGAGCAGCGCGGCACGCGCATGACCAATGATTTCGCGGTGAAGGCGGGCGTGGTCTGGGACGGGCTGACGCGGCAACGCTCGGACGGGGCGCTGGTGCGCTTTGTGACCCCGATGGGCCGCAACGAGAGCGAGGCGGACGCCGAAGCGCGGCTGCAGCGCTTCATGGCCGAGGTCCTGCCCAAGCTGCCGCGCTTCATTCCGGAGTAAGGCTCTGCTAAGGCTGGCGTGACCTCGGGAAAGGACACGGCGTGGACGGCAGCACGACGGTACGCGACAGCCGGGCCGCGCAGGCGCGATATGTCTGGCTTGGGCTGGCGCTGGTGTTCTGTGCCATCGAGGCGCTTTTGATCCTTGCGGACCGGGGGCTTGTGGGATCGCCGCTCTGGCGCCCCCTTGCCTACCAGTATGGCGGCTTCTGGGCCGGTCTGCTGCACAGCTGGACCCCGAACTACGGGCTGCAGCCGGTCGCCATGTTCTTCAGCTACATGATTTTGCACGCGGGCTGGCAGCATCTGCTTGGCAACGTGCTGGCGCTCGGCTGGCTTGGGGCGCAATTGGAACGCAGCCTGAGCGCGGGGCGTCTTGCGGCGCTGTTTGTGATCTCGGGGGTTGGCGGCGGGATCGGCTTTGGCCTGCTCTCCGCAAGCCCGCGGCCGATGGTTGGCGCCTCCGGGGCGATCATGGGGCTGATTGCGGTCTGGATCGCAGCGGATGCGCAGGCGCTGCGTGCGGAGGGCGCCTCGAAGCGCCGGGTCTATGGCATGGTGCTGTGGCGCACGACACTGATTGCCGCGTTGAATGCGCTGGCCTGGGTGCTCGAAGCGGGGGCGCTGGCCTGGGAGACGCATTTGGGCGGCTTTGTTGCCGCCGCCCTGGCCATGGCGCTGGTCCCGGCGCTCAGGCCAGGAGCCTGAGCCACCGGCGCTTCAGTGACCCGTGGCTTTGACGACCACGCCCACGGTCGCCACGAGGATCTTCAGATCCTGCTTCAGAGAAAACCGGCGGTTGTATTCGGTATCAAAACGGGCCCGGTCGGCAAAACCGCTCTCGTTGCGGGCGCTGACCTGCCAGAGGCCGGTGATGCCGGGCCGCAGGTCATAGTAGTCCCGCGCCGGGTAGAAGGCGCGCTGATCTTCGAGCATGGGACGCGGCCCCACGAGGCTCATGTCGCCGCGCAGCACGTTCCACAGCTGCGGCAACTCGTCGAGCGAGGATTTGCGCAGGATGCGGCCAACGCGGGTGATCCGCGGGTCGTTCTTGAGTTTCTGATGGTGGTCCCATTCCGCCCGCGCCCTGGAGTCGCTGTCGAGATGGGCCTGCAGCTTCTGATCAGCCTGGGGGACCATGCTGCGCAGCTTCCACATGCGGTAGCTCCGACCGTTCCGTCCGACGCGCATCTGCGTATAGAGGGGATTGCTGCCATCGCAGGCCACGAGGAGCAGCATCGGGAGCAAAATCAGCAGCACCACGGGAGCGGCGATCAGCACGGCGGCAATATCGAAAAGACGCTTGCCGATTGCCCGGTAAAACCCGGAGGGTTTGCCTGCGGTTGCTTCATAGCCGGAAACCAGCCCGGGCTTGCCCGCGGCAAGAGACTCAGGGTCATTGTAAGCGTATAGCGACATGAAATCGTCTTCCCCCGAAAATTGGCGCTTCAGGTCCGGCAGCAGGATGAGACAACGGTCTGTCTCGTGCGCCGGGCCGCACCTGAACTTGCATAATTCAATTCTTTAACGTTCTATTAACCTTGATTGCTGCAGTGCGGCAAGGCTCGTCGCCCCAGTTTGTCGCTTGCCCGCCCCCTGTGCCAAAAAAAACAGCATACCGGGTCGTCGGCGGGCAGCAGATGAATTCAGTCCTGGCTTGCGGTCCAGGATGCGGCGCGTCCGGGGCGGTAAAGCACCACCATGACGGTCGCAACCGCAGGCCAGACCATGCAAAGCATGTAACCGATCAGCATGTAGACCGGCGTACTTTGCGCACGTCTCTTCTGTTCTTGATACGTCAGCGAAATCGCCATGATCGTGGTCAGGCAGTAGGCTGCCATAACGATTGTCCAGAAATCCATACTCTCAACCCGTCCTGTCGTGCTGAAAAATTCGCCTTAAAGGCGATCATTACCTTAACAGTATCTAATGCAATTGTGACCAAAATGGCCATCCATTTATGTCTTTTTGTTAGCGCTTGCTTAATTAGATTGCAACAAGCACGCCCTGTGACGGCTCAGGGCTTGCCCCGCCGCTCGTTCCACTTCCGGCAGAATCCAAGGAACGCCATTTCCGGATTGCGTGGCACCTCGGAGGCCCAGCGGCGCCATTCCTGTTCGATCATCCGCACGTCCCACCCGGGCGCCGCACCGCGCGCCATGTCATAGACATCCGGATCGAGCTCCGGGATTCGAACCATGTCCGAGATGTCGGGGCCCACGGTCCCGCGTGAGCGTGCGATCAGATGATCCTTGGTCTCGTCGATGCGGATTTCATAGTCTGGCATGTGGCCGTATTCCGCGTCTTCCTTGGCGATGGCAGAGACGAGACGGCGGAATTCGCGTAAGGTGGAGCCGGAGCCGCATTTCTTCTGAAGCACCTCCATCGACACCCGCCATTCGCGCTGACGCCCGCAATGTTTGCGCGCCAGCTCGTAGATGCGCCGTTCCAGCGGCTTGCGCAGGCGGAAATATTCGCGACTGAGGGTCAGCACCTCCTGCGCGCGGATGGCGTTGAACACCCAGTCCGAGAGCTTGACCTCCACCTCCTGCATCCGCCCGTCGCGCGTTTCGCGCACGATCCGGGCGCGTTCGATCAGGCCGAAGGTTTCGAAGATCTCCTGCCCGCCCGTTGTGATGTTGGTCGAGATGCGCGTCCCCGCGAGGCGCTCCATGGCAGCCTTCAGAAGGTTGTAGCCGCGCCCGGTCGTCATGCGGTTGGTCGCCTTGAGCAGGTCGGCGGCGTGGAAGCGGATCACCTGCTGCGGCTCTTTCCCGTCGTTCATCCCCTTGATGAGCGCTGAGATGCAGTAGATCAGCACGTCCCGGTCGTGCACCGTGGCCAGCCCGTCGGTCGAGGGTTTGATTTCGACGGTCATGCCGTTGTGCTCGTACTTGCGCGGGCGCGTGTCCGGCTTGGTCGAGAGCGAGAAGATCGGGTGCTCCATCGACCCCACGTCGCCCTTCGGCGCGGCGTCAAGAATGTCGCAGACGAAGAAATCCCCCTGCGGGTGGCGGTCCGGCAGCAGTGGATAGTCGGTGGTCATGGCAGCTTCCCCCTTCGACACTTCACACACGGGCCACCTTAGAACGACACTTCACACACGCCAAGAGGAAAACGACACTTCGCCCACGCCCGAACGACACATCACCCACGCCCTGCGGGCAAAAAACGACTCCGGATCAATGGCTTGTTCCCTGTGTTTCAGGGGCTTTGATTCGCGGGCCGGGGAATCACCACTCTACACACGGGGAATCACCACTTTGCACACGCAGAATCACCACTTTACACACGGGGGGGTGTCTGGAAGGGTTTGAATTGTCTTGGAAAAAAGCCGATTCGAGAGGGCGTAACACTATATTTAACACATATATAACACCCAAGGACGCACAGCCCCGGGGAAAGGCCCGGTTTTCAGACCGGGACAAGCATTGAAAGGAATGCATGGCCGATCAGGATTTGGTCAGATCAGCCTGCAGAAGCGTGACCGCATGTTCGAACGTCTCGCCCAGACCCCAGCCGTTGGCATCGGCGATGGCGCAGAAGGCCTCGATGGTTTCGGGCTTTGTCTTGATGTTGAACTGGGCGTTGCGGCCTGTTCGGCGGCGTCTGACCGGTTTGGCCGCGGTCTTGGCCGCCTTCCCCGCCTTTTTGGGCTTGTCTTCCGGCGCGGGCTTGACCGGCTCGCGGGACCGGAAGCCCGTGGCTTCGGCAAGCTCGCGGCTCGCGGTGCGGCTTTCGGGCGGGGTCTTCTTGCGGGCGGCGGGTTTCGGGGTCCAGTCGGCAGGGTCGAAGCCGGTCAGTTCGTCCTCGAAGCCCAGGTTTGCGCGCTCCTTCATCAGCTCACCTCCGCCATGCGGCCAGCCTTCAGCCAGCTGAGAACCTCGCCCGCGAAGCTCTGGGCGTTGATGCGGGCCTTTTCGATGTTGCTGACCAGTGCGGGGTCGAGTGTTGAGAGTGTTCCGCCATAGTCGAACAGGTCGCGAAAGGCGGCGCGCTCGACGATCGGTGTGCGAAAGACCTCGATCCCGGCACGGGCAAGCTGGGCCTGCACGTTCTTCATGGCGCGTGACGTGACGGCGGCGCTGGTGCGGGTCAGGGCGACACCGTGCGGGATCTTGCGCCGGGCAAGACGCTCCTGATTGCGGATCAGGCGGATGGTTTTGGCGCCCCCTTTCGCATCCATGGACGAGCCCTGAAGCGGGATGACGACCAGATCGGACATGCCGATGGCGTTGGCGACCATCAGGCTGGCGGTGCCTTCGAGATCGACGATGACGAACTGGCTCTCCTGCGCCGCCTCGTCGATACGGTCGACGATGCTTTCCTCCGTGACATCGCCCTGAATGGTGATGTTGTCTGGCTTGCCCGGCAACCCCGCCCATTGCGAGATCCAGCGTTCCGGATCGGCGTCGATAACGGTGACCCCTGCCCCGCGCTCGGCGAGCTCCATGGCCAGAAGCAAGGCGGTCGTGGTCTTGCCCGCCCCGCCCTTGGGGTTGGCGAATGAAATGATCGGCATGAGAACTGCTCCCTCATGGATGTGTTTGTATTTTGTTATGCAGCGAAGGGTAGCTGGTAGCTAACCGGTACTCAACTGTTAACTGATAGCTATCCAGTATCTGAAAGATATCTGGTAGCTATCCGATAGCTTTTGGGTATGCTTTAGTTACCATTGAGGTACTTGATTGGTAGCTGTTTAGTAGCTTGTTGATATCGTCTCCGGATCGCACAGGAAATGCGCTCCGAGCGGCTCCGGCGCGCCCCGGCCTGCAAGGCCGCTTGAGTGTTCCCGGCCTGCGGGATAGGTCGGAGAAGGCTTCGGGACTGGTTGCAACAGGTCGCGTCAGCCGCAGATTTCCAGTGGAGCAGACCTCCGTGATCATTTCACACAAGCACCGATTTGTTTTCTTCCACAATCCCAAGGCCGGCGGCACCTCGGTCCGCAGCGCCATGGAGCCGTTCAACGACATCGGTTTCGGCCTGTGGCACGCAGCCCCGGAACAGACCGCCGGAAAGACGGTTGACCGGGCGCATCTCGGGGTCGCGGAGTTCGCCGGGTTCTATCCCGATCTGTGGGAGACGGTGCGGGCGTATGATCTGTTCTGCCTGGTGCGCGATCCGCGTAAACGGTTTTTGTCTTCGGTCTCGGAATACTGCCGGACGTTTACCGATACGGACCTGCGCCTTGTCAGCCCGGAAGAGGGCCGGGATATGGTGATGCGGGTGATGGGCGATCTGGCTCGGAAGGGAAACGCGGAGGCGGTGACCGAGGATTTCTCTTTGACCCACTTCAAGCCGCAGCATCTTTATTGGCAGGCGCCCGGCACCGTTGTGAAGGCCTATGCGACGGAAGACATCGCGGCGCTGTTCGCAGAGCTTTCGGAGCGGACGGGAACCGTCCTTGAGGCCCGCCACGAGCGCACCGCCGAAACCTATGATTTGCCGAAATGGGTGCAGCGGGCGCGCGGGCTGCAGGACAGGCTCAAGCAGATTCCGGGGGCCTCCGCCGTACTGGACAAGGGCAAGGCCCTGGCCAAGGCGCGCTATGCGACGGGGCAGGGGCGCCGCCTGAGCCTGTCGGAGGCTGACGAGCAGGCCATCACCGAGTTCGTTCGGACGTTCTATGCGCAGGATTATGCCCAGTGGCCCGACGGCGTGCCGCTGACGCGGTAGCCTGCGGGGTCAGTCCGCGCCCCAGGCGCCGGTGATGCCGAACTCGGCGAGTTTCGCCGCGACCCCCTCGATGCTCTCCACCTCCTGCTTCCAGGCGAGTTTGAAAACCGGCACAGCTGCCAGCTCTTGCGGGGTGGGGCGCTTTTGCGGATCGTCCACCCCGTGCAGCAGCCATTTGAGATAATGCGGACCATCGGCGCTCAGGGCCGGGACGCGCCGCCAGGCCTGCGCCGCCTGTGATTGGCCCCACATCGCGGCCATGAAACAAAAGTGTACGGCGAAATAGGCGATCGGATGCGGGCGGCGGGCGATGTAGCTGCCGAACAGATCGAGCCAGCGTGTGACGACCGGCGTGCCGGGCAGCCCTGCCAGAAACCAGGAGGACACGCGGCGATAGGGGATGTCCTGCCGGAAGGCAAAGAAGCCTTCCTCCATCAGCGCCCCGAGCCAGTCGTCCAGAGGGCGCATCGGCAGGAGGGTGGAATCGGCCCAGATGCCGCCGTGTTTCGCGATCAGGCGCAGGCGGATCACGTCGCTGCGCGTGGCGATGGGCAGGTCCGGGTGGATGTCGGACATGTCGATCCAGTCCCCTTCGGTCGTTTCGGTGATCTCCACCACCTCCCAGTCGGGGTTCAGCGTTTGCCAGCGGCGGCGGATCGCCTTCACGATGGGCGGCGCGTCGTCGAAGCCCTGCCGCCAGTAGATGAAGATCCGCCTTGGCAGCGCGTCTGGCACCGGGCGATGCGGGGGCAGCTGTGCGGCGTCGCGGGTAAAATCGGCCATGTCGAAGGGCGGCTTTTGATGGTGGCGGCGATGCAGGAACCCGCAGGCCAGCATGTAAAACGGCATCACGCCCCGGGAGATCAGCCGTGCGGTCATGGGGCGGGGCTCCGGAAGGCAGTGTCTTGCATGGGGGCTCCAAGGTCTTGAAAGAATACGGGAAGGCTTGACCGGGCAATTGACCGGGGCGCAAGGATGCGGGGTCAAAAAACATCACCCCCCTGGCTTTCACAATAGAAAAGCGCGGCTTTTTTGATCGCGGGGGAGCGCTCTGCCCGGCCAGTCAGCGCTCAGGGCAGGGGCATGCGCGCGCCGCGCCTTGTCCGCGAAGGGCATTGCCCGTATGCACAAAATCCGGAAACCGTTGGATTGCAGCCGCAAAAAAGGGACATGTCATGAAGATCGCCATTGCCGGACTTGGCTACGTGGGGCTGTCGAATGCTGTGCTGCTGGCGCAGAACCACGATGTGACCGCGGTCGATATTTCCGAGAGCCGCGTCGAGATGGTCAACGATCGGCAGTGCCCGATTGTCGATGCGGAGCTTGAGCAGTTCCTGTCCGAGCGTGCCCTGTCCCTGACCGCGACCACGGATCCGGCCAGCGCCTATGCCGATGCGGACTTCGTGATCGTCGCCACACCGACGAATTACGATCCCAAGAGCAACTACTTCGACACCTCCAGTGTCGAGACGGTGATTTCTCAGGTGATCGCGGTGAACCCGCGCGCCACCATCGTCATCAAATCGACCATCCCGGTGGGCTATGTGCGCCAGGTGCGGCGCGAGATGGAGACCGACCAGGTGATCTTCAGCCCCGAGTTCCTGCGCGAGGGCAGGGCGCTCTATGACAACCTGCACCCCAGCCGGATCATCGTCGGGGAGCGCTCGGAGCGGGCGGAGACCTTTGCGGGCCTGCTGCTCGAAGGGGCGCAGACGAAGGACGTGCAGATCCTCTTTACCGATCCCGACGAGGCCGAGGCGATCAAGCTGTTCGCCAACACCTATCTTGCCATGCGGGTTGCCTTCTTCAACGAACTCGACAGCTATTCCATGGCGGGCGGCATGGACACGCGTCAGATCATCGAAGGCATCAGTCTCGATCCGCGCATCGGCGGGCATTACAACAACCCGTCCTTCGGCTATGGCGGCTACTGCCTGCCCAAGGACACCAAGCAGCTTCTGGCGAACTACAGCCATGTGCCGCAGAACCTCATCCGCGCCATCGTCGATGCCAACCGCACCCGCAAGGATTTCCTGTCCGACCAGATCCTGATGCGCGGGCCGAAGGTGGTGGGTATTTATCGCCTTGTCATGAAGGCCGGGTCGGACAACTTCCGCCAGTCGTCGATTCAGGGCATCATGAAGCGGCTGAAGGCCAAGGGCGTCGAGGTCATCGTCTACGAGCCGGTGCTGGACGAGCCTGATTTTTTCCGCAGCCGGGTGGTGAACGATCTGGACGCCTTCAAGGCAGAGGCCGATCTGATCGTTGCCAACCGCCTGACCGATGACATCCGCGACGTGGCGGACAAGGTCTTTACCCGCGATCTCTTCGGGGCGGATTGATGGGCGGCACGGTTCTCGTCACCGGCTCCTCGGGGTTCATCGGCTATCACCTCTGCGCGCGGCTGCTGGCGGATGGCTTCACCGTGGTGGGGATCGACAACCTGTCGGACTACTACGATGTGAGCTTGAAAGAGCGGCGGCAGGCGATGCTGCTGCAAAGCCCGGGGTTTACCGTGGTGAACGACAGCATTGAGGCGCCGGGGCGGATCATGGCATTGTTCGAGGCGCACAAGCCCGACTATGTCATCCATCTCGCCGCGCAGGCCGGGGTGCGCTATTCGATCGAGAACCCGCGCAGCTATCTTGAGAGCAACATCACCGGCACCTTCGAGATATTGGAAGCGGCGCGGGCGCATCCGCCGAAACACATGCTGCTGGCCTCCACCTCCTCGGCCTTTGGGGCGAACACCGAGATGCCCTACCGGGAGACCGACAAGGCCGATCACCAGATGTCCTTCTATGCGGCGACGAAGAAGGCGATGGAGAACATGGCGCATTCCTATGCGCATCTGTTTGATTTGCCTGTGACGATGTTCCGCTTTTTCACGGTCTATGGCCCATGGGGGCGGCCGGATATGGCGCTGTTCAAGTTCACCAGGGCGATCCTGAACGGCGATCCGATCGACGTGTATAACCACGGCGACATGAAGCGGGACTTCACCTATGTGGAGGATCTGGTGCAGGCGATCCGTCTGCTCATGGACGCGGTGCCGGAACGGCCCGAGGATGGGGTTGTGCCGGAGGGCGACAGCCTCTCGCCTGTGGCGCCGCACCGGGTGGTGAACATCGGCAACTCCGAGCCGGTGCAGCTCACGGACTATATCGCCGCCATAGAGGCCGCCACGGGGCTGGAGGCTGCGCAGAACCTGATGCCGATGCAGGCGGGGGATGTGCCCGCCACATGGGCCGACACGGCGCTGTTGCAGCGGCTGACGGGATATCGACCGCAGACGGACGTCAAGGACGGCGTGGCGGCCTTTGTGGACTGGTATCGGGACTACTACGGGCTCGTGTGAGGGCCGAACGGGCGAAGCCCCGGCAGGGGCCTTGCGAAAAGGAAAATCATTGTCATGAAACAGGTTTCGGTTTTCGCTCTCTTGCTCTTTACCTCTGTCCTGGGGGTAGTGACGGCCTCTCAGGCCGGGGAGACGCTCCAGCTTCTCGAAGACACCGATGATTTGTCGGCCCCCTACAAACAGTGGTGGTATGCGACGCCCTCCGATTTGCCCGCCGCAGGGGAGGGGACACATGAGGTGTTCATCCGCGGCAATGGCAAGCGCGGTGATTTCTTTGGGGTCCTCTATGTCGATTGCCGCAACGCGGCCTATTCCGAGTGGCTCGCGACGGGGGGATTCCTGAGTGCAGAGGATGTGCCGGCGCGGGCGATCGTTGCGCTGCGGGAGGCGCTCTGCATCTCCGGCTGATCAGGCGACACGCCGCTTGGAATCCTGGATCAAGTCCGGGACAGCGGAGCGCTCAGGAGCTCTCCGCTTCCTTGCGCGGGGCGGGTTTGGCGGCGGTGTCCCGCTTCACCATGCCGAAGATGCGGTCATAGGCGGCCAGAAGCTTCGGCGCGGAGGCGTCCCAGGAGAGTGACTTCAGCACCCGCGCGCGGCCCTTGGCCCCGAGGTCTGCGCGCAGGTCCGGCTCTTCGATCAGCTGGGCGAGGCATCGGGCGAAGTCCTGTGCATCGTTGGCCTGGGCATAGAGCGCGGCATCGCCGGCGCTGGCCCGGCCTTCGGTCAGGTCGAACTGCACCAGAGGCTTTTCCAGCGTCATGTATTCCATGACCTTGTTCATGGTGGAGATGTCGTTCATCGGGTTTTTCGGATCGGGGGCAACGCCGATGTCGATCTCGTTGAGCACCTTCAGGAGCTCTTCGTCATAGAGTGCCCCGGTGAAGGTGACGTGATTCTCGAGGCCTTTGTCTGCCATATCCGCCTTGACCACATCCACATGCGGGCCGAAGCCGACGATGGCGAGATGCACATCGGCGTGCCCGAGATCGTGGATCAGGTGGTGCATGGCCTCAAGCAGCAGGTCCATGCCCTCCTGCTGGCCGATGACGCCGACATAGCCAAGCAGGGTCTTCGCCCCCTTGCGGGCGGCGGGATCGCCGGGGCCGGGCAGGAATTTCTCGATGCGCGGCGCGGAGCGCACGACAAAGACGTTCTCGGGCTTCATCTTGCCGCGCCGGATGGCGATTTCGCGGAAGCTTTCATTGGTGGCGAGGGAGACATCTGCAAAGGCAAAGGTGATGCGCTCCCAGAGCAGCATGATCTTGTGCAGCAGGCCCTTGCGATCGAACTTGGCCTCGAAAAGCTCCGGGCAGACGTCGTGGTGGTCAAACAGGTAACGCACGCCCGAGAGGCGGTAGCGCAGGGCCAGAAGGAAGATCAGGTCCGGCGGGTTGCACCCGTGAATGACGTCAAAGCCGCGCTCGCGCTTGACCACGCGGGCCAGGCGGAACCAGTGGCGGATCGCGTGCAGATATTCGCGGGCATAGGCCACGGCCCCGGAGTGAGCCTCGGGCGGGGCGGGGTGGCGGTAGATGTGCACCCCGTCGATGACCTCATAGGCCTCGTTCCAGCCACGCCCCATGGGGCAGATCACCGAAACCTCGTATCCTGCGGCCTGCAGCGTTGTCGCTTCGAGCCACACCCGCCGGTCCAGCGGCACAGGCAGGTTCTCGACCACGATCAGAACGCGGCGCGCTTGTTCACTCTGGGCCATCTGTTCTCCGTGGATCGGTCTGCGAGGGGTGGGCGCAGCCGACAGGCACCGACGCATCCGGTTTCTGGCCGGAAAATGTCTGAAAGGGCCGTCTATGTAAATCTCGATTGGGCCGGATATGCGGAGTTTGGCCGAAATTTGCCTCTGGATAAATTCCCATAACTTTTAAGCTTGCTTCCAGTAGCTTGGCTGTTGTGCCCGGACTAGCGGGCTGAATATGGGTATGAAAGCACGCCTGTCGCATGAGGTCCACCGGTGCCATGCCTCGGTAACGCTTTGCCTGCAGATTGTGCAGCAGCGCGTGCGGCGGTGCCGGAAAAGGCGGAGTTTGGCTGGATGTGAGGTCAGGAAGGGATTATACCTCGCGTGGATTTGTAAGCCTTCTGGACGTGGATCGCAGGCAGAGTTCTGGGGCGCGGCGATCAGAACCCCCTCCATGAAGGTGAATTGAAGATGTTAGACGGATCACAATGAACACGAATTTCCCCGCAGGCCGTCCGGCTGCCGCGCACCGTGACAAGGCGGCGCAATCCGTGAAGTCACAAGACGAAGCCGTCATCGACATCCGGGCGCTGTTGCGGGTGCTCTGGACCGGAAAGCTGATCATCCTTGCGGCGGTTATCGGTGCGATTTTGATCGGTGGATATTACGCTTACGCCGTGGCCACGCCGCTGTACCGCTCCACTGCGGTGGTCATGCTGAACAACCGCGATCAGGAGGTTCTCAACCTCGACAGTGTCATGGGGGGGCTGTCGCGGGACAGCTCTGTCGTGAATACCGAGGTCGAGGTGCTGCGCAGCCGTGATCTGCTGGGCAAGATCGTGGATGATCTGGACCTTGTCGCCGATCCTGAATTCAATGCGCTTCTGCGGCCTCAGAGTCAGCTCGCGCGGGCCAAGGTTCTGATCAAATCCCTGATCGGTCTGAACGTGGCGCCGACGCCGGTTTCGGAGGAGCGGGCTCAGCAATACCGGCGACAGGTGACGATCGACGCGCTGCGCAGGGCGGTTTCGGTGCGGACGGTGCCCGACAGCCTGGTGTTCGAGATCACGGTGCAGACGGAAGACGCCCGCAAGTCGGCGCTAATCGCCGATACGCTGGTCGCATTCTACATCCGCAATCAGCTTGAGGTGAAATTCGACGCGACAGAGCAGGCCACCAGCTGGCTGACCGAACGTGTGACCGAGCTGCAGGCGGAGCTGGAGGTGGCGGAGACCCGCGCCAAGGCGTTCAGCACGAGCACCGATCTGATCAGCCCCGAGGATCTGCAGGCCACCGAACGCCAGCTCAAGGATCTGCGTGACCGGATCGAGGATACAGCCCTTCGGCGCACCGCCGCCGTGGCGCGGCTGGCGCAGATCGAGGCGGCAGAAACGCCCGGCGAAAAGGTCGAAGCCACCGGCGACAGCCAGTTGCAGGCCATGTTGCCCCGGATCGACCAGCCGGCGATCGCGCAGGCTTTTGACGACCGCTTCGAGGCGGTTGCGGCGCGCGCGGCGCAGGATGTCGCCCGGATCGAGAACCAGTTCGGGGCGCTTCAGACATCGCAGGCCGAGTTCGAGGCCCGGATCGAGAAACAGAACGAAGACCTCATTACCCTGCAGCAGTTGAGCCGCGAGGCAGAGGCCAGCCGCCTGCTCTATGAGCATTTTCTGGCACGGCTCAAGGAAACCTCGGCGCAGCAGGGCATTCAGCAGGCCGACAGCCGGACATTGTCACAGGCGGTCATCCCGGTGGTGCCCGCATCGCCGCAGAAATCCCGCATCCTGATGCTGAGCACCTTTCTCGGGCTTCTGGTCGGATCGCTTCTTGTCCTGTTGCGCGAAGCGGTGAACGACAGTTTCCGCAGCGCCCAGGCGCTGGAGCGCTTCACCGGCCACACGGTCATGGGCGAGGTGCCGCGGATTCCGGCGCGTCGGCGCACCGGGGTTCTGAGCTATCTTTCGGACAAACCCTCCTCTGCGGCGGCGGAGGCGATCCGCAATCTGCGCACCTCGGTGCTGCTGTCCAATCTCGACCAACCGCCGCAGACCTTGCTGGTGTGTTCCTCGATCCCGGGGGAGGGCAAGACGACGGTCTCCATGGCGCTGGCGCAGAATCTTGCCGCGATGGGCCGCAAGGTCCTGCTGGTCGAGGGCGATGTGCGGCGGCGGATGCTGTCGGCCTATTTCAACGTCGAAAACCCCAAGGGGTTGATCGGTGTTCTGACCGGTCAGCACACGTTGGAAGAGGCAATTGTCACGGACGAGAAAACCGGGATCGACGTGTTGTTCGGCGAGGAATCCCGCGTCAATGCGGCGGATGTCTTTGCCTCTGAAAAGTTCGCGGGGCTGCTCGAACAGGCCCGCACGCTGTATGATCACATCATCATCGATACGCCGCCGGTTCTGGTGGTGCCCGATGCGCGCATCGTGGCCCAGCAGGTCGACGCTGTGATCTTTGTGATCAAATGGGACAGCACGTCGAAAACGCTGGTCACCGAGGCGCTTGATATGTTCGACAGCGTCAACCGTCCGGTCAACGGCCTTGTGCTCAACAACGTCAACCCGCGCGGCATGAAGCGCTATGGCTATGGCGGGAAATACAGCGCCTATGGTCGTTATGGCGCCGGATATCACAAGAACTGAGGCGGCTCAGCGGGCCGAGATCTCCGCCAGTATGTCCCGCAGGGCCGCCCCGGCCTGCTCGACCGAGAAATGCGCGGCATAGCAGCGTTTCGCGGCCGGGCGCATGGCGGTTTTTTCCGCCTCCGGGAGAGACAGGAAGCGCCTGAGCATGGCGGCGGTGTCCTCGGGCGTGTCCTCGCAGGCCATGCCGGCGGCGGCCTGCTCGATCTCGCGCCAGATGTTGACCTGCCGGGAAATCAGCGTTGGCGTGCCGACGGACAGGGCCTCGGCGACGACGATACCGAAATTTTCCTGATGCGAGGGCAGGGTGAAGGCGAGGGCTTCTGCGAAAGCGGCGGATTTCATCGCGCCGCTGACCATGCCGGGCCAGTGGACGCGCTCTTCTATGCCAAGAGAGCGGCTTTGCGCCTGCAGCTCGGTCTGCCAGCCGACCTGGTCGGGGCCCGCGATCACCAGATCGAGCGTCGGATGCTCGGCGGCGACCGTGGCAAAGGCGTCGATGAGGGTGTCGCAGGCTTTCTTGGGGTGGATGCGGCTGAGGAACAGGAAGTAATCGCGCCCCTGAAGCCGGGGCAGATGTGCCGCCCAGGCGGCATGGCCTGCTTTCATCTCTGCGGGCGGCAGGGCGAGGCTGCTGGCGCAGAAGGCGATGGGCTGGCCTGTGTAGGACTGGTGCCCGGCAAAGGCGTTTCGGGCCAGCAGCTGTTCGTCTTCGCAGGTAAAGAGCACGCGGCTGGCCTCGCTGAGCATGCGCCCCTGCCAGAGCCACCAGTAGACCTGTTTGATGACATGTTTCACGGGTTTGATGCGGCGGAAATAGGGATCGAGCATGCCATGGGGGAACAGGACCCAAGGCAGCCCCGCCTGTTTCAGCGCAGGATAGCCCCCGATGGAGGCGCTGTTCCACAGGCCATGCACCACGGCGGCGGTGCAGCCCGGGGCGAAATCGGTGATGGCCTCCGCCAGTCCCGGAGGATTGGGGCCGGAGCCGCGCGCCGGACCGCAGGCGCGGATTTCGAAGGGAAAGTCTTTCAGATGCGCCCCCTGCGGGTCGTCAAGCGTGACAAAGACGCTCTCGATGCCCATGGCGCGGTGCTGGGCCGCGACGACCTTGGCGTAATTGGCGACGCCGCCTTCCTTGGGGTCGATGGAGTAGAGGATGTGCAGGACTTTCATGCGCGTTCCTCCTGCGCGCTGACCAGCGTCGCCACCGCCTCGGCAAAAGCGGCGACGTCGCCGCGCGGGGCGCTTTGGCGTGCGCCGTCTGACAGGCGCTGCCAGAGGGGTTCGTCCGTGTCGAGCAGTGTCATGTACCCGGCGAGGCTCTCGGGGCAGTCATGGGGGAAGGCGAACCCGTTGACCCAGTCCTGCACCATCAATTCGCGCGCGCCGCAGATTTCCGAGAGCAGGACGGGCCTGTCGAGCGCCTGCGCTTCGATGACCACATTGCCGAATTGCTCTTCCAGGCTGGGCAGGATCAGCGCCAGCCCGCGGGCGAGGGTGCGCGAGATCTCCGTGGTCTGGACGAAGCCGTGGAAGACGACATGCTCCGCGATGGACACTTCCGCCGCGCGGGCCTTCAAGTCGGCCTCAAGCGCTCCGTTTCCGCAGATCTCAAGTGTCCGTGTGCCGCCACTTTCGCGGTAGAGCGCGTAGGCGCGGAGCGCCATGGCGAGGTTCTTTTTCTCAACCAGCCGCGCAACGATGACCCAGGGGCGGTCCGCGAAGGCGGGGGGCGTCACCCCTTCGGCCTGTGCCCGCATCCGCGCGAGGGACAAGGTGTTGTAGGGGCTGCTGACCGGCCGTTTGCGCATTCCGAGAAAGCGGAAATAGTCCGCCGACCGCTGCACCGTGCCGATGGCGCCGTGGTAGGGGCGCAGCACGAGGCTCTTGAGCCATTCGGAGAGGGCATTGCGCGGTTTGTCATCGAATTTTGAGCAGCCCATGGTGAAGACCCGTTGCCCGGTGAGTCGCAGCACCAGCGCCATGGCAAAGACCTCGGGCCGCTCGTAATGGCACAGGAACCACGTCGCGCGGCGCATGGACCACGCGAGGCCGATCAGCGCCCGGGTCCGGGCGAGAAGACCGGGGGCATCGCCCTTGGTAAAGAGCGTGGTTTTCTCGAAGGCGGCGCGGGTATCGCTGTGCCAGTCGTAGGTGATGTCGTGATCGAAAAGCTCGATCCCGTGCACTTCCGCGTCCGGGAAACGGCGGGCCACGGCCTCGACCCGGTCGGCGTGCATCGGGCCGAAATTGTTCCACAAAAAGATCAGTCGGGCAGGGCGGTCAGCGCTCATGGGCGGGTCTTCTCCTGTAGGGCGGACGGCCAGCCCCGGTTCCCTGTTCGTTATGCCGATTGACCGGTGCGGCGCAACCGGCCGGGGCGTGCTGTTGCGTGGCTGCGGTGCCCGGCGTTCGGCGCGGCTTCGGATTGTTAACAAATTAGGCGGAATTTTTCCGCACCAGCTTGGCAGAGGGTTGGGGCTCTGCTGCCGACAAGCACGCGATTTCAAAAGGGGACCGTCATGACGGATCATTTCAGCAAGTTCAGCCGAAGCATTACGTCGCCGCCGTTTGGCGGCTATGCCATTACGCCCGATGACGGGGCCGACCTGCCCACTGTGACCCGGGCGCTGAATGTCGGGGTGCCGGGCACGGTGCGCGCCACGCTTCTCGATGGCAGCGACGTGACGCTTCATATCGGCGCGGGAAGCCTTTTCCCGATGCGCGCCACGCGGATCTGGGCCACCGGCACCACCGCAGGCAATCTTGTGGGGCTGTACTGATGATCGGGCTGAGCACAGGTACGATGATGAGCGCGCCCGTCAATGCGCCTGCCAATGCGCCCGCTGGTGGCGCGCTGTCGGTGTTGCGCGCCAGTGATCTGATCACCGCACAATCCACCATTTCCTAAACCCGCATACCGTCGCGCATCGCGCGGCTTTGACCCCTTGGGGAGGGGCCAGAGCGCTGCGCTGCGCGGACGCGTACCGGCTTTTCCGGGCAACCGGATTTTACACTGGAGTACAGGGCCATGGCCGTTGCAATTCCTTCGCTTCCGATGACCGGAAGCAGCTTGAAAACCTCACTGGACCTGTTGCGGCAATCGGTGCCGTTCAAGGTCGGCTCCGTGGCGGAGCTTCAGGGGCTGAACCATCTGGTCCCCGGGGACCGCTGCCTGCTGCCACAAGGCGCGTTCGAGATCGTGTCCGGGCTGGGCTTGCCGGCCAGCGAGACGGTGATCGACATCGCCAACGGGGATCTGCAGGCCGTTCTGGCCGCGGGCGAGCCTTTGGCCAACGTGGATGCGGTGCTGGCCGATACCCGGTCTGCCGCGTTCTTTGAAAGCGGTTTGTGTCTGTGCACACACGCGGAGGGCTTCGTCTATGATGTGGCCAATGCCTCGGCCACGGATCAGCATGTGCAGACCGCTGGCGGTGTGAAGCTCTATGTGCGTCCCGGTGAGAGCGGTTTCAACGTTCGGGCCTTCGGGGCCAGGGGCGATGGCTCCACGGACGACTCGGCGGCCATTTCCAAGGCGTTCCGGGCCGCCGCTGCGAGCCGGGTCATGCCCACCACGGGGAACAATCCGGTCGTGCTGAACCGCATCTACTTTCCGGGTGGCGAGTACATCGTTGGCACGCCTCGCAGCATGATGGATCGCCTCGCGGCCGGGCGCAGCGTTGGTCTGACCTATGAAGGGGACGCGGCGGGGACAACGATTCACTTCGCCCACGACGGCGATGATTACCTGTTCTTCAATGACAACGAATTCATGCTTGTCCGGTTCAAGAACCTGTTCTTCACCTGCGACAGTGACACATCCAAATTCATGTTCGTCAACGCCAGTGGCGGCGCGCAGGAAGTCCTGTTCGACAACTGCAACTGGGCCGGGGTCTGGCAGAAGCTGTACCGGCTTGAAGGCGGCAACAACAACTCCGAGTGGAAGTGGAGCAACTGCGGTGTCACGGCCTCGATCCGGGATGTCATGCTGGACATCCCGTCGGAGGGCTCCGATCAGTTCCTCAACTACTGGTTCACCAATTGCCGCCTGTGGCTCTATGACGGCCAGTGCATCCGGGCGCGCAAGGGCGGGCACTTCCATTTCGTCAATTGCGATTGGTCGGGGCTTGCTCCGGGCATGACGCTGAACACCTCCACGAACGGCGCCCCGCTGTTCGAGCTTCTCGGCACAACGCACGCACGCGGGGTCTGCAGCCTGACCGTGACCGGCGGCCGTTTCGAGCACAAGAACACCAATTCCAAGCTGATCTATTGCCAGTGGCCCTATGGCACTGTCAGTTTCCGGGATGTGGATTTCGGGGCTGTCATTCCGGCGGGATACGACAGCGTCGTGCATGCGGAATTCCGCGTGGCGGGAATGGCGGGGCCGATGGTTCTGTTCGACAACTGCTTCGTGATAGGCCAGCACAAGTATTTCAACGCCAGCGGCTCGCAAGTATGCGAGCATAACGCGCGGTATTTGCAGTGCCAAATTAATCAGCCCAAGCCTGATGATTTCTTGATTTTTGATCGAGACATAATTGGGGGTACATGGTTGGTGGAGCTGGACCGCTGCCGGTCTTCCACGAACCACAGCAGTGGCAATGTTGTGGTTTGGGACGCAGTGTACGGCTCCCGCTATGCAGTCAACAGCCACTTCGGCAAACGCTCCTTCGTGTTTCGCGACACAGCCGGGCGGGGCACGCCGACCACAACGGCAGAATACACAGCGAAACTACCGGCTGAAGCAATTATCACACGAGTGGTGTTCCGGAATACCGGGGACCTGCCAGCCGGGACATCTACGGAGTTTGAGCTGCGTGACGGAAACGGAACGGTAATCGCCGCCGCTGGAAGCCAAGCACCAGATAGCCGATGGGCGGTCGTGGTGGAAGAGCCGTACTTGATACCGGCTGGTTTCGAAGATGTGGTCATCGTGGACTCTCTAGGGACTGCAGACCAACGAGGCACGACACTGTTTGTGGAGGTTGAATTCATATGCTGACAGATCGACGGAAGTTCATTTCGGCGCTTGCTGCGCTCGCGGTCGCTGGGCCTGCAAGAGCTGTGTCGGGCAACCACTTCACTGAATTTCGGGAAAAAATTTTCCTGGTGGACGTGCCTATGCGGCTTAAGGCATCTACACGTGTGCAGTTTGACCGATGCGTATTTTGTCTGCCTTATTGGGCCGGGTACGATTTTGAAGCTCTGCGTTGGTTGGAGGTCCCAGCCAACTCCGAGCATATCGCATTGGAGTTCCGCGAATGCGACTTCAGAACCGTGCCCGTGCTGCCCCAGAGTGGGGCATTCCACCTGGTCAGTGAACTGAACAGGGCTTTCTGATGGCGCTCTGGACGCCCTCCGATCTGGCCACGGCACCGCGCCTCTGGCTGGACGCCCGCGAGCCGCTGACGCTAAGCGGCACAGACGTTGTGCGCTGGCCGGATCAGGCGGGCGCGCGAGATGCGGTGCAGGGCGACGCGGCTCTAGCACCACGGTTCGGTGAGCGCCAGATCGGCGGGCTGGACGTGGTGACGTTTCAAGGCAACGCTTTGATGGATCTGCCGTCGCTTGGCGTCACGGGCGCTGCGCCCCGCGCGGCCTTTGCGGTGGTCGAGTTGATCGGTGGCGCGGTTGGTCGCGAGGTGATCATAAACATCGGCGGCTATGGCACCGGCGTGCCTTATTCGCGCTGGACGTTCAAATATCACAGCACTGGTGATCTGCGCATCGAGCTGGGCGGGGCAGGCTGGACCGGTCCGGGTCTGACAGGGTCTGCGGTGGTCGGCTGTGTGCTGGACGGAGATACCGTCGCGGATCACGTGATCTATGTGAACGGCGTGGCCTATCATGCGACAGGCTCCGATCCGGTCGAAACGGTCGACCAGGACAACGGGATCGGCGCGGTCGGTACAGCCAGCGCAACGCGTTCCTGCGGGGAGCTGATATTCACGGCCTATGCACCCTCGGCGGATGAGACGGATCAGATCACCGGCTACCTCGCGCATGGCTGGGGGCTGGCTGGCGAGCTGCCCGCCGGTCATCCCTACAAGGCCGAAGCACCAACTGTGGCCGATCCGACCCCGGTGCCCGGTATCCGAGCTTTTGAGGGGCCGGTCGGCAGGCAGACACGTCACACCGCGCAAGGCTTTGCCACTCCGGCGCAGGCCACCGGACGCGCCGCAGCATGGAGGGCCACTGGACATGGCTGAAAACTTCGACATCACGGGATACACGGCAGGCGAGGTCCTGTCCGTCGAGATCCTGATGCTTGACGGCGCGGGGGCCGCGATCACCACCGGCAGCTTCGCCCTGCGCCTCAGCACGAATGGCCGCGGAGCGGCGGACGTCGAGGTCGCCGGAGTGCATGGAAGCGGCGGTCTGTGGACCTTCACGGTCGCCAGCGCGGCCATGGCTCCGTTCGCGGCAGGCCGGGCGGCATTCTACCAGGTCTGGGAGCCGGACGAAGAGCGTGTCTATCTCAAGGGCCGCGTCCTCGTCGCCCCGCAGATCAGCCCGGCGGCGTGAAGGGGGGTAGGGTGATGACGGACAAATCCCTCGAATCCTCCTTTTCGGAGTCGGAACGTGCCGTGCTGCATTCGCTGGCGGAGATGTTCCAGAGCAAGGGCGAGCGCGATCTGCTGCGGCACATCGTGCAGGACGGCACAACGCTGCGCGAGATCATCCTCGCCTACCGGACGCAACGTCGCATGGTCGCCACGCTGAAAGCGCTTGGCGGTCTGATCGTCCTCTTTGGCGCATCCGTGGGGGCGCTCAAGGGTCTGGGTCTCTGGCCGAAGTAACACTCGCCGGATCTGAACACGCAACGGCCCGCCACTGGCGGGCCTTTTCTTTGGAGGCTGACATGACAGCAGCGAACTATCGGGCTTGTCTGGACCATGTGTTTAAATGGGAGGGCGGCTATGTCGATCACCCGCGCGACCCGGGCGGGGCGACAAAGTACGGCATCACCCGCACGACCCTCGCGGCCTGGCGCGGGCGTTCGGTGACCAAGCAGGACGTGAAGACCCTGACCGTCGCGACGGCGGGGGAAATCTACCGCCCGAAATACTGGAACGCGGTCCGAGGCGATGAAATTCCGGACGGCATGGATCTGGTGGCCTTCGACGGCGGCGTGAACTCCGGCCCATTGCGGGGCATCCGCTGGCTGCAGATTGGCCTCGGGGTCAAGGCCGATGGTGCTATGGGTTCGCAGACGCTCGGTGCGGCGCAGTCGGCGAAGGCAGGCGTCACCGTCATCCAGCGTGCCTGCGCGGCACGAATGGGGTTCCTGCGCAAGCTCGGCACCTGGTCAACCTTCGGGCGGGGCTGGGCGCGGCGGGTGGCGGATACCGAGGCCACGGCGGTGGCGATGCACACCAGGTCCGCCAGCGCGGTCGCGGTCGAGGCGTCCCGCGCGAAGCAGGTCAAGGCGGCGCAGACCACCGGCGCGGGTGGCACTGTGGCCTCCGGCGCAGGCTCGGGCCTTTTCGATCTGCCGGACTGGGCGATGAGCGGTGTTGTCGTGGTCGCCGTGGCGGTCGCGCTGGTGCTCGCCCTGAACGCGGCGCAGAACGCCCGGCGCGAAGCGGCCTATCGCGCCAAGGTAAGGGAGATGTCCAATGGGTAAGGTCTGGTGGCGGTCAAAGACCGTCTGGTTCAACGTGCTGATGGCCGTGGTCGCCTTCGCTGACGAGTTGACACCGCTGATCGACCAGCTCGTGGCCTCCGGCTACGAAGCTGAGTGGATCGCGCCGGTCCGCTCCGGGATCGCGCTGATCACCATCGTCGGCAACATGATCCTGCGGGCGCTGACCAATGAGCCGGTGAGGCTGCGATGAGCGGCCTCGTGGCGTTCCTGATCAAGCTCGGCTTCGGCGGGATCGTTGACAAGGCCATCGGGCACATCGAGCGCCGGGCGGAACTGCTGAATGATCGGGAACGGCTGCAGGCGCAGACCACGGTGGCACTGGCGCGGGAAGCGGTCAGCGAAGCGCGGATCATGGCTGAGTACAACCGCGCCAAGCTGGCCTTCCCGTGGTTCTGGGTCTTCGCCGGTCTGTTCATCGGCCCGCTGGCGCTGTGGTGGGCGGCGGTGATCCTGGACAGCGTGTTCGGGTTTGCGTGGTCCGTCGCCGATCTGCCCACGCCGCAGATGCAGGAATGGGCCGGGGACATGATCCGGTGGCTGTTCTATGTCGGGTCCGGGGTTGGGGCGTTGAAGATGATCCGGTAGTATTGCACGCCGATGTTAAGTGACTTTTAGTTGAAAGTTGGGTTTGTTTGGCCGGAGCTATTGATGTTTCAAAATCGGACCGGCTTGCCCGTCGAAAGGTAGGTTCCATGATGCTAAGAATCGCGGTTTTGGCGATTTGTCTCGCGACAGGGGGATCCGCACAGGAGATGCCGGACTGCGGGCTTTACACCTATCGAGCCGACATCGTTCGTGTAATCGACGGAGATACGGTTGTCGCGGACATAGACCTTGGATTTGATGTTTGGAAGCGGAATGAGCACCTGCGTCTGTACGAAATCCAAGCGCCAGAGCGCGGTTCCGAAGGCGCTCACGCAGCGACTGAGGCCCTGCGGGCGCGGGTCGAAGGTCGATCGCTCTTTATATGCACTCACAAAATGCGCAGAAAAGACAGGGAAGCGACAGGGAGTTTCGGTCGATACCTAGTAACAATCTACCAGGCGGAAGAGAATGTAAACGAATGGCTGGTCACACAAGGGTTTGCAGTTAGGTACGAGCGGTGACCGCAAAAAAAATTGAGGATTCAGTGGCTTATTGGTATTGGTATAGGCAGACAACACCGAGGCCTCCGGGATCTTGGGTGATATGCGGCCCCTATTCAAGCAAGGTTTCGGCTATGCGGGATCGTGAACGTGACAAGCAAGACGGTGACGTAGGGGTGCCATTCTCAGCTGACACTAGAGCTGAGGCGGAAACCAAAGTAGTATTCCGATAAAGGAGGGCGGAGAGCAGTCATTCGCTGCGAATTGCATGAACGTCCGAGATGCGCAGGAAGTGTACTTTGCAAAGTCTGGAACCGTAGTCTTCCTTCTCGACGTGATCGGCCCTAACCTGACATTCGGCTGGAGCATAAACACTGTGAAGCAAAACCCGTAAGCGGACATTGCCTACCATCTCGACAATCCAGTAGAAACGTTTCAGTCTTTTTCAAAATTCAACTGTTTAGAGATGCCAATGCCCGAGTTGGGACTGTTTCAAAATATCTGGTTAAACCTAGCCTTGGTAATACTTTTGTCTGGCTTCTTTGTCTGGGCTGTACATCGGTTGAGCATCGTGAACTGGAGGCTCTTGGATTTATGCGCTTTGGTTCTCGGCGCAGTGGGCTTTCTTATACCTGCTTTCGAAGTTCAGAGAATGGGCTTTGAGATAGAGGCTAACGCTCAAAAAGGTTGGACTGGCGGTGAACTCTCGGGCTTGCAGATTGTGACCAACACGATGTTGGCAAACTGTCGATCCGCAATCCGATCGGAATATTCGCCACCCGACTTTGATCTTCTCGTCGAGGAAAGTGAGAAAGTATGCAAATGGACCGAGCAACTTGACGAGTTTGTCGACGATCTTGACCGAGAAAGTTACCAAGAAGTTCCGGAAGAGTTTTTCGCTTCGTTCCCGAGTGTGCGGGAAGTTCCCGTGGGATATCATAAAGACAAGTTTTTTGAGTTCTTGAATGACTGGAATCGGCATGTACGAGAGCGCAAGTCGGTCGAGGCTAAGTCACAGAGAAGCCCACCTATAGCACTAATCTTACTCTCGCCATACCTTCTGGCATTGGCATTTTCTCTGGCTGTAGCAGGCGTTCTATTGAAACCAAGACAGTGACGGCCCTCTGCGGTCATCCACAAGATTGTCCATAGCTGCATCGCAGCTTCCCTGAACCGGTCCTTCGCCGAACCTGCATCACCGCAGTAGTGGCCAGTGGTGTTTTCCCGATCTAAGTTTCGTGCCAGTCTCTGATGGAGCGGCAGAGATCGCTCATAGCCATCCCGGTCCGCATTCCACTACTCAGAAACGGAATGCTTTCAGTGAACATCGGCTCACTTTCGCCGTCCGCAACAAAGTGAATCACACCAGTTTCGTTGTCTTCGTCCTTGATAAATGTCCAGACGCCGAGATACTCGCCATCACGCGTCACAACATCACCGCGCTCGACGTCGCTTTCAAAACCAACGAGATTGATTGAGTATGTGAGTTCCATGACCGCAAGATACTATGCTACAACGAACATGCAACGCCTAAGCGACCTGGCCTAGGCAACTACACGTTCACTTGCGGCCCATTCCTGCCGTTCGTCGTGTCATCCACCTACAACGCTGCTTCACTGAACCGGACATTGATGCTGGCGCAGCGCATCGAAACTCTGAATCGCCTTCAAACGGACCGCTCTGCCCCGAGCTAATAGGTCAGCACCTTTCTCTTGTCATTCAGCGAAACTGACGTATCTGTCTTTGACAGGCGCTGCTCGCGCCTCCCCCCTCCGTTGGGAAAGCACACTTCATGCAGAGCACTCTGATCATCGAACCATCCGTTCGAGCACACATGAGGAGGGGTTGTGTAATTCGCTCGACCAGGAGGGTTTCGAATGAACCGACCAACCACGCCTATCTATGTTCTAAAGCGCCGTGCCAAGGAGCTATCCCGCGAACGCGGCATCCCGCTCCATGAGGCGCAAAAGCAGATCGCCAAACAGGAGGGCTTCGCGAGTTGGAGCTTGCTTGTCTCTCGCCCGACGGCGTCGTCAGTCGATACCAAGATCACGTCGCTTCCTGTCTCGCCTGCTGATCGAGCGGAAGCTATCGAGATCGCCAATTTCACCTTCGAGAAAGTCTTCGACCGGATCGAGCCGGACAATCCCACCGCGACGCGGGCTTTGTGGGATGCGGAAGACTATGTTGATAACAGATGGCTGGACGAGGGTATGCTGCCCATCGACCGAGATTATGCCCTGTCTTTGATCGAGGCGTTCCTTGTGCATCACGTAGTCGACCTTGCGGTGCAAGCCGACAAGAAGAGCGCATAAATCACGAAACCGATTCCGTACCCGGCAATTCCTCTGCTGGGTACGGTGCGCTTTCCAATCGGCCCATTCCCGACATTCGCCAACCAATAATTAATGCGGCGGCAGCAGCACGCACTGCCATCATTCGCCGCGAGTGCGAAACCCGATGGCTTTTGGAGATCTGCAGTGCAAGACAAAACTGTCATGTGCTCGAGCAGAACCTACTGTCGCTTTGCGGTCCGGCAAACCATTTGTGATTTGCAAAAGTAGCATTTCTACTGGTTTTTTCTTTCTTGCCAGTATTCTCAGTTCATGCTTTGGCGTCGCCATGAGCGGATCGCGTTGGACGTGTCGGATTTAGGCTCGACCTCATTCCAACGATCCCAGAAGGCAACAGTTTGGCTGTCAGGCTTCATCTTGGGTTCGGCTATGCGCACGCGTGTCGGCAGAAGACTCGCGTCGCCGACGACCAGCGCTTCTCCGATGTCCAAGACAGGCAATAGGTCACCAAAACTTCCAAGACTGTCAGGAAGGAGGCGTTTTATCACGCTCTGATCGTCGCCGTTGGTCAAACGCATGGCAACAACATTGTTGCACTGGCTCAGAACAGTTCGATTTACTTCGGATGGTCGCTGGCTGATAACCACAAGCCCTATGCCATATTTCCTGCCTTCTTTTGCGATCCGCTCAAAAATCTCAACAGCGACCGCGTCAGAACTGTCGGCATTCAGCCGTTCTGGTATGTACAGATGAGCCTCATCACACATGATTGCGATAGGATGCCGCTGGTCAGATTTCGTCCAGAGGCTCGTAGAGAAAACAATTTGAGCCAAGAGGCTCACCATCAAGGGCAGTACGTCAGATGGCACTTCTGAAAAGTCTATAATCTTGATGCCGCCTTCATTGCCATCCTGAGCCCCGCGACCGGTTGAAATGGCATGAACCATTCGTTCCAGCCACTCCATGTCCATGCATTCATTGGGAGGCTGAAACAGGAATGCCAGACGACGATCATGCCTTTTTGCTTCTAGGCGACCGATCAACCTGCTCAGCTTGCCATGATAGGGACCCTGCTTTTCGCCCCTCGCGCCTGGCACCATTTCTTCATCCAGGTCTTTGAGGTTCTGCAGCACTGAATTGATGTCGAAAGGCACCGGGCTGTCGATTGTGAAATTCTCCAATATTTCTTCATGCTTGACCGGATCTAGGGTGCCCTTTTTCGCGTCGACGATAGTGCGCGTCATGATCATCGATTGGTTTGGTGCGTTCTGGTCACTGCGGTCCACGAACATGGACACCAGCGCCTCATAGCCCAACAACCAGTATGGCAGATGCAATACCCCGTCATCCAAGCCGCGCTTGTGCTCGATGTCTGAAGGCCCCGCAATCCTCAGGTGCTTGAACGCCTCGCCTTTCAGCGGTCGATACTCACCATGGATATCGAACAAGACCACATTCGCCTGTGGCAATTCCGCGATCTGATCCAGCAATCGAGCCGTAGTCCAGGACTTGCCCGATCCAGTGCTCCCGACGATCACGGCATGTCGTTGAAAGAGCTTGTTGCCATTCAGATAAGCTACAGCTTCGTCATCCAACGTGAAGTTTCCCAAAGACAGCTTTGGGCCGTCCGTTTTCACGTTGGAAATGACCTGCATGAAATTGGTGAGGCGTTCACCCTCCAGAGAGAAGCAATTGGCGTCGATTTCCGGCACGGTTTCTAAGGTTCGGCGAAAAACGTTCTGTTCGAGTCCAACCTTGTCGAGCAAGGTGCCGATAAGTGTGATCTTGACGAGGTTGTTCTCGTTCGGGATCAACTCCAGGTCGGTCAATTCCGCCTCTTCCAAATCGCGGTTGTCGGGTTTCCTGGTGATCCGCACCACCACACCAATCAAGTGTTGCCCGGGCTTGCTGCTCTGGAGAACCACCAAACGGTTTACCTGCAGCCGCTTGAGCCTGTCGAGGTCGTCGACGCGGATCGTTGCTGCAGCGGTATCTACTGATATCACGCTGCCGAGGGCTTCATTGTCTGCGAAATCGAAAATGGACATGTGCATTACCTAAAGGACCAAATTGTTGAAACCTGGAAGCGACCATAAATCAGCAGTGTCCACCTCGACACCATCTGGGGCCTCGGGGCGGTAGACCTTGCTCCCGGTTCCAGACATCTCGACACCCATGTAGTTTGTACCGGCTTTGGTCTTGAGAAAGTCTTTGGCCTCGTCGGTCAGGGTTCTGGCCAGCACAACGATGGGCACGTTTCTTTCCCGACATCGCTCGATGATTTTTGGATGGATATGCAGATCGCGGAAGCCAAATCCGATACAAAGAAACGCAGAGGCGGTCTTCAGCGCGTCATCTGCGCCATTAATTATTGTTCGGAATGGGTCTTGGGACGTTGTCTCGTATTTGTTGAATCCAGGAGTAACGATAAGAGGGGTGTACTCGGCGGGTGGCAATTCAAAGACCGGCAATCCCACTGTTCGCTCATCTGCGGTGCGGAACCAGTCCAGCGAGCCATGGACCTTCCAGATCTTGACGACCCGCGAAGCCTTGGAGCCATGCCGGAATTTGACTCCGCCGGTGCTCTCCCACTTCTGGATATAGCCTGGAGCAAACCCGGTTTGAAAAAGCACTCCTTTGGAATTGCAGGCAAACTCTGCGACGCGATCATAGTTGGTGGTGACGACATGGATTTCGCGCAAGTTGCTGTTGAACATCCTGGACAGCAAACGCCCAAGAGCGAACTCCCCGCCATTTGACGCTGCAAGGCCTAATAGCGCTGTATCCTTCTCGTTGACACATTGCCAAGTCAGGCTGACAATCTTCGCGAGCAGGGTATCCGGCAAAGCCTTGCCCTCCAACGCAGCTTCAAGATGATCACCGTTTGCTAAGGCTGTCCGGACCAACAACCAAGCGTCCTCTTCGGCTTGGCCCACTGTTTCCAGCTTGTCACACAGGTAGCCGCTCAGTGCTCCCATACTTGGCAATCCATGTGGCATAGAGGCGCCACTTCCAAGGACAATTGTCGGGGATCCTTGGAAACAGGTTAGCGCAAACTTGGCGATGTCTTCTGTCTTCATTTAGTTTGGGACGCTCCGCTTGGGTTGGTATCAATGATCTGAATGAAAAGGCCCGTCGTCAGAGGCTAAACAGACCCCATTTGAAATCAACCTTAATATGGAATCGCCAACAGGAAAAAATCCTGGCGTTGCAGCCAAAAAGAACGACCATAAGCAATTAGTATCACCGAACTAAACGGCCGCTTCTTGTCGCGGCATTGGTTTTCACGCTGATGCAGCGAAGGTCAGCTTCCCGCCCACACTTCGGAATGCCTCGGGTGCTGCGGCTGCACAGGTCATGTCCGCTTCGGGCTGGGACCGGCCATCCACCGCGCCTGGCATGAAGGTCGGCTGTGGGCCGCTCATGGGATGCACGCAACAAACGTTAGGAACCCCGCACAGCCGACCTTCGCGGTCTGGGCTGATAGATTGCCGAGTGATGAACAACGTCGAAGCTGATTGCGGCCAAGACCCACTGCCGGGGGCCGGCGACACTGTGGCTGGCGCTATGGCCCTGCTGCTGGTAATTCGAGAGCCTGACTGAGCCTCATTCCGTTTCCATAATCTCTGTAACTCATTGATACTTGAAAAGTGTAGAGGGTGCCTGTTTTCTAGCAACTACTTGGCACAATAGGTTTTGGCGCTTTCTATCGGGTGCACCACTTCTCCTGAATAGCCAGTCTTTGAGAGGTCTATGGAGCCGTATGGGTGGCTTCGGCGGCGGTGATTTCCGTGAGGCCTAGCCGTTGCGGCGCAGCCATGAAATCAGTCGTCCGCAGCGGCGGAGCGCTGTCAGCCCTGCGCCGATGGCGATGATCCAGAGTGCCCATTCGAGGACCGCGATCCCTAATCCGAGCCAGGGCCCAACGAGGGCCAGCAGCGCCGCCCCCGTTGCGGCCGCCATCCGGTGCGGTTTGGCCATGGGACCGGAAAAATCGGGCGGGGCACCGGCACTGGTGCCGAGCTCGCGGATGTAGGCCGTCAGGATTGCCATGGCGGCAGCCGCCCAGCCGAGCGCGGCATTGCCCGCGCCCAATCCCATGCCAACAAGGATCAGTACATCCGCCAGCCGGTCCGGTGCTTCGTTCCAGAAGGCGCCCGTCGGGCTCTTCTTGCCGCCCTCTATGGCCACCATCCCGTCGAGCAGGTTGCAGGCAAGGCGCAGTTGCACCCCCAGCGCCGCGACGATCAGCCAAAACCCGTTTGTCCCGCCCGAAAGCCAGAAGGCATCGGCGGCGAGCAGTGCAAAGCCGACAGAGGCGGCACTGATCTGGTTGGGCGTGATGCGCGTGGCGGCAAGCCAGCGCGCCGTGCGGGCGGCGAGAGCGGTGTCGCGGCTTTTGAGCGGGCGGCGTGTGTTCGTCATGGCAAGACCTCAGACCGAGGACCAGAAATAGCGGGTCAGGTGAAAGAAGATTGGCGCGGAAAAGACCACCGAGTCGAGCCTGTCGACAAAGCCGCCGTGTCCCGCGATCAGATGGCCCCAGTCCTTGATGCCCTTGTCGCGCTTGATCGCCGACATGACCAGCCCTCCGAAGAACCCCATGAGCGTGATCGCCAGCGCCATCAAGAAAGCCTGAAACGGCGTGAATGGGGTCAGCCACCAAAGTCCCGCGCCCGCCAAGGATGCGGTGAGGATGCCGCCGACGAAACCTTCCCATGTCTTCGACGGCGAGAGCTTGGGCGCGATCCTGCGGCGACCGAAAAGCTTGCCCCAGACGTATTGCATCACGTCTGAGAACTGCACGGTGAAGACGAGGAAGGCGATCAGCAGGATGGATTTTCCTTCGTAGCCGGGGATTTGCAGCGTCAGAAGCGCCGGGACATGGGACGCGGCGAAGACGCAGATCATCAGCGCCCATTGGGTTTCCGCAATGCGCATCAGAAAGCGGTCGGTCTCGCCGCGCAGGACCGCGACGATGGGCAATCCAAGAAAGGCATAGACCGGGATGAAGATCGAATACATCCCGTACCAATCCAGTCCGATGAAGATGTATTGCACCGGCAGGATGACGAAGAAGCTGGCGGCGAGCGCATAGTGATCGGCGCGGCGCTTCTCGGTCAGGGTCAGAAATTCGCGCAGGGCCGCAAAGCTCAGCAGCGCAAAGAGGACCAGCACGCCCGTGCGCCCGGCCAGCATGGCAAGGCCGAGCAACGCCACCATCGCCCACCATGCCTTGATCCGGGCGTTGAGGTTCTCGATGGTGGCGTTCTGGCCGTCCTTGTTCAGCCGGAGGCTCAGGACGAGACCGATGACAGAGGCGAGGACGAGGATCGCAAGGACCCCGGCCATCAGGTGCAGGAATTCGGTCGGGGCGCTCATGTGTCCTGTCCTTCCGGGGCGAGGGCGAGAAGGGCGGTTTCCGCGCGCTTCAGGAACGTGGCTTTGTCTTCACCCGGGGCCACGTGCATCGGCGCTCCGAAGGTGACGGTGCACAGCAGCGGGATCGGTATGATTTCGCCCTTGGGCATGACATTGTTGAGATTGTCGATCCAGACCGGAACGAGGTCGACCTCGGGGCATTGGCTTGCGAGGTGAAACAGCCCGGATTTGAACGGGAGCAGGCGCTCGCGTCCCATGTTCCGCGTGCCTTCGGGGAAGAGGATCAGCGAGGCGCCGGTTTCTATGGCCTGCGCCATCTGGCTGACCGGATCGGTGCTGCGCCGCGCGGCGTCGCGCTCGATCAGCACCGCGCGGAACACGTCGCGCCCGATAAAGCGGCGCATAGGGGAGGTAAGCCAGTAATCGGCGGCGGCCACAGGGCGGGTGCGGGCGCGCAGGGCAGGCGGCAGGGAGGCCCAGAGCAGGACAAAATCGCCGTTGCTGGTGTGATTGGCAAAATAGACGCGCTGGCTCGGCACGGGTTCGATCCCCATCCAGATGGCCCGCGCGGCAGTGACCAGATGCGCGAAAAAGGCGATGGCGGTGCCGGTCAGACGCGCCGCGCCCGTTCTGAGCCAGTCCATGAATCTCCCTTTCCGCAAGACCTGAAGGTCGCAAGCTAATGCAGCGCGGTGCAACGTGAAAGTCAGGATAACCGGATTTTTCGGATCGGTCCGGTCCCCGTTTAAAGAGCCGCGCAGGGTGCGCAGTTCGTCACCGCTTATGGTGCCATTCTTCCACGCCTCGGCAGCCTAGAGCAACGGTCGGATCTGTTTGATCAAACCAACGTCCAGATGTTGAAAACCGTGGCACGGGGGCCGGGTCACGCCGGGCAATGTCGTCTCGATCTGGTTCTCTTCCGAAATGCGGTCGGGGCTGCAACCTGTAGGCAGGCTTACCGAACCCTTTAGCGTTTCTTCTTTGTGGCGCGGGCGGCTATTGTCTATTCAAGGTCAGCTTTTCCCAGCCGTTCAAGGATGCCACGCATGACCGTTCAGACCGCCCCCGACCAGACGACCGACCTGCGGGAAATGGCCAATGCCATGCGCTTTTTGTCGATGGATGCCATCGTGCGGGCCGAGGACGGCCACCCGGGCACGCCACTGGGCGGCGCGGACATCGCCACGGGGCTGTTCACGCAGGCGCTGAAGTTCGATCCCAAAGTGCCGGACTGGCCCGACCGCGACCGCTTTGTGCATTCGGCCGGGCATGGCTCCATGCTGCTCTATTCGGCGCTGCACCTCGCCGGGTATGAAAAGATCGATATGGAGCAGATCAAGAGCTTTCGTGTGCTCGGCTCTCATACGGCGGGGCACCCGGAGTTTGACATCCAGGCCGGAATCGAGACCACGACCGGCCCGCTGGGGCAGGGGATCGCCAATGCCGTCGGAATGGCGGTGGCGGAACGCATCCTGAACCATCGCTTTGGCGACGGCATCGTCGATCACTACACCTATGCCTACACCGGCGATGGCTGTTTGATGGAGGGGATTTCGGCGGAGGTGATTGCGCTGGCCGGGCACCTGAAGCTGGGCAAGTTGATCTACCTTTGGGACGACAACCGGATGACCGATGACGGCCCCACCGATCAGGCGGTGTCCGAAGATCAGCGGGTGCGCTTCGAGAACAACGGCTGGCATGTGCAGGAGGTCGATGGCCATGACGCCATGGCGGTGGCCGGGGCGATTGCAGCGGCCAAGACGGACCCGCGCCCGTCGATGATCGCCTGCCGAACGTTGATTGGTTTTGGCATTCCTCGCATTCAGGACGATCGCGCCGCGCATGGCGGCAAGATTTCAACCGAGGACACGGACGCTGCTCGGGCGGCTCTGAACTGGCCCTATGCGCCTTTCGAAATCCCGCAGGCGATTTATGACGCCTGGGGGCAGGCGGGCCAGCGCGGCGCCGAGGCGCGAGAGGCGTGGCAGGCGCGTGTGGACGCCATGGCGCCGCAGGACCGCGCGGAATGGGATCGCGTGATGTCCGGGGCCCTGCCGGAGGGCTGGCAACAGACCATCCGCGACGCCAAGACGGCGTTTGTCGAAGAGGGCGGCGCGACGGCGGGGATCCGTGCCTCCGGCGCGATGCTGGCCGCGCTCGCGGAGACGATCCCGGAACTGATCTCCGGCGCGCCGGACCTCGAAGCCGCGACGCAGCACAAACGCCAGCTGTCGCCGTTCACTGCCGCCGACCGGGGCGGGCGCTATATCCACTACGGGGTGCGCGAATTCGCCATGGGCGCGATGATGAACGGCATGACGGCGCACGGTGGCCTCGTATCCATGGGCACGACGTTCCTCGTCTTTTCTGATTACCTGCGCCACACGTTGCGCATGGCGGCGCTGATGGAAATCCCCGGCATTTTCGTCTTCAGCCATGACAGCATCGGCATTGGCAAGAACGGCCCGACGCATCAGCCTGTCGAATATCTCGCCTCGCTTCGGGCCTATCCGAACATGTGGACGATCCGCCCGGCGGACGCCGTGGAAATGGCGGAGGCCTGGGAGCTTGGGTTGCTGCACCGGGATGGGCCGACGGCGATCATCGCGTCGCGTCAGGGGCTTGCCTTGCTGCGCGGGGCAGGCGCCGAAAACCGGACGGCGCGGGGCGCTTACGTTTTGGCCGAGGCGACGGGAAGCGCGGCGCGGGTGACGCTGATCGGCACCGGCTCAGAGGTCGCGGTGGCGATGGCGGCGCGGGACCTGCTGCAGGCAGACGGCGTGCCGACGGCGGTGGTCTCCATGCCGTGCTGGGAGCTGTTCGAGGCGCAGGGCGAGGCCTACAAGGCTTCCGTGCTGCCCGAGGGCACGGTCAAGGTGGCGGTGGAGGCGGCGGTGCGGCTGGGCTGGGACCGTTACATCGGGCCGAAAGGCGCGTTTATCGGGATGGACAGTTTTGGTGCGTCGGGAGATTACCCGGACCTCTACAAGCATTTTGGCATCACGCCAGAGGCTGTGGCCGAAGCGGCCAAGGCGCGGCTTTGACGACGTCCCGGCGCGCAGGTCCCGCTGCGCGCCGGTGGGCTACAGAACTGGTCTTCTGCCGTCACGATTTTGGTTGCAACAGCGCGGTCAACCCCTGTTCCAGGGCCTTGAAGGCCGGGCCGAGGCGCGCTTCGATCTCGCGCTGATACTCCTCAGCCAGCGGCAGAAGCTCCGCCATCAGGCTGCGACCCTGCGCGGTCAGCGACAGCCGCAGCAGCCGCCGGTCGGTCTCATGCGCCCGTTTGGAAATCAACCCCGCCGTCTCCAGCCTTGAGGCCGCGCGGCTGACCTTGCTCTTCTCCATCGCCACCCGCGCCTCGATGTCCCGCACCGAGACGTCATCGGCCTGCGTCAGATGCACCAGCACCCGCCATTCCGGGATCGAGATGCCAAAACGGGCGCGGTACTGCCGGGCCAGCTCTTCCGATGTCTGCTGTGCGGCAACCGCGAGGCGGTAGGGCGTAAAATGCGCCAGATCGAAGGATTGCAGCGCGTCGTCGGGCAGGGTGGGCTTGGGCGGTGAACTCATTCGGTGGCATCCAGTGCATGTGCAGGGCCCACAATGCCGCCTGAGCCGCGCCGCCGCAAGCATCGCCCTGCCGCGCAGCGGGTAAGTTTCTTGAGTGCACATCAGTCAGCCCCGTTGCACCCGCCGGAATGTTTTGCCACCGTGCAAGGCGATCAAGGGCGGGCGGTGCCTTATGGCGCGATGAAAGAAAAGGTGGGCAAAATGGCGGAGCTTTGGCAGCCGGGGGTGCGGGTATGATGATCACGCCGGAGTATTGCGTGACGATGGCACGCTACAATGGATGGCAGAACCGCCAGCTCAAGGCGCTGTTCGATCAGATGAGCCCGGATGAGCTGACGCAGGACCGAAAGAGCTTTTTCGGCTCGATCCTGAACACGGCAAATCATCTGCTCTGGGGGGACCGGATCTGGATTGCGCGGCTGACCGGCGGCACGGCGCCGGCGGGAAGCATAGCGGACAGCACCGGGCTGACGCAGGATGCGACGGCTTGGGGCGTGGAGCGGTTTCGCACCGATGGCGCGCTCTTGCGCTGGGCCGAGCGGGTGCTTGCGGTGGAGCTGACCGGGCCGCTGTCTTGGTATTCCGGCGTGCAGGGGCGCGCGGTGGAAAAACCGCTGGCGCTCTGTGTGAGCCATATGTTCAATCACCAGACCCATCACCGCGGGCAAATCCATGCGATGCTGACAGCGGCGGGCTATGAGGCGCCGGTGAGCGATTTGATTTTCATGCCCGACGACGGACCCTGGATATAGGGGACGGTGGACGGCGCTCGTTTGTTCCAAACGTCGCCCCGCCCGCCGTCCCATCACGTTACGACTCAGACCAACAAGGAGAGGCGACATGTTCAAGGCATTGATCGTTGAGAAGACCGAAGACGGCAAGACCGAGGCCAGCGTGCAGCAGATCGGTGAAGACCGCCTGCCCGAGGGGGAGGTGACCGTCGCGGTGGAGTACTCCACTGTGAACTACAAGGACGGCCTGTGCATCGGTCCGGGGGGCGGGCTTGTCCGCAATTACCCGCATGTGCCGGGGATTGATTTCGCCGGGACGGTCGAGGCCTCGACGGACGATCGGTACAAACCTGGTGACAAGGTGGTGCTCACCGGCTGGCGCGTCGGCGAGGCGCATTGGGGCGGCTATTCCCAGAAGGCGCGGGTCAAGGCCGATTGGCTGGTGCCGCTGCCCGAGGGGCTGGACGCGCGGGCCGCGATGGCCGTGGGCACCGCCGGGTTTACTGCGATGCTGGCGGTGATGGCGCTGCAGGATCATGGTATGAAACCGGGCGATGGTCCGGTTCTGGTAACGGGCGCGGCGGGAGGTGTCGGCTCTGTCGCGGTTGCGATCCTAGCCAACCTTGGTTTCGAGGTCGCGGCGGTGACCGGGCGCGCCGATCAGGCGGACTATCTCAAGGGCCTCGGCGCCACGGAGATCGTCGCCCGCGACGAGCTGACCGAGGTCACGCGCAAACCGCTGGAGGGCGAGCGCTGGGCGGGCTGCGTTGATGCGGTAGCGGGGGCCATGCTGGGGCGTGTGCTCAAACAAATGAAGTATGGCTCCTCCGTCGCGGCCATCGGGCTGGCCGGGGGCGCGGCCATCGAGGGCGCTCTGATCACGCCCTTCATCCTGCGCGGGGTCAACCTTCTTGGCATCGACAGCGTGATGCAGCCCTATGACAATCGTGTCCGGGCGTGGCAGCGCATCGCGTCCGATCTGCCGATGGACAAGCTGGAGGCCATGGTGCAGCCCGCCACGCTGGCCGATCTGCCGCAGCTGGGCAGCGACATCCTCAAGGGGAAGGTGCGCGGGCGCGTCGTCGTGGACGTCAATGCCTGATCCGACGCCCGACGAGTTGGAGCGCATCGCGGCGGACCGCGCCGCGATGTTCCGTCCAGACTGGTTTTCGCGCCTCTTCGGCGCGAAACTTGCCCTTGGCGAGACCTTTTGGGGCGGGCATGTGGGTATTCAGTTGGTACTGATGCCGCTTTGGCTGGTGCTGATCGTGATCCTGCCACAGATCGCTCCGGGACTGGCGGCGGGCGGTATCCTTGTCTTTTTCTCGTTCTCCGTCCTGGTCTCGGCATTGGTCAGCCGTGCGGTTCTGTCTATCGCGTTGCGCGGCGAGGGTGGGGCATGGCGCTGGGGCGCGGCGGGGTTGAGCGCGTTGATCACGTTCACCTCCCTGGTCCTGCTCCTGCGCTGGATCGGCCAGAGCGTCTGAGCCATCCTTTGTTCTTGATCGCCTTGGTCTTTCCTCTAGGTCCGTGTAATGTCGCTTTTGAAGCCTGAGGTGCCGCGGCACTGGGCTTCAGCGATTAACGAAGCGCTACGCTTTGTTGAATGGGTCGGCGAGGATAGCCGGTTCATTCCCGAAATCCGGACACAGGGGAGCGCCTGCCGCTGCCCAATGACAAGACTTAGGTTTTGTCCGGTGACCAATCGAAAGGGGGACCAACGTGTTCAAACGCATCATGGTGCCGGTGGATCTGGCACATGCCGACCGGCTCGAAAAAGCCCTTGGCGTCGCCGCCGACATGGCGGGACACTACGGGGCGACTGTGGTCTATGTGGGCGTTTCGGCGGCAACGCCAAGCAGTATCGCGCATACGCCGGAAGAATTCCGCAGCAAGCTGGAGACGTTCGCCAAAGAGCAAGGCGCCACAAACGGCGTCGCGACCGAGGCCCACGCGATGACCAGCCACGACCCGTCCGTTGATCTTGATCCCACTCTGATCAAGGCGATCGGCGAGACCAAGGCCGACCTGGTCGTGATGGCCAGCCATATTCCAAACGTGACGGACTACATCTGGCCATCGAACGGAGGGACTCTGGCCGGGCATGCGAAGGTTTCGGTGATGATCGTGCGCTGAGCGCCGCCGAAACCCATCCAAAAAATGCGAACAGGATAGAGGGGGGCCGCACATGGCCGATACAACAGACAATCAGGGGATACCCGAACCGGAGGGTAACTCTGATATTATCGACACCGATTACAACATCGGTCAGGACAATATCGAAACCAAGGTCGGGCCGTTCCAGCTCGACATCCACAACCCGGTGTTCCTGATCTCCGGACTCGCCATCATCGCCTTCGTGTTCTACACGCTCGCGCTGCCGGAACAGGCGGGTTCCGTGTTCAGCTGGCTGTTCAGCGCGGTGACGAAGGGCTTCGACTGGTTCTTCATCGGGTCGGCGAACATCTTTGTCATCTTCTGCCTTTTGCTGATCGTGCTGCCGGTGGGTAGCGTTCGGCTTGGCGGGGCGGATGCGACGCCGGATTACACCTACATCGGCTGGTTCGCGATGCTGTTTGCCGCGGGCATGGGAATTGGTCTCATGTTCTATGGCGTGTCGGAGCCGATGAGCCACTTCTCCAGCTCACTCGGTGGCGTTGCCATGGGCGAGGACGGTGTGCGCACCGACTGGGCGCCGCTTGGCGGCGCGGCCGGGGACGAGCACGAAGCCACGCGTCTGGCCTTTGCTGCGACGATCTTTCACTGGGGTCTGCACCCTTGGGCGATCTATGCGGTGGTGGCGTTGGCGCTGGCGTTGTTCAGCTATAACAAGGGCCTGCCGCTGACCATCCGCAGCGCTTTTTATCCGATCCTCGGGGATCGTGTCTGGGGTTGGCCGGGGCATATCATCGACGTGCTGGCGGTCTTTGCCACGCTCTTCGGTCTTGCCACCTCGCTCGGCTTTGGCGCGACACAGGCGAATGCCGGTCTCAACGAGCTCTTTGGCATTCCGGTTGGCGAAACCACGGAAGTCGTCCTGATCACGGCCATCACTGCGGTTGCGCTGATTTCGGTGATCCGGGGTCTCGATGGCGGCGTGAAGGTGCTCTCGGAGATCAACATGGGGTTGGCGGCGCTGCTGTTGCTCTTTGTGCTCTTTGTCGGACCGACGCTGGCCATTCTGACGGGTTTTGTCGACTATCTCGGCGCCTACCTGCAGTACCTGCCGGCGTTGTCGAACCCGATCGGGCGCGAAGACGTCAACTTCTCGCAGGGCTGGACCTCCTTCTACTGGGCGTGGTGGATCAGCTGGTCACCCTTCGTCGGCATGTTCATCGCCCGCGTCAGCCGGGGCCGCACCGTGCGGGAATTCGTGATCTGCGTGTTGCTGATCCCGTCGCTCGTTTGTGTGCTGTGGATGTCGGTTTTTGGCGGCGTCGCGATCCAGCAGGTGATCCAGGACGGCTACGCGGCCGCGCAGGATGCGCCGCTTGAACTCAAGCTGTTCAAGATGCTGGACTTCATGCCGCTGGCGGCGATCACCTCCTTTATCGGGATCATCCTCGTGATCGTCTTCTTCGTCACCTCCTCCGACTCCGGCAGCCTTGTGATCGACACGATCACCGCAGGCGGCAAGGTCGATGCGCCGGTGCCGCAGCGGGTGTTCTGGTGCATCTTCGAAGGGGCCGTGGCCATCGTGTTGCTTCTCTCGGCGGGCGGCCTGCAATCGCTTCAATCCATGGTGATTTCCACGGGTCTGCCGTTCACCGTGGTGCTGCTTGTGATGTGCTGGGCGATCTGGAAGGGTCTGCAGTCGGAGCGCAAGGCGCTCTGAGCCGTCCCAAATCATGACACGAAAGGCCCCGGCGCATGTCCGGGGCCTTTTGCTTTTGGGGCGTTGCGGCACGCGGTGCATGTCCCTGTGTCAACAAACTTTGATCCGGGCGGAAATGCTCTACGTATCCTTTGAAACCAACAGGCTGCGAGCGGCGTTGGGAAAAAACGACTCTCGGAGGCAGGCTTGTCGGACACCACCCCCATTCTCGTCTGGATCAGGCGTGACCTGCGGCTCAGCGATCATGCGGCTCTGCATGCGGCGGCGCAGACCGGGCGTGCCGTGATCCCGGTGTTCATCCGTGACAGCCTCGTTGACGATCTTGGCGCCGCGCCGAAATGGCGGCTGGGCCTTGGGCTGGAGTGCTATGCGCGGGCGCTGGAAGAAAAGGGATCGCGGCTGGTCCTGCGGGCCGGTCCCGCGCGCGAGGTGCTGGAGCGGCTGATCGAAGAGACCGGAGCGGGGGCGGTTTATTGGATGCGGGCCTATGACCCCGGCAGTGTCGAGCGCGACACACGGGTGAAATCGGCGCTGAAGGCGCGCGGTCTCGATGTGCAGAGTTTTGCCGGGCATCTGCTCTTCGAACCCTGGACGGTCGAGACCAAGCAGGGCGGTTTCTACAAGGTCTATACGCCGTTCTGGCGCGAAGCGAGCACCCATGACGTTTCCGAGCCGCTGCCTGCGCCAGGTGCGCTCACCGCTCCCGAACACTGGCCGGAGAGCGACGCGCTGGACGATTGGGCGCTGGGGGATGCGATGCGGCGCGGGGCGGCGGTGGTCCGTCCCTATGTCCAGCTTGGAGAGCAGGCGGCGCACAGCAGGCTTGGCGCGTTCATGGCGTCGAAGGTGGCTGACTATGACAAACAGCGGGATCTTCCGGCGGAGGATGGCACCTCCTGCCTGAGCGAAAACCTGTCACTGGGAGAGATCAGCCCGGCGACTTGCTGGGCCGCGGGCAAGCGCGCGATGGCGGCCGGCAAGGCCGGCGCGGAGACCTTCCTCAAGGAACTGGTCTGGCGCGAGTTCGCCTACCACCTGATGTGGCACACGCCGCGCCTGCTGGAGGACAACTGGCGCGAGGAATGGCAGGCGTTCCCGTGGAACGAGGACGAACGCCGCGCCGAAGTGAAAGCGTGGAAGCAGGGGCGCACCGGCATTCCCTTTGTCGATGCGGGCATGCGCGAGCTTTATGTGACCGGACGGATGCACAACCGGGTTCGGATGATCGTTGGATCGTATCTGACCAAACATCTGATGTGTCACTGGAAGATCGGGATGCGGTGGTTCGAGGACTGCCTGATCGACTGGGATCCGGCGTCGAATGCGATGGGCTGGCAGTGGGTGGCGGGCTGCGGTCCGGATGCGACTCCCTATTTCCGTGTGTTCAACCCGAATACCCAGGCCAGGAAATTCGATCCCGAGGAAACCTATCTGGGGCGCTGGATTGCCGAGGGCCATGCCCGGCCGAGCGACACCGCGCTCAGTTTCTTCGATGCGATCCCGCAAACTTGGCCGCTGTCTTCGGACGATTCCTATCCAAAGCCGATTGTCAGCCTTGAAGCGGGGCGCGATGCTGCGCTTGAGGCCTACAAGAACCGGGACTTCTGAAGACCGGACCAAACCAGACCGCCCCGCACCCCGGAGCGAAAAAAACCTGTTACACTGCCTGTTGGGGAGGGCGAGACCATGAAGCATATAGACGAAAGCCAATTCCTTGAGGTCCTGACGAGTACGGAGGGGCAGGGTGATCTGCCGCGCTACTTCGCACAGGTGTTCAAGGCCGCGTCGGAGATGAACAAGGGGCGGCTCGATTTCGTGATGCCCGATGGCCGTGTCTTTCGGGCCACCGGCAAGACGCCGGGGCCAGAGGCCGAACTGCATATCCACAATCCGGACATTTTTGGCCGGCTGATCCGCGAGGGCGATCTTGGTTTTTGCGAGGCCTATGTGGACGAGTGGTGGTCCTCGCCGGACCTGATGGCGTTTCTCGATCTGGTTCATGCAGACAATGACGAGCTGTATGACGGCTTTCCGGGCATGGGGCTTGTCCGCGCCTATGAAAAGCTGCGCTTCTGGCTGCAGCGCAACTCGAAGCGCGGCTCGAAGAAGAACATCGCGCATCACTATGATCTTGGGAACGACTTCTACGGTCTCTGGCTCGACGACACGATGACTTACAGCTCGGCGCTCTTCGAGACCGGCGAGGAAACCATGGAAGAGGCGCAGATCGCCAAATATGCGGCGCTGATCGACCGTATGAATGTGCAGCCGGGCGATCATGTGCTGGAGATCGGCTGTGGCTGGGGCGGGTTTGCGGAATATGCCGCGCAGGAACGCGGGCTGCGCGTAACCTGCCTGACCATCAGCCGCGAGCAGTTCGACTATGCCAGCGCGCGCATCGAGAAGGCGGGTCTGAGCGATCGCGTCACCTTCAAGCTGCAGGACTACCGCGACGAAACCGGCCTGTATGATGGCATCGCCAGCATCGAGATGTTCGAGGCGGTGGGCGAGAAATACTGGCCGGTCTACTTCAACACGCTCAAACGCTGCCTGAAACCGGGGCGGTCAGCGGCGTTGCAGATCATCACCGTCCAACACAAGCGCTGGGACGTCTATCGCCGGGGCGTTGACTTCATTCAGAAGTACATCTTCCCGGGCGGCATGTTGCCGAGTCCCGTTGTCCTGCGCGAAGAAATCCGCAAGGCGGGCCTGAAAGACGAAGGCAGCCGGGAGTTTGGCGAGAGCTATTCGATCACGCTGCGCCGCTGGCACAGGGACTTCAACGCCCGCTGGCCGGAAATAGCGCGACATGGATTCGACACACGCTTTCAAAGAATGTGGAATTTCTATCTAGCGGCTTGCGCGGCGACCTTCCACTTCGGTAACTGTGATGTAACGCAGATAACAGTAACCAGGCCGAGCTGACAAACATGCCCACCGCTGCCAAACTCGTTGCCGCCCTGTGCCTTGCGGCGCTTGGGTTTGGCGTCTCGGAGCTGATCAAGACCCTGATGCCTGCCTCCACCGCCTTCGGGTCCTTCAGTTTCATCAACGCCGGCCTGGGGTTGGTGGTTGGCTGGATCGTCGTCGGCAACCGGGCCGGTCGCGGGCAGGCGGCGGCGGTGGGCAATGGCATAACCGGGGTTGTCTCCCTGGTATTCTGGGGCCTGTTCATCCAGGCCGTGAACGAAATGGTCAAAAAGGCCATGCAGCACCATTACGACGGGCCGGTCGAAGCCTTCGTGGCGGTCTTCCAGATCATGGTTGATTTTGGTGCGATGCTGCTTGATCCCAAGGTCTTGCTGGCGCTGCTGTGCGGGGCGTTGGTCACGGGCTATTTTTCGGAAGTCGCCGCCGGACGTTGGAGATAATCCCTGGCTGATCTGTTTTTCTATGGCACGCTGCGGCATGTGCCACTTCTGGCGCTTGTGCTGGGGCGGGATGTGCCCGAGTTGCAGGCCGCTGTCCTGCCGGGCTATGCGGTGCACAGCGCCAGGGACCAGCCGTTTCCCCTGATTGTCCCGACACCGGGCGAGACGGCCCGGGGCGTTTTGTTGCAGGGGCTGTCGGCCGAGGATGTGGCGCGGCTGGACTTCTACGAAGGCGGCTTTGCTTTTGACCTGATCGAGGTGACCGTCAGAACCGATACGGGCGAGGCCCCGGCGCAGGTCTATCTGCCACGCACCGGCGTGTGGCAGACTGGCCCGCTGTGGTCGCTGGAGAACTGGACCGCGCAGTGGGGCGAGATGACGGTGCTTGCGGCCTCCGAGGTCATGGAACGCTATGGCACGCAGGACGCCGCCACGATCCAGACCTTGCTGCCGTTCTTTCGCGCGCGCGCCTGGGCCCGGCAGATAGCGCGGGTGGCTGCGCCGCAGACTCTGCGCAACCGGATGACGCTCGATGATGTCGATATCCTGCGCGAGCGTCCGGGATACGACGGGTTTTTCCGGATCAAGGCCTTCGATCTGCGCCACAAGCGGTTCGACGGTGCGCCGAGCGGCGTCATCCAGAGGGAGAGCTTTGTCGCCTTCGACGCAGCGCTGGTGCTGCCCTACGATCCGGTGAGCGATACGGTCATGTTGATCGAACAGCTGCGCTATGGCCCGATCCAGCGCGGAGATCCCGCGCCCTGGGTGCTGGAGCCGATCGCGGGGCTGGTCGATGCGGGTGAGCCGCCCCTGGAGACGGCGCGGCGCGAGGCGGTCGAGGAAGCGGGTCTGCGGATCGAGCAGATGCTGCCGATGATGAAAGGCTATGCCAGCCCCGGCTACTCGACGGAGTTCTTTCATATGTTCCTTGGTCTGACCGATCTGTCGGAGCGGGCGGCGCAGGGGCAGGGCGGCCTCGACCATGAAAATGAAGACATTCGCAATCATGTGATCGGCTTTGATCAGGCCATGGCGCTGACCGAAACCGGCGAGATCAACGCGGTTCCGCTTGCCATGATGCTGTTTTGGCTGGCGGCAAAACGCGAGGGGCTGCGCAAGGCAGGTTGAGCGGTCTTGAGTTCCACCGGCACCGGCCCTACACCATGGGGACGTTTGTGCAGGAAAGGACTCCCGATGCGGATCGCAAAGGATTTGGCTCAGGCCGTTGGCAACACCCCCCTGATCCGTCTGAACAAGGCGTCGGACGAGACCGGCTGCGAGATCCTCGGCAAGGCTGAGTTCATGAACCCCGGCCAATCCGTGAAGGACCGCGCGGCGCTTTACATCATCAAGGATGCAATCGAGAAGGGTCAGCTCAAGCCCGGCGGCACCATTGTCGAGGGCACGGCGGGCAACACCGGCATTGGCCTGGCGCTTGTCGGCGCGTCCATGGGGTTCAAGACGGTCATCGTCATTCCAGAAACGCAAAGCCAGGAAAAGAAGGACATGCTGCGGCTGGCCGGAGCCGAATTGGTGCAGGTCCCCGCAGCGCCCTATCGCAATCCCAACAACTATGTGCGCTATTCCGGCCGCCTGGCCGAACAGCTGGCGCGCACCACGAACGAGGGCGTGATCTGGGCGAACCAGTTCGACAATGTCGCCAACCGTCAGGCGCATATCGAGACCACCGGCCCGGAAATCTGGGAGCAGACGAACGGCAAGGTCGACGGTTTCATCTGCGCAGTGGGATCGGGCGGGACGCTGGCCGGTGTCGGCATGGCACTGCAGCCTAAGGGCGTGAAGGTCGGCCTCGCCGATCCGGACGGCGCGACGCTCTACAACTACTACACAACCGGCGAGCACAAGGCCGAGGGCGGCAGCATCACGGAAGGCATCGGGCAGGGGCGGATCACCGCCAACCTCGAAGGGTTCACTCCGGACATGTGCTATAACATCCCCGACAGCGAGGCCCTGCCGGTGGTGTTTGACCTGCTGTCCGCAGAGGGCTTGTGTCTTGGCGGCTCCTCCGGGATCAACGTGGCGGGCGCGATCCGCATGGCCAGGGAAATGGGGCCGGGGCATACCATCGTGACGATCCTGTGCGATTATGGCACGCGCTATCAGTCGAAGCTCTTCAACCCTGAGTTCCTGAAGGAAAAGGGGCTGCCGACGCCGCCCTGGATGACGCGGTCACCGGCCAGCATACCGGGTGTATTCGAGGATCAGTGAAGACCATGCTCTCCATGACAAACAGACTGACAGGGCTCTTTGCAGCCCTGTTTCTGACTCTGGCCACCGTGGTGCTGGCGCAGGAAGACAGCGGCATCGACTACACCTCCTGGGAGGCGCTCGCCACGCGGGCGGAGAGCACGGTGGAGGACGGCCGCGCATCGAATGCGGCACTCGAAGCGCTGCGCAGGGATCTGGCAGGTTGGCGGGATGCGTTTCTGACAGAACAGAGCACCAACGCGCCGCGCGTCGCCAGTGTGCAGGCGCAGATTGAGGCGCTTGGTCCCGTGCCACCGGAAGGCGAGAGCGAAGACCCGGAATTGGCCGCCCGCCGCGCCGAACTCAACGAACAGCTCACCCGGCTCAGCGCGCCGGGTCGCCGCGCCGAGGAGGCGTTTGTTCGCGCCGATGGCGTGATCTCCGAGATCGACACGATCATTCGCGAACGCCAGACCGACGCGCTGCTGAGCCTCGGGCCATCGCCTCTGAACCCGGCCAACTGGACCGAGGCCATGGGCTACCTGAAGCGGGCGGTTCAGGACGCGTGGTCCGAGATGCGCCGAAACGCCAGCTCGCCGGCATTGCGCGTCGAGGCGCAGCAGAACCTGCCGCTGATCCTTGTGCTGATTGCCGCGGCCGGGATGCTGTTGTTGCGCGGCAAAGGCTGGGCCCATTCGGCGGTGGAACGCATGCGCGGTGCCACGCGGCGGGGCACAGGTGTCTGGCGGTTTGTCCTGTCCCTTGGGCAAGTCGTGCTGCCGTTTATCGGTATTTACGCGCTGACGCAGGCGCTTTTCGCCACGGGCATGGTGGGGCAACGCTGGACGGTGATCCTTGAGCAAGTGCCTCTCTGGGCCCTGATCATGCTGACGATCCGCTGGCTGGCGGATCAGAGCTTCAACGACGACGACGCCATTGCCACCATCCCGCTTGACAAGTCGGTGCGTTACCGCGCGCGCACCTATGCCAACCTGCTGTCGGTGACGTTCGTCGCGCGTTCCATCGTGCAGGCGATGATCGAATTCGACAACATTCCCGAAGCCAGCGCCGCGGTGCTGGATTTCCCGCTGCTTGCGCTGTCCGGGTTCTTCCTGTTCCGCCTTGGCCGCGTGCGCAATCAGGCGGCCCTGGCCGGCGGGTCCGAGGCGAATGCTGATGAAGGTCCGTTCCGGATGCGCTTTGCTAGGCTTCTGGGCCGGGCCGCGATGGTGGTGGGGGTTGTCGGTCCGGTGCTGGCCGCGATCGGCTATTACCGTGTTGGCGAAATGCTGATCTATCCGTTCATCGCAACGCTTGGGGTCATTGGCCTTGTGCTGGTGCTGCAGCGGGTGATCGACGATCTTTATGAACTGATCACCGGTCAGGACGGAGAACAGTCAGACAGCCTGATCCCGGTGCTGGCCGGGTTCATGCTCGTGCTGATTTCCATGCCATTTCTTGCGCTGATCTGGGGCGCGCGGGTTGCCGATCTGACTGAAATCTGGGCGCGCTTCCGCGAGGGGTTCCAGATGGGCGATACGCGGATTTCCCCCAGCGATTTTCTCATGGTGGCCGTGGTCTTTGTGGCGCTGCTGATGATGACGCGCCTGTTGCAGGGGGGGCTGCGCAGCACGGTTCTGCCGAAAACAAAACTCGATCAGGGCGCCCGCAATGCTGTGGTTTCCGGCGTCGGCTATGTCGGTATCATCCTCGCCACGATTATCGCCGTGACCGCTGGCGGGCTGGATCTCAGTTCGCTTGCCATCGTGGCTGGCGCGTTGTCGGTCGGTATCGGTTTTGGCCTGCAGAACATCGTTTCGAACTTCGTCTCCGGGATTATCCTCCTGATCGAGCGGCCCATCTCCGAGGGCGACTGGATCGAGGTCAGCGGGCGTCACGGCATCGTCAAGGACATCTCCGTGCGCTCAACCCGGATCGAGACCTTCGACCGGTTTGACGTGATTGTGCCGAACACCGATCTTGTCGCGGGGCAGGTCACCAACTACACGCGCGGCAATGTCATCGGCCGGATCATCGTGCCGGTCGGCGTCGCGTATGGCAACGACACCCGCAAGGTTGAGCGCATCCTGCTCGATATCGTGCGGCGCCACGACATGGTGCTGATGAACCCTGAGCCTTATGTGATGTTCAAGGGGTTCGGGGCCGACAGCCTCGATTTCGAGATCCGGGCCATTCTGCGCGACATCAACGAGGGCCTTGGCGTCAAGACCGAGATGAACCACCAGATCGTCGAGCGTTTCGCTGAGGAGGGCATCGAGATCCCCTTCGCACAGCGCGACATCTGGATTCGCAACCCGGAGGCGCTGGTGTCCCGGAAACAGGACGCCGCAGAGAACGACGACTATGTGCCCGTCGAAAAGGAGAAACGGCGCGCGGCCTCCGGGCCCGCCTTTGATCCCGGCAATGGCGGAGAAGGAGAGGGTGACCGATGAGTGAGCTGCTGTACCGAACAGACCCTTATCTGCGCGACGCGCCGGGACGGGTGACGGGCCATACCGAAGAGGGCGGCGTCATCGTCGAGCCTGCGCTGTTCTATCCCAAGGGCGGCGGTCAGCCGGGCGACAGCGGCTGGCTTGAATGGGACGGCAAACGCTTGCCCATCGCCACGGCGGTCAAGGCGGATGACGGCGTGCGTTCGATCCTCGTACCGGCAGAGCCGGTCGCGCTGCCGCCAAAGGGCGCGCATGTGGTGCAGGTGCTCGATTGGGAGCGGCGGCACCGGCACATGCGGGTTCATACGGCGTTGCATCTGCTGAGCGTAGTGGTGCCGCTGCCTGTCACTGGCGGACAGATCGGGGCAGGCAGCGGTCGGCTCGATTTCATGATGCCGGAGCCGCCGAGCGACAAGGATGCGCTGGAGCGGGCTTTGAATGACATGGTGGACAAGGATCTGCCGATTGGCGAGGAGTGGATCACCGAGGCTGACCTCGCTGCAAATCCGGAACTGGTGAAGACGCTATCTGTCAAACCGCCTCGCGGCTCCGGCGCCGTGCGGCTGGTCCGCATCGGAGAGGGGCGCGATCAGGTCGATCTGCAACCCTGCGGTGGCACCCATGTTGCCAGAACCGGAGAGATCGGCGCGGTGCAGATCCGCAAGGTCGAGAACAAAGGCAAGCAGAACCGCCGGATCAGTATCATTCTGGACAATTGACTGGCGGGTGCCCGTCTGTTCGGTCGGCCATCGTGCGATCGAAGCCAGTGCGGACGTGTTTTCGCAGTCGCGGATCTGTGTCGTATGTCCCGGTCAGGATGAGGAAGCCGGTCGGCTCCTCATCGCGAAAAGCGGGCCACGTCTTGCAACGTCACCAAAGCAAGACACTCATCGCTTCTTGAGCGGCGTTCCATAGAGTTCCATTCGGTGGCCGGTGAGGCGATAGCCGAGTTTTCGCGCGATTTTCTCCTGCAAAGCCTCGATCTCCGGATCGACGAATTCGATGACCTTGCCGGTTGTCATGTCGATCAGGTGGTCGTGGTGATCGCGTTTGGCATCCTCATAGCGGGCGCGGCCGTCGCCGAAGTCCACCTTGTCGAGAATCCCGGATTCCTCGAAGAGTTTCACAGTGCGGTAGACCGTGGCAATGGAGATGCGCGGATCGACGCGGGCGGCGCGCGCGTGCAGCTCCTCGGCGTCCGGATGATCGCGGGAGGTTTCGAGAACCTCCGCGATCGTCCGGCGCTGACCGGTCATCCGCAGCCCCTTGGCGCGGCATCTTTGCAGGATGGTGTCACTCATAGGCGGGCCTTTGTCGCGGGTTCGACCCTTTTGGCAAAAGCCGCGTCAGGCGTAAAGCGGTTGCAGGCCCATTTGCATGTGCAGCGTGTTCACGGTCGGCTCGTCCAGCTCCATCGCCTTGGCGAGGGCGTCGAGGTACTGGGCCTCTGCTGCCGTGTCGACGCGGATGGTCATCAGCGACGCGCTGTAGACCTGCGTGCGCAGGGGCGGTGGCGTGTCGGCACCGAGGGCCTTTGCATCGACGGGCGCAGCAAGTTGCTCCTGTACGAAGGCCATGTCCGCGTCGTCGGCATCATCGCCCAGGGTTTCCAGGATCTTGGCTTTCTCCGCCGCGTCAATGCCGCCATCGGCCTTGGCCGCCTGGATCATGGCGCGCAGCATGAGGGCGGCCATTTTCTCGCCTTCGGGGTTGCTGTCCTTGGTGTTGAAGGCGTCGAGCATCGCGCCGGCGCCCTTGCCCTGTGCGGCGGCAGCGGCGCCGCCGGCGGCGGCAAGCATGCCCGCCAGGCCGGTGCCGCCGCTGCCGAGTTTGGACAGCAGGCCGGAGCTGTCGGCGCTGGCGGCAGACTGGCCGCCGCCGATGGCACCCATCATTGCGGATAGGTCCATGTTACCAGTCTGGAACTGCTTCATCATGTCGGCCATGGGGTTGCCCCCGGTCGTGTCGCCCATGCCCTGCATCATCGCGCCGAGACCGCCCTGCTTGAAGGTGTCCATCATGGAATTCAGAGGGTTATCAGGCATGTCGGGCATTTTTCCGGAAAGCGCCTGACCCATCTGCGCCTGTGTCGCGCTTGCGGGATGCGCGCCCTTGATCTGTGCGCCGCCTCCGAGCAGGCCGGTTCCGCCCGACAAGCGATCGACGCCCCGCGCCGCGGCGTACCCGATTGCGATCTTGGCCAATGTTCCCATAAGACCCATGACGTTCTCCTTCCCGCTGTGCTGGATTTCTCCCTATCCGCGCAGAGTGGCAGATTTTTCAAGCAGAGTCACAGGGTTGATTGACGACGGCGTCATTCCGGTGTCCATGGCTGGTATGGAACGCAAGGATGGAATGGATCTGGCCGGGGCGGCGGGGATGGTGGCGTTTGCCTCCATTCTGGCGTTGAACCAGGTGGTGATCAAGGTAACGAACGGGGGATTCGGGCCGGTGTTCGGAGCGGGGCTGCGCTCGGTGCTGGCGCTGGGTGTCTTGTTCATCTGGGTGGCCGTGACGCGGCGGCCGATCCGTGGCTTGAGGGAAAGCCTGTGGCCGGGGCTGCTGCTCGGGGTGCTCTTCAGTGTCGAATTTATCTTTTTGTTTCTGGCGCTTGACTATACGACGGTCTCCCGCTCCGCGATCCTGTTCTACTCCATGCCGGTCTGGCTTGCGCTGACGGCGCATTTCGTTTTGCCGGGCGAAGTGCTCTCGGCGCGGCGTATGGTGGGGTTGGTTTTGGCGATGGCGGGGGTTGTGTGGGCGTTGGCGGACCCGGCGAGCCTGCGGGCGGGGAGCCTGTTTGGCGATTCTCTGGCGCTTGGCGGGGCGCTGTGCTGGGCCGGGATCGCGCTCACTGTGCGCCTGACAAAAGTCTCGCAACTCACTGCAGAGACACAACTTTTTTGGCAATTGGCGGTCTCGGCGGTGGTGCTTTGTGCGGTGGCGCCGGGGTTTGGGCCGTTGATGCGGGAGGCGAGCTGGCTGCATTGGGCCGGGATGGGATATCAGGCGGTGCTGGTGGCCAGCCTCGGATTCCTGTTCTGGCTGCGGCTGATGGCGGTCTATCCGGCGTCCGATATTGCGGCATTTTCCTTTTTATCCCCGGTGCTTGCGGTCGGTTTCGGTTGGGCGCTGCTGGACGAGCCGGTGGGTCCGGGCTTCATCGGGGCGCTGGGGCTTGTCGCGGTGGGGATCGTGCTCATCAACCTGCGGCGCAAGCGCCGTTAACGCCCCGTCCGGCGCGGTTAACGGGGCGTCCGGTCCCCCGTTGCGCAGGAGGAGGTATCGAAAGTCGGTACAAAATTCGCCGAGTTCGGTACAAATTGGGGCAGACCAAACCGGCTCGTCCGGAGGCCGTTTCCGGCGTTTGGTACGATTCTCCCCGAGTTTGGTACAAAACCCGACGTGGGCATGAGGCTTTGCCCCCTGCCAGCGTCCGATTGCGCATTCCCTTGCGGCAAGGAGCGTTAACCCCTCGCGTGACGTTACGTCCCGCAGAAGGTCGCGGTGACTTCCTGATCGCGGGTCGGGGCGGTGCGTAGATCCGCGAACTCGGGGGCACTCTCGTAGGGATTGGCCAGCGCCGCGCCCAAGCGGTGGAAGAGGTCGTCGTCGCCCTGAACGGATGCGGCGATCATCTCTTCGATGCGGTGATTGCGCGGGATGATCGCCGGGTTGCTGCGCGCCATGAGCGCCTGCGGCTCCGGCTCATCCGTGATGCGCTCCTGCCAGCGGGCGTGCCACGCATCGAAGGCGTCGCGGTCGGCGATCTGGTCGCGGGCGGTGCCGTCCACAAGCGCGCGGAAGGTGTTGGTAAAGTCCGAGGCACCGTTTTGCATGAGCATGAGCAGATCCCCGATGAGCTGTGCGTCCTCGGGGGCGGGCTCTGAAATGCCGAGCTTGGCGGCAAAGCGCCGGGTCCATTCGGCGCGCAGGGTGTCGGCGGCGGCGTGGATGATCTCGGTAAACGCGGTGACGGCCTTGTCCTGGTCGTCGGTGAGCGGAACGAGGGCGGTGGCGAGCTGCGCCATGTTCCACAGGATGATGTCCGCCTGCGCTGCATAGGCATAGCGCCCGAAGCGGTCGATCGAGGAGAAGCGTTTGTCCGGGTGGTAGGCGTCGAGGAAGGCGCAGGGGCCATAGTCGATGGTCTCGCCCGAGAGGGTGCAGTTGTCTGTGTTCATCACGCCGTGGATGAAGCCCAGCGACATCCAGTGCGCAACGAGGCGGGTCTGCCGGTCGCAGACCTCGGCCAGCATGTCGGCGGGGGTGTGCGCCTCCGGGTAATGGCGGCCCTGTGTGTAGTCGAAGAGGGTTTGCAGCGTGTCGTAATCGCGGCGGGCGGCGAAGACCTGAAAGGTGCCGACGCGGATGTGGCTGGAGGCGACACGGGTGAGCACCGCGCCGGGCAGGGGCCGGTCGCGGATGACCTCTTCGCCGGTGCGGGTGGCGGCGAGGGCGCGGGTGGTTGGCACGCCAAGCGCGTGCATGGCCTCGGAGACGACGTATTCGCGCAGCACCGGGCCGAGCCACGCGCGGCCATCCCCCCGGCGGGCGAAGGGCGTGGGGCCGGAGCCTTTGAGCTGAATGTCGCGGCGAATGCCGTTGGTGTCGACGACCTCGCCCAGCAGCACGGCGCGGCCATCGCCAAGCTGGGGATTGAAGTTGCCGAACTGATGCCCGGCATAGAGCTGGGCGATGGGGGTTGCGCCTTCGGGCAGTGCCGTGCCGGCGAAGAGCGCGGCCAGGCGCGGATCGTCGGTGCCGGTGATGCCAAGCTCCGCCGCGAGCGGCGCGTTGAAGGCGATGAGCGAGGGCGCCTTGACAGGGGTCGGGCGCTGCGGGGCGAAAAAGCCCTGAGGCAGGCGCGCATAGCTGTTGTCGAAGGGGATGTGCAGGGTCATGGGCTACAGATAGTCCGGATCGAGCGGTTTTTCCATGGTGATGGAGGTGGGTCGGGTGAAACCGGGGTGTGCCTTCTGCGCGGTTTTGACAAAGCCGAGGGCGGCGAAGGCGGCGTGGTTGCCGGTGAGTTCGATGCGGGTTTCGAGCTGGAGCTTCGGCAGGGTCAGGCGGCGGGCGAGGGTTTCGGCCGCCGCGATGAAGGCGCGGCCAAGGCCGCTGCGCTGCGCGTCGGGGGCGATGGCGAGTTTGCCGATGTAGAGCGCGTCCGGGCGCGGCGCGAAAAAGGCGCATCCGGTCAGCGGCGTACCGCATAGGTAGAGGTGCTCGCTCCGGGCTTTCGCGGCGAGGGATTGCGGTGTCAGGCGGTGCGCGGAGGAGGGCGGGTCGATGATCCCGTCCATCTCGGCAAAGCTGCGGCGGATCAAGGTCAGCAGCGCGTCCCAGTCGGAGAAATCGGCGGGCGCGGGGGCGGGCGTCACAGGATGCGGCTCATGTACATCTGGTCCTCGCGCGGGGCAAAGCGGGCGCGGCGGTAGAAGCCGATGAGCCGTTCGTCCGAGCGCGCGGCTTCGAGGTGCAGGGCCTTGACCCCGGCTTCCTTCATGGCCTTGGCAATGCCGTTCAGCGCCTCGAACCCCATGCCGCGCTTGCGCACGGCGGGGCGGATGTACAGCTCGTCGACGATGGCGTCGAGACCGCCGAACTCAAGGCTCCAGCCGAAGGTGATGCAGATGTAGCCGACCGGCGCGCGGCGCGGTCCGATGAGCCAGATCGCGCCATGCGGCGAGCCGTCGAGGATCGGGGCGACGGCCTGCGTGATGTGATCGGCATCGCTGGCGAAGCCTTTCTCGGCGTGGAAGGCGGCGACGAGCGGCAGAAGCTTGTCCGCGTCCTCTTCGGCGGCGAGATGGAGCGATTTCATGGGACCTGTCCGCAAATGATGTGTTGCGGGCGGACCCTATGCCCGTGGCCGGGGCGAGGCAAGCGGCGGAGGGGGATTTGCGCGGTGTCGGGGCGGGATCGGCGGAGGGGCGCCGTTCGCGCCCCGCCGCCCGTCCCGCCGCCCGGATTGATCAGCGCAGCCGTGCCAGGCGGTCGGTCAGCAGGGCGAAAAAGTGGTCCGCATCGAGATCCCCGATAAAGAGCGCGTTGGGTTTGCGGTCGGTGACGCCCCACCAGTCGGCAACGGTCATGCCACGGCAGAGCGCGCTGTCGCATTCGATCTCGACGTTGATGTGACGGCCGGAGAACAGGTGCGGCGCGATCAGGTAGGCGGTGACGCAGGGGTCGTGCAGGGGCGCGCCTTCGGAGCCGTATTTGGCCAGGTCGAACCGTTCGAAGAAGTCGGTCATCGCCGCGACGGCGGTGCCGACCGGGGTGCCAAGCGCGCGGAAGGCGTCATTGCGCGGAGTGGTGACGAGGGCCTTGTGGGTGGCGTCGAGCGGCAGCACGACAATCGGCACGCCGGAACCGAAGACGATCCTGGCCGCCTCGGGGTCGACGTAGATGTTGAATTCGGCGGTCGGGGTGATGTTGCCGACCTCGAAATAGGCGCCGCCCATGAGCACGATCTGTTCGATTTTCCCGGCGATCTCTGGCGCGCGCTGCAGCGCGGCGGCGATGTTGGTCAGCGGCCCGAGGGGGCAGAGGGTGACGGTGCCCGACGGTTCGGCGCGCAGGGTTTCGATGAGGTAATCGACCGCGTGCTGGTCCTGCAGCGGCATGGTCGGCTCGGGCAGGACGGGGCCGTCGAGGCCTGTCTTGCCGTGCACGTGTTCGGCGGTGACGAGATCGCGCCCGAGGGGGCGGTCGCAGCCGGCGAAGATCTTCATGTCGGGACGGTTCGCCAGCTCGCAGACGATGCGCGCGTTGCGCGTGGTCAGATCGAGCGGCACGTTGCCGGCGACACAGGTGATGCCGAGCACCTCCAGCTCTTCGGGGGAGGCGAGGGCGAGAAGGATGGCGACCGCGTCGTCCTGTCCTGGGTCGGTGTCGATGATGATCTTGCGCGCGGTCATGACGCTCTCCTGCTGATTTTTGCCTTGGGATGGCACGGCCACGGGGGCCGCGCAAGGGAGCGCCGATCACGCAGGGGGACCGGTGTGCTCTGCTGAGGGCCGGAAATCCCAAAGCCTACCGTCATATCTGTTTAAGGTTGAGCACTTTTCCCATTGAATGCCGCCTAAATGAGCGCTCTAAGAACTGAATGCAAGTTCGCCTGTTTCGCTGCAAAGCCTGCAATCACCGTTATCGCCTCGGGGTAAGTACCTGCGGGTATTGTTTCCGTGGCACTGCGCTTTGGAACCGCTGGTGGTTCTGGCTTGGGGTGATTGCGGCGGCGGTGGCCGCGGCGGTCTGGTTTTCCGCCTGGGACATCGGGGCGCGCTGAGGCAGGCGGGGCCTGCCTTGACCGGCGGGTGTCAGGCGGAACAGGACGCGCCGCCCAGGACGCAGAATTTCGCACAATGCGGATGGTTGAGCGCAACGTCGCGTTCGGCCTCTTCCAGCGTCTCGCCCAGCTCGAATTCCGGCTCGTAGGGCAGCAGCGTGCAGGCCAGCACGGCGGGGCGGGCCGCCCCCTTGCGTTTGACCACCATGCGCGAGGAGGCGCACATGACGCTGTCCGGGGATTTGTTCAGAATGCCCCAGCAGGCAGAGGTGATTTCCGGCACCTCGACGGCGGCGTCCATTTCCGGAAACAGCACCGTCATGCCGGGATTGCCCGCGTCGATGTCAAAGCCTTCGCGTTCGTAGAGCGCGGCATAGCCCGCGCGCGACTCCGCCTCTGTTTCGTGCCACATGGTGCGCCCGGCAACCGCCATGCGGACCCCGGCGTCGCGCAGCCATCGCATGCCTTCGAGGGTTTTGTCGAAAGCGCCGGTGCCGCGCTCCGTGTCGTGATGGTCAGCGGACCAGTGATCGACGGAGATGCGCAGGGTCAGCTTGTCGCCGTAGTCCCGGACCAGTGCGCGCAGCCCGTCCAGCACGCGGCGGCGCATCATCGGGCGCATGGCGTTGGTGAGGATGAGCACCGCGTACCCGCGCGAAAGGGCGGCGCGGGCCATGGCGATCATCTCGGGGTTCATGAAAGGCTCGCCGCCGGTAAAGGCGATCTCGGTCACGCCCCAGTTGCGCGCGGTGAGTTGATCGAGATAGTCCACGACCTCGGCCTCGGTGATATAGACCAGCCGGTCATTCTCGGGCGAGCTTTCGATGTAGCAATTGGCGCAGGTGATGTTGCACAGCGTGCCGGTGTTGAACCACAGCGTCTGTGGATTGGTCAGGGCGACATGGGCGCGCGCGCTGCCATCGGCGGTGACATGCGGATCGAGAAATTTGCCTGCGTTGGCGCTGACGCTGTCTTTCATGACACAAAACTCCTGCCTTTTCTTTCACCTAGACCGAAACCCGGGCCTGCGGCCAGCCCGCAGATTTTGGCTGACGCCATTGTGAAGCAGCACATCCCTGTTAGACTCGGGCGAAAAGCTGGGCTACAAGTCGGGCAAGTTAGCGCTAACGTGGCCTTTGGCCGCGCGGGGCCGACGTTGATTGACACGCCAATGGCGCGCCGTCCGGGACGGAGCGCGGAGCAATAGGAAACGAGCCATGGTTTCACGCGTCATTCCAGTGGATCCCTTCGATCTGGTCATTTTCGGCGGCACCGGGGATCTTGCCCGGCGCAAGATCCTGCCGGGGCTGTTCCGGCGCTTCTGTTCGGGGCAAATGCCGGAGGGGGCGCGGATCATCGGGGCTGCGCGCTCTGACATGGACGACGCGGGCTTTCGCGAGATGGTGGCGGACGCGATTCGCGAGTTCGGCGGCGGGCGCGCCTGCGAGGATGGGACGCTGGAGGCGTTCCTTGAGCACATCCTTTACGAGACGGTGGATGCAAAGGGCGATGGCGGCTGGGAGGCGCTCAAGGGGCGGCTGCGGCCGGGATTTGTGCGGGCGTTCTATTTCTCCGTGGGGCCGTCGCTGTTTGGCGATCTGGCGGAGCGGCTGCGGCATTTCGGGTTGGCCGATGATGACAGCCGCGTGGTGGTCGAAAAGCCGTTTGGCCACGATCTGGCCTCGGCCAAGGCACTGAACAAGGCGTTGGCGGAGCATTTCGACGAAACCCAGATTTACCGGATCGACCATTATCTGGGCAAGGAAACGGTGCAGAACCTGATGGCGGTGCGCTTTGGCAACGTGCTGTTCGAGCCGCTGTGGAATGCGCAATACGTCGATCACATCCAGATCACCGTGGCCGAGACCGTCGGTGTGGGCGGCCGGGGCGAGTATTACGACAAGTCCGGCGCGATGCGGGACATGGTACAAAATCACCTGATGCAGCTTTTGTGCCTGATTGCCATGGAGCCGCCGGCGCGGTTCGAGCCGGATTCGGTGCGCGACGAAAAGCTCAAGGTGATCCGCGCCCTCGACCCGGTTCTGCCGCATCACATCGTGCGCGGACAGTATGACAAGGCGGGCGATCTGCCGGGATACCGCGAGGATGCGGGCGATCCGCGCTCGACCACCGAGAGCTTCATCGCGATGAAATGCCATGTGTCGAACTGGCGGTGGGCGGGCACGCCGATCTATTTGCGCACCGGCAAGAAGCTGCGTGCGCGGGCCAGCGAGATCGCGGTGGTGTTCAAGGATGCGCCGCATTCGATTTTCGGCGAGGAGGCGGGGCGGCACCGCAATATCCTGACCATCCGGCTGCAGCCGAACGAGGGCATGGAGCTTGGCGTGACGATCAAGGAGCCGGGTCCGGGGGGGATGCGGTTGCTCGACGTGCCGCTCGACATGAGCTTTGCCGATGCGCTGGGGCCGGACGCCGAAGAGGTGCCGGACGCCTACGAGCGGCTGATCATGGACGTGATCCGGGGCAACCAGACGCTGTTCATGCGCGGCGACGAGGTGGAGGCGGCCTGGGCCTGGACCGATCCGATCATCGAGGGGTGGAAGGCGCGCGGCGAGGTGCCCAAGCCCTATGACGTGGGCAGCTCCGGCCCGGATGACAGCCTGATGCTGCTGCACCGGGATGGCCGCAAGTGGCGGGATATCCGGACGTGATCCGTACGAACGCCATCAGGCATGACCGCGCGGGTTGGTGCACACGGGAGACCCGTGGGAGACGGACGCAAGTGGCGGGATATCCGGCCGTAAGGCAGGAACGCTCCGTTCAGCGGGGCGTTTTCCTTTCGCGAAACGAGCAGGACATGGACGCATGACTTACGAATTTGTGGAATACGACGACCGCGAGGTGCTGGCCATCGGGCTTGCCAATCGGTTGGCGGGGGATCTGGTGGCGGCGCTTGGCCATAACGAGCGGGTGAGCTTTGCGGTGCCGGGCGGCACGTCGCCGGGGCCGGTGTTTGACGATCTGTGCGCCGCGCGACTGGATTGGGATCGGGTCGATGTGCTGCTGACCGATGAGCGCTGGGTGCCGGAGGATCACGAACGGTCCAACACCCGGCTGCTTCGGGAGCGGTTGCTGGTCGAGCGGGCGGCGAATGCGCGCTATCTGCCGCTCTATGCGCCTTTTCCGGAGCCGGAGGGCGCGCTTGAGGCGCTGGCCGAACCCATCGCGGCGAACATGCCGCTGGCGGTTGTGCTGCTGGGGATGGGGGCGGATACGCATACGGCGTCGCTCTTTCCCGGGGCGGACCGGCTGGAAGAAGGCTTGAGCGCCAGGGCGCCGGTGCTGCTGCCGATGCGGGCGCCGGGCGCGCCGGAGCCGCGCATCACGCTGACCGCGCCGGTGCTGGACGGGGCGCTGGCCAAGCATGTGCTGATCTACGGGGCCGAAAAGCGGGCGGCTTTGGAGGCGGCAAGAGGCAAACCGGCGCTGGAGGCGCCGATCAACGCGGTGCTGTCCGGCGCCACGGTTCATTGGGCGGAGTGAAACCATGTTCGATAGCTTGAAAGACAAGGCGGCGGGGCTGGGCGATCGCCGGATCGCGGATCTGTTCGCAAACGAGGGGCGGGCGGAGGCGTTCAGTCTCAGCGCGCTCGGGATGCTCTTTGATTATTCCAAGACGCAGATCGACGAGGACATCCGCGCCACGCTGCTGGCGCTGGCCGAGACGGCGCAGGTGCCGGTGCGGCGCGATGCGATGTTCGCCGGACAGAAGATCAATGAAACCGAGGGGCGGGCGGTGCTGCATACCGCCCTGCGCAACCTCGATGCGCGGCCCGTGCTTGTGGATGGCGTGGACGTGATGCCCGGCGTTCTGGAGACGCTGGCGCGGATGGAGGCGCAGGCCGAGGCGGTGCGCGGCAGCGATGTGACCGATGTGGTCAATATCGGCATCGGAGGCTCGGATCTTGGGCCCGCGATGGCGGTTCTGGCGCTGGCGCCGTATCACGACGGGCCGCGCTGCCATTTCGTGAGCAACGTCGACGGGGCGGATATTGCCGATACGCTCAAGCATTGCGACCCGGAGCGCACGGTGTTCGTGGTGGCCTCCAAGACCTTTACCACCATCGAGACGATGACCAATGCCGCCACCGCCAAGGCCTGGCTGAAGGAGCGGGGCGTGAGCGACGCGGGCAAGTTCATTGCCCTGTCGTCGAACGTACGGAAGGCCGGTGAATTCGGCATTCCCGAAGAGCGGGTGTTCGGCTTCGAGGATTGGGTCGGCGGGCGGTATTCGATGTGGGGGCCGATTGGCCTGTCGCTGATGATCGCCATCGGGCCAGACAATTTCCGCGCCTTCCTGCGCGGCGGGCAGGCGATGGACCGGCATTTTGTCGAGGCGCCTTTGGCGCAGAACATGCCGGTGCTGCTGGCGCTGGTGGGGATCTGGCACAATCAGGGGCTGGGGCACGGGACGCGGGCTGTGCTGCCTTATGACAACCGCCTGTCGCGCTTTCCGGCCTATCTGCAGCAGATGGAGATGGAGAGCAACGGCAAGGGCGTTGCGATGGACGGCAGCGATCTGCCGTATAACTCGGGGCCTGTGGTCTGGGGCGAGCCGGGCACGAACGGCCAGCATGCGTTCTATCAGCTGATCCATCAGGGGACGCGGGTTGTGCCCTGCGAATTCATGGTGGCGGCCGAGGGCCATGAGCCCGCGCTGCGCCACCATCACGACCTGCTGATCGCCAATTGCCTTGCGCAGTCCGAAGCGCTGATGCGCGGGCGGTCTCTGGACGAGGCGCGCGCGAAGGTGGCGGGCGATTTCGAAGAGGATGAGCTGGAACGGCAGGCGCGGCACCGGGTGTTTCCGGGCAATCGGCCCTCGACCACGCTGATCTATCGCAAGCTTGATCCGCAGACGCTCGGGATGGTGATCGCGCTCTATGAGCACCGGGTTTTCGTGGAAGGTGTGATCCTCGACGTCAATTCCTATGATCAATGGGGGGTTGAGTTGGGCAAGGAGCTGGCCACGGCGCTTGGCCCAATGGTCACGGGCGAGATCGCGGTAAGCGGAAAAGACGCGTCGACGGCACAGCTCATTGGTTTCGTAAAGGAAAATCGCTGACCTTGCGGAAGCTTTGCAAAAAAATTGAAAACCTAAGGAACGAATATCGGCTGATTGCGGTTGTCTAATCAAACAACGAACGAAGGAGTTCTGATTATGAAACGCACCACGATGACTGCAATCGCTACCCTCATGGTTGTGCCGGGCTTCGCTCTGGCCGAAAGCCACGCCAACGCGGACGCCGACGCCAAGATGAAGACCGAGCAGTCCGAAATGGCCGAAGGCGCCGAGACCATGGCGCAGGAAGCCGAGACCGAGATGGCCGAAGGCGCAGAGGCGGTTGAGAACGCTGCCGAAGCGACAGGCGAAGCCGTTGCCGATGGTGCGGACGCTGCTGGCGAGATGGCCAACGACGCCGCAACCGAAATGGCCGAGACCGCTGACGAGATGACCGATGGCATGACGGATATGGCCCAGTTCATCCGCACCCGCGACATCACCGGCGGTGCCGTCTACACCATGCAGCAGAGCAGCGATGCCGTTTGGGATGGCGATCTGATGTATGACACGGTTGGTGAGAACTGGGACAAGGTCGGTGAGATCGAGGACGTTGTCCTGAGCGCGTCCGGCGAGTTCAAGGGCATCATTGCCGAGGTCGGTGGCTTTCTTGATATCGGTGACAAGCACATCATGCTGCCGATCGACAATGTGAAGCTCGTGCCCGTGGACGATGCCAGCTATGCCATCGTGACGCCGTACTCGCTCGACGAGCTGAAGGGTATGGAAGGCGTTGACGAAGCTTCCTGGAACTGAGCCAAAGTTCCCTCTCAAAGGCATGTAACGAGTTTTGCGCCCGGACTTCGGTCCGGGCGTTTTTTCGTGCGCCTGCGGTCTTGTGTCAGGGGATGTCGAAACCAGGCGGGGCGAGTTCGAAGCCTTCGAACTGAAAGGCCGGGGAGACGGTGCAGCCGACAAGTGTCCAGTCGCCGGTGCTGCGCGCCGCCTGCCAGTGCTGCTCTGGCACGATGAGTTGCGGGCGCTGCCCGGCGGCGAGGTCGGGGCCGAGGGTCAGATCCCGGCGCGGGCCGCTTGCGGTGGCGGCAAGGGACAGGATCAGCGGGCTGCCCGCGTAGAAGTGCCAGATCTCCGCCGCATCGACGCGGTGCCAATGGCTGCGCTCGCCTGCCTTCAGCAAGAAATAGATGCACGTTCCGGCAGGGCGCGGAACACCGGATTCGGCGATCCATGTCTGGCGGTAGTGACCGCCTTCGGGGTGTGGCTCCAGCTTCAGAAGATCTATGATTTCATCGGCTTGCATGGTATTTTTCATGAGGTCTCCGGAGCACCGCGCGCTGCTCTCAAAATTGGTTAACTCCTCTCGCCAATCCTGTGCCGACACAGAACCGCTTCGAGCAGGAGGCATGAAATGGCACAGAGCGTACGGCAGATGGCCGAGGAAATCGTTGCCCGCGAGGGCGGCTATGTCAATGATCCCGACGATCCGGGCGGGGCGACGAAATACGGCGTCACGATCCACACCATGCGCCGGCTTGGGCTGGATCTGGACGGCGATGGCGGGGTGACGGCGGAGGATGTGAAGCGGCTCAGCCGGGAGCAGGCGGTGGAGATCTTTCTGCAGCACTACTTCCTGCGCCCGCGCATCGCGGAGCTGCCCGCGCCGCTGCATGTGACGGTGTTTGACATGTATGTCAACGCGGGTGCCAATGCGGTGAAGATCCTGCAGCGGCTTCTGATCGACATGGATGAGCCGGTGAGCGTGGATGGCGTCATCGGGCCGCGCACGATTGCGGCGACGGCACGGGCCTGTGCCAAGGCCCCGTCGCATATCGTGGACGCCTATGGGATCGCCAGGCGGAATTATTACTTCGGGATCGCGGATCGCCGTCCGGCCTCGCGCAAATATGCGCGGACGCGGGCCGGGGGCAAGGGCGGCTGGATCAAGCGCGCGGAGGAGTTCATCTCGCGGCGTTATCACATGTCAGACGCGGAGTTTGCCGCGCGGGTGGCGTCATGGGGATGATCGAAGGGCTGTTCGGCCTGCTGTTCGGCGGCGGGCGCAACGTGGTGGCGCAGACGGCGGAGGTGTTCCGCGTGAACGCAGAGGCAGAGGCGGCGCGTGGCGCGGGTTTGCAGTCCGCGGCGCTGGAGCAATTCGGGCGCGAGTTTCGCGTGGTGCGGCGCGGCTGGTTCGACCGTTTGATGGATGCGCTCAACCGGTTGCCGCGGCCGATGATGGCGCTGGGGACCATGGGGATGTTCGTGGCGGCCATGGTCGATCCGGTGTGGTTCGCTGCGCGCATGGCGGGGATCGCGCTGGTGCCGGAGCCGCTGTGGTGGCTGCTCGGGGCGATTGTCAGCTTTTACTTCGGCGCGCGCCATCAGGCGAAGGGGCAGGAGTTCCAGCGCGAGGTGGCAGCGAGCATGGCGGCGGTGCCGCAGGTGGTGCAGACCGTGCGCGACGTCGAAGCGCTGCGGGCCGCGCCGCCGGTGCCCGCGCTGGACAGTCCGCAGATGGGGGAGCCCACGGGTGCCAATCCGGCGTTGGAGGATTGGCGGATCGGACGTTGAGCGGCGGTGTGCGGGGCATAGCCCCGCCCTACGCGCCGTTGCGCCGCCGCAGGGATCGGGGCGCAGCGGTCCGCGTTGCGATCAAGGCGCCTCGCCCGTGCAGGCCGGTCACGAAAGGGGGCCACGCGTCCGCTGCGCCGTTGACAGAATTTCGAAGTCATGGATAGATTTGGCGCGATTTTAACAAGACTATTGGTGAGACCGTGATCCGAACAACTTTGGCCGCCTTGGCGGTATTTTCCATGACAAGCGCGGCAGAGGCCGTGCCGGTGACCTATGAGATGGACCTGACCGTCTCTTATGGCTCTGCCTACGGGGGGTCGGCGATCCTTGCGCCGGTGACCTGGACCTTCGGGTTCACTTTTGACCCCGACACCATCACCCCGACAAGCGCGACGTCTCTCGGTTACAACAGCAGTACGCTTTATGGTCAGGGGTCCGGGGTGACGGGGTATCTGCGCAAGGGGTCCGAAACCGCGACAGTTGATTGGGTCGAAGCGCAGTTTTCCACGGCCTCGCTGGACCGTCACAGCTTTACCATCCGCTACGTCATCGACGGGCGCGTGCCGCATTATGATCCGGCGTGTTACCCGATCGGCGGGCTGAGATGTCCCGATACCGATCAGAATGACGGGCTGAGCTTTACCACCGCAAGCGGCGGCGCGAGTGGCATTGATGCCAACCGGGTTCAGTTTTCGTTTGGCGGCAACCGCAGCACGCCGCGCTACTTCACCGGCCCGGGCACATTGGCCAGCACGTCGTTGGATTGGCTGGACGATCCGGCGGTGCTCAACGGAGGAAACATGTCGGTTTATGGCTATGGGGTCGCGGGATCGAGCTATGGCGCCCTGTCGGCCACATCCGAACCCACCACAAGCAGCCTGCGGACGGTGTCGGCGGTGCCGTTGCCTGCGAGCGCGGCCTTGCTGGTCGGGGCGCTTGGCGGGCTGGGCGCGCTGCGCCGGAGCCGCAGGCGCACCGCGGAGAAACACGCCGTCTGACCCTCCCCGCGCAGGCAAAAGCCGCGCCGCCATGGACAGCCAGGCAGGTTGCGTGGCATAGGACCGGCCATGTCCGATGTCGATCTGCGCCCGGCGGCGCGTTCCTTTGAGCGAATTATCAACCCGGTCTGAGCATTCAGGCCGGGTCTGACCGATTCGACATAAGGAAATGATATTGGGACTGAAATCATGTCTGATGACACGAGGCTGCACATGCTGTGTGGCAAGATATGCGCGGGGAAATCCACGCTGGCACGGGCGCTTGCGCAGCGCAGCGGCACGGTGGTGATCGCGGAGGATGACTGGCTGAGCCGGTTGTACGGCGACCAGATGCGGACAATCGACGATTATGTGCGCTGTTCGGCGGCGCTGCAGGGCGTGATGGGGCCGCATGTGGCGGCGCTGCTTGGGGCGGGGGGCACTGTGGTGCTCGACTTTCCGGCAAACACGAAGGGCCAGCGGCGCTGGATGCGGCGTATCGTCGAGCAGACGGGCGTGGGCCATGCGCTGCATGTGCTGGACCTGCCCGATGAGGTGCTTCTGGCGCGGTTGCGGGAGCGGAACGCTTCGGGGACGCATCCCTTCGCGGTGAGCGATGCGGAGTTCAGGGCGATCTCGGCGCATTTTCAGCCACCGGACGCGGAGGAGGGCTTTGCGATTGTCCGTCACGGAGGCGGGGCGGACGGCTAGCCGTTGCTTGCGACAATGTGAACGCGGCGCCGCGCCAATTCCGATTGGCCAGACGCCGCACACAGCCTATAAGAGAGACATGATTACAGAGCTCGGACACTTCGCCCTGATCCTCGCCTTTCTTGTGGCCTGTGTTCAGATGATCGTACCCATGCTGGGCGCCTCGATGAACAGGCCCGGGTGGATGGCCGTCGCCGAACCGGCGGCGACCGCGCAGTTTGCGCTCGTGGGAATTGCCTTTGCGGCGCTGACCCATGCCTTTGTCACCTCGGATTTCTCGCTCCAGCTGGTGTACAATAACAGCCATTCGGCCAAGCCGATGCTCTACAAGGTCAGCGGTGTCTGGGGCAATCACGAGGGCAGCATGCTGCTCTGGTGCCTGATTCTGGCGCTGTTCGGGGCGACGGCGGCGTGGTTCGGCGGCAACCTGCCACCCAGCCTCAAGGCGCGGGTCCTGTCGGTGCAGGCCTCGATCGGGGTGGCGTTTCTGGCGTTCACGCTCTTTACCTCGAACCCCTTCCTGCGCATGGGCGTCGCGCCGATGGACGGCACCGACCTCAATCCGCTGCTGCAGGATCCGGGCCTCGCGTTCCATCCGCCGTTCCTCTATCTCGGCTATGTCGGGCTGAGCATCTGTTTCAGCTTTGCGGTGGCGGCGCTGCTCGAAGGGCGTGTGGATGCGGCCTGGGCGCGCTGGGTGCGGCCCTGGACCCTGGCGGCCTGGGTTTTCCTGACCATTGGCATCGCCCTGGGATCGTGGTGGGCCTATTACGAGCTTGGCTGGGGCGGGTTCTGGTTCTGGGACCCGGTAGAGAACGCCTCGTTCATGCCGTGGCTCTTTGCCGCCGCCCTGCTGCATTCGGCCATCGTGGTCGAAAAGCGGGAGGCGCTGAAAAGCTGGACCGTGTTGCTGGCCATTCTTGCCTTTGGCTTTTCGCTCATCGGCACGTTCATCGTGCGCTCCGGGGTGCTGACCTCGGTGCATGCCTTTGCCAATGATCCGGAGCGGGGGGTGTTCATCCTTGCGATCCTGATGTTCTTTACGGGTGGGGCGCTGACGCTGTTCGCGGCGCGGGCCAGCGTGATGGAGGCCAAGGGGGTCTTTGGCGTTGTCAGCCGCGAGAGCGCGCTTGTCGCGAACAACATCCTGCTGGCGGTCTCGGCCTTCGTGGTTTTTGTCGGCACGCTCTGGCCGCTGGTCGCGGAGATGGCGTTTGACCGCAAGCTGTCGGTCGGCGCGCCGTTCTTCGACATGGCCTTTCCGCCGTTCATGGTGATGCTTGGGCTGATCCTGCCGATTGGCGCGATGATCGGCTGGAAACGCGGCAAGGTCGGGCGGATTCTCAAGATGCTGGTGCCGGCCTTTGTGCTGGCGGTGGCCGTGGCGGGGCTTGTCTGGGCGATGCAGACCGACCGGTCGCTGCTTGGCCCGGTGGGCGTGTTCCTTGGGACATGGCTGGTGGCGGGGGCGGCGACGGACCTGTGGTCGCGCACCGGTCAGACGCGCGATCTGGGACGGTTGCTGCGGCTGCCGCGCTCCGAATGGGGCAAGGCGGTGGCGCATGCCGGTCTTGGCATCACGATGATCGGTGTTGCGGGGCTGACGGCCTGGGATCAGGAAGACATTCGCGTGGCTCAGCCCGGCGAGGCCTATGCCGTCGGGGCGTTCCAGATAGAATTGGTCGATGTGCAGCGGGTGCAGGGGCCGAACTGGTTCGCCACACGGGGTGACGTGATCGTCCGTCAGGACGGCGAGCAGATCGCGCGGCTCTACCCGGAGAAACGCGACTATCCGGTTGCCAAGATGCCGACCACCGAAGCGGCGATTGACTATCGCTTCATGCGGGACGTCTATGTTGTGATCGGGGATGCGCAGGACGGCGGCGGCTGGGTGATCCGGACCTATATCAAACCGCTGGCCAACTGGATCTGGGCTGGCTGTCTGATCATGTCGTTCGGTGGCCTGCTGAGCCTGTCGGACCGGCGCTATCGCGTCGCGGCGGGGGCCCGGAAAACTGCAAAGATCCAGGGGGTTCCGGCGGAATGACCCTTCTCGCGCGCGTGCGGGGTACAACCCCGCCCTACATACTGGCGGCGCTCTTGGCGGTGATCGCCACAGTGGCCATGGCGGTGCAGCCGGACGAGATGCTGGACGATCCGGCGCAGGAAGCACGGGCGCGGGAGATCTCCGCGGGCCTGCGCTGCCTTGTTTGCCAGAACGAGAGTATTGACGAGAGCCATGCCTCGCTTGCGCGGGATCTGCGTATCCTCGTGCGCGAGCGCATCACAGAAGGCGACACGAACGAGGAGGTCGTGGCCTTCATCGTCGATCGTTATGGCGAGTTTGTCCTGCTCAAACCAACGACCGGCGGTTGGAACTGGATGCTCTGGGCGTCCGGTCCCTTGCTCTTTGTCATGGCGCTGGCCGTGGCGGGCGTCTATCTGCGCCGACGTTCGCGCGCACCTGCGACCACCGAAGAAGGGCTGACTGCGGACGAGCAGGCCCGGCTGGACGAACTTCTGAAGGAGTGAGCCCGGCCGCCTGTGCGCGTTCGGCCGGCTCCGCCATGGGGGCGGCACCCGGACTGATGCGTAGGTCATGCGGCTGTGACTGTCCCGAACCCGTGCGCTCCGCCTTCGTTGGTGACACGCCCGTCCGTGACGCCGCGTTTCGCTTTGCCTTTCCTGTCTTGGCGGTATTTCATGGCGCCAAACTGGAGTGAGGCCCGCCATGATCTATGAAACCATCACCTACGATCTGACCGACGATATCGCCGTGATCGCGATGAACCGTCCGACCGTGATGAATGCGCTGAACACACAGATGCGGGCCGAGTTGACGGACGCGGTGACCCGCGCGGGCAAGGCGGCGCGGGTGGTGGTGCTGACGGCCAACGGTCCGGCCTTTTGCTCGGGGCAGGATCTGGGGGATGCCAGCAGCATCGACAGCCTCGATCTGGAGCGGGTGTTGCGCGATGAATATGTGCCGATGCTGAGGGCAATCACCGAATGCCCGGTCCCGGTGATCGCGGCGGTGAACGGCGCGGCGGCGGGGGCAGGGGCCAACCTTGCGCTGGTCTGTGATGTCGTCATCGCGACCGAGAGCGCCTTCTTCATGCAGGCTTTCAGCAAGATCGGCCTGATCCCCGACGCGGGTGGCACTTGGGCGCTGCCGCGCCAGATCGGACTGGCCAAGGCCATGGGCGCGGCGCTCTTTGCCGACAAGATCAGCGCCCGGCAGGCGGACCAATGGGGCATGATCTGGGAAGCGGTGCCGGATGAAGGCTTTGAGGCGCATTGGCGCGGCCGCGCGGCGCATCTGGCGAAGGGGCCGACCGTGGCCTATTCCCACCTCAAGACGGCGCTGCGCGGGGCGTTTGAGAACGACATGGAGGCACAGCTGGCGGTGGAAGCCAAACTGCAGGGCCAGTGTGGCAAGACGCGGGATTTCAAGGAAGGCGTGATGGCCTTTCTCGAAAAGCGTCCGGCGGCCTACGAGGGCAACTGATCCCGCGTCCTTGATCGCGAAGACCCTTGGGGCCAAGGCAGCATGGGGCACCGCTGCCGGTCGGGACCTCTGTCCCGGCATGAATCCCTGCGCAGGCGCGGGGAGGCGTGTTACGGATCAGGGGGGCGTCTGAGAGAACGTCAGGCACGAAAAAAGGGCCGCCCGGCTGGGGCGGCCCTTTCTGTTTGAGACGCACGGTCGCGCTGTCAGCGGTTTTCGATATCCACGTAGTCGCGCTCGGTTTCGCCAAGATAGAGCTGACGCGGGCGGCCGATCTTGTTCTGCGGATCGTTGAGCATTTCCTTCCACTGCGACACCCAACCGACGGTGCGCGAGAGCGCGAAGATCGGGGTGAACATCGAGGTCGGGAAGCCCATCGCTTCGAGGATGATGCCGGAGTAGAAATCGACGTTCGGGAACAGCTTTTTCTCGGCAAAGTAGGGATCGGCCAGCGCCGCCTGTTCCAGTTCCTTCGCGGTGGCGAGGATCGGGTTGTTCTCGACGCCGAGCAGGTCCAGCACCTCGTCCGCCGACTGCTTCATCACGGTCGCGCGCGGGTCGAAGTTCTTGTAGACGCGGTGGCCAAAGCCCATCAGGCGGAACGGATCGTTCTTGTCCTTGGCGCGGGCGATGAACTCGGGGATGCGGTCCGGAGAACCGATTTCCTTGAGCATTTCGAGGCAGGCCTGGTTGGCGCCGCCGTGCGCCGGACCCCAGAGACAGGCGATGCCGGCGGCGATGCAGGCAAACGGGTTCGCGCCGGAGGACGAGGCCAGACGCACGGTCGAGGTCGACGCGTTCTGCTCATGATCGGCATGGAGGGTGAAGATGCGGTCCATCGCGCGGGCGAGAATCGGGTCGACGTGGTACTCTTCCGCCGGAACCGCGAAGCACATGTGCAGGAAGTTCGCCGCATAGTCGAGATCGTTGCGCGGATACACGAAAGGCTGGCCGATCGAGTACTTGTAGGCCATCGCGGCGATCGTCGGCATTTTGGCGATCAGGCGGTGCGAGGCGATCTCGCGCTGACGCGGGTCGCTGATGTCGGTGCTGTCGTGGTAGAACGCGGACATGGCACCGACCACACCGACCATGGTTGCCATCGGATGCGCATCGCGGCGGAACCCACGGAAGAAGTTGTGCATCTGCTCGTGGATCATGGTGTGGCGGGTGATGGTGCTCTCGAAGTCTTCGAGTTCCTGGGCCTTGGGCAGGTAGCCGTAGAGCAGCAGGAAGCAGACTTCGAGGTAATGCGATTTCCCGGCCAACTGGTCGATCGGGTAGCCGCGGTGCAGCAGCTCGCCCTTGTCACCGTCGATGAAGGTGATGGTGCTGTCGCAGGAGGCCGTCGAGGTGAAGCCCGGATCGTAGGTGAAGACGCCCGCCTGGCCATAGAGTTTGCGGATGTCGATCACGTCGGGGCCTGTGGTCGGCGAGTGCACCGGCAGCTCAAAGCTTTTGCCGTCAATGGTGAGCGTTGCGGTCTTCGTCGTATCAGCCATGCTTGTCATCCCTTCGTTATGCGGTGGGGCGGGGCCGATGGGGCCCGCGCCAGTCTAAGTCACATGGCCGTCTGTGCGGGGTCAGCCCCCTGTGCCGGCCGTCTCGATGCGGGCGAGGGATTCATCCCTGCCCAGAACGAGCATCATGTCGAAGACACTCGGGGTCGCCGCCCTGCCCGCAAGAGCCGCGCGCAGCGGTCCGGCAAGCTTTCCGAACTTGGTTCCCTGGTCCTCGGCAAAGCGGTTCATCACCGCCTCTAGATCATCTCGCGTCCAGCTAGCATTTTGCAAGTGCGGCGTCAACGCAGCCAGTATACCACGGGATACCGCATCGAGGTTCCTTGCCGCCTTCTCCTCCGGAACGATGGGCGTATCGGCCAGGATAAAATGACCTTTATCAAGCAGTTCCGGGAATGTCTTCGCCCTTTCCTTGAGGCAATACATGCCACGCGACAGCCCGTGTCGTTGTGCGTCTGTCAGGGGATCGGCGCCGGTGACGTCAAGGAACGCCTCAAGTTCTTGCAGCAGTGCAGCATCCTTTGCTGCGGCGATGTGCTGGCCGCAGAGATTGTCCAGTTTCTTGAAGTCGAAGCGCGCTGGCGATTTGCCGATTCCTTCGAGATTGAACCACTCCTTTGCCTGATCATCGGTAAAGAATTCGTCATCGCCGTGGCTCCAGCCAAGCCGCGCGAGGTAATTTCGAACGCCCGCCGCAGGGTAGCCCATGGCCTGGTATTCCTCGACACCGAGCGCGCCGTGGCGCTTGGACAGTTTCTTTCCGTCGGGGCCGTGAATCAGCGGGATATGCGCCCAGACCGGCACGTCCCAGCCCATGGCGGTGTAGATGCCCATTTGCCGGGCGGCATTGTTCAGGTGATCGTCGCCCCGGATCACATGCGTGACGCCCATGTCATGATCGTCGACCACCACAGCCAGCATGTAGACCGGCGTGCCGTCGCTGCGCAGCAGAATCATGTCGTCAAGCTGATCGTTGCGGATCGTCACGCGGCCCTGCACCTGATCGTCGATGACCGTCTCGCCGTCCTGCGGGGTTTTGAGGCGGATGGCATAGGGGGCGTCCGGATGCGTGGCGGGATCGGCGTCGCGCCACGGCGATTGAAACAGGGTCGAGCGTTTCTCCGCGCGGGCGGCTTCGCGGAAGGCTTCGATCTCGTCCTGAGTCGAGAAGCACTTGTAGGCCGCCCCTTTGTCCAGCAGCTCAAGAGCCACCGCGCGGTGCCGCTCTGCGCCTGCGGCCTGGCTCACCGCTTCGCCGTCGTGATCGAGGCCGAGCCACGCCATGCCCTTGAGGATCGCCGCCGTGGCCTCCGGCGTGGAGCGGGCGATATCGGTGTCTTCGATGCGCAGCAGAAACTTGCCGCCACGGCCCCGAGCATAGAGCCAGTTGAACAGCGCGGTCCGTGCGCCGCCGATGTGCAGGTAGCCCGTGGGCGAGGGGGCGAAACGGGTCACGACTTCGGACATCTTGGTTAACCTTTTGATAACGGTGGCGAGGGTAGCTTGGGCTGTTCCTTAAACACCCGTATTGCGCGGGGCAAGCGATGGCAGGGCTCTTTTCATGGCTGCGCGAGGTGCTGCTGGCGCAGCGCGGCTATCTGTTTCCATGGGCGCCGGTCTGTCTCGGGATCGGCGTTGGCGGCTATTTCGGGCTGCGTCTTGAGCCGCCGGTCTGGCTGCTGTGGCTGTGTCTTGGCGCTGTGCTGCCGTGGCTGGCCTGGCTGCGCTGTGCCGGGGCGGTGTCCGGCCCTCTGGTCTCTGCCCTGGTGTTGATTGCGGCGGGGTTTGGCCTCGCCGGAGCCAAGGCGCATGGGGTCGCGGCGCCAGTGCTGGATTTTCGATATTACGGCGCCATCGAAGGCCGGATCGTGGGCATCGACCGCTCCGCCTCCGACGCGGTGCGCCTGACGCTCGACCGGGTGGTGCTGGAGCGCATGGACCCGGCAAAGACGCCGCGCCGGGTGCGCGTGTCGCTGCATGGGGAGCAAGGGTTCTACGAGCCGCAGCCCGGCGCGCTCATCATCCTGACCGGCCATCTTTCGGCGCCCGGCGGCGCGGTGGAGCCCGGTGGTTTCGATTTCAAGCGCCATGCCTGGTTCTTGCGTCTTGGCGGCATCGGGTACACCCGCAATCCGGTCCTGCTGCTCGAACCGCCGGGCGGTGGGCAATGGGTTTTCAAGGCGCGCATGGCCCTGTCGGCGCGGGTTCAGGCCGCGTTGCCGGGGGCAGCGGGGGCCTTTGCGGCGGCCGTGATGACGGGGGATCGCTCCGGCATGAGCCGCGAGGCGCTGCAGGCGCTGCGCGACACCAACCTTGCGCATCTTCTGGCGATCTCCGGCCTGCACATGGGGCTGCTGGCCGGCTTTGTCTTTGCGGTGCTGCGGGTTGGCCTGTTGCTGCATCCGGGCTTGCGCCATCACGGGCCGGTCAAGAAGCTCGCGGCGGGGGGGGCGTTGATCGCGGCCTTTGGATACTTGTTGCTGTCGGGCGGCAATGTCGCGACGGAGCGGGCGTTCGTCATGGCGGCGGTGGCGCTTTGCGCATTGATGCTGGAGCGGCGGGCGCTGAGCCTGCGGGCGGTGGCGATGGCGGCGTTGATCGTTCTGATCCTGCACCCCGAAGCGGTCTTCAGTCCAGGGTTCCAGATGTCTTTCGCCGCGACCACGGCGCTCGTCGCGGTGTTCGAATGGGTCAACCGCAGCCGCGCCGGGCGCGACTGGCCGCGCTGGACCGGGCCGGTGCTCGGGCTGGTGATTTCTTCTGCGGTGGCGGGCGCGGCAACAGCGCCGGTCGGCATGGCGCATTTCAACCAATCGGCCAGCTATGGCCTGATCGCGAACCTGATCTCGGTGCCGGTGATGGGCCTTTTGGTGGTGCCGATGGGGGTGTTGGCCGGGCTGTTGATGCCGCTGGGCCTCGACTGGATCGCGCTGGCCATCATGGGGCTCGGGCTTGACTGGATCCTTGGCGTGGCGGCGGAGGTTGCGGGCTGGCCCGGGGCGGTGAACCCGGTGGTCGCGCCGCCGGGGATCGTGCTTCCGATGATGGCGCTTGGCGGGCTGACACTCTGTCTGTGGCGTGGACGCGGGCGCGGCCTTGGCCTCGTGCCCATGGTGGCGGCTGTGCTGATCTGGAGCCAATCGGAGCGCCCGGCCGTGCTGATCGCGGACACCGGCAGCCTCGTCGGGCTGATGACTCCTGAGGGGCGGGCGCTTTCGCGCAAGAGCGGCTCGGGGTTTGTCGCGCAGAATTGGCTGGAGAACGATGGAGCGGCGGGCAGCCAGGCCGATGCCGCAGCGCTCTGGCCCGGACCGTCCGGCCGGGAAAGTCTTGCGCAACTGGGGCCCTACGAAGTGGTGCACCTGCAAGGCAAACGCGCCGTGGCCGCCTGGACAGGCTGCGCAGCGGGTCAGATCATCGTGGCCAGTGCCGATCTGGCGTTGAGTGGGCCATGCACACGTTTTGATCCGGCCTCGCTGAAACGGACCGGATCGGTGGCGATCTGGATGAAAGAGACGGGGCCGCGCGTGGTGACGGCGAGCGAGGTCTCCGGACGGCGTCTGTGGCACGGGGCGGCTCCCGCGCCGATCACCGTTGCCGAGGCCGCTCAGTAGGTGCGCAGAAGCCCGACAAGCTTGCCCTGAACGCTGACGCTGCCGGCCGGGAGCATGCGCGATTCATAGGCGCGGTTCGCGGCCTCAAGGGTGATCATGTCGCCCTTGCGGCGATAGCGTTTGAGCGTGGCCTCATAGCCTTCGACCTGCGCCACGACAATCTCGCCTTCGTTGGCGCTGCTGGTCTCGGCAATGATCACGACGTCGCCGTCGTTGATGCCCGCGTCGATCATGGAATCGCCTTTGACTTCAAGCGCATAGTGCCGACCGCGCCCGGAGAGCATCTGCGGCGGAACACCAATCATCGGGGGCGAGTCGTTGATCGCCTCGATCGGCACACCGGCGGCGATGCGGCCCATCAGGGGCAGCTCGCTTGCCTCTGTCTGGAAGCTGTGCGCCGCTGGCGGCGTTCGGTCGGGGCGGTCGCCGTCGATCAGGCGCGGCGTGAAGCCGGAGGGCCGTCCGCCGAGGCTTTCGGGGAGTTTGACCACCTCGATGGCCCGCGCGCGGTGCGCGAGGCGACGGATGAAGCCGCGCTCCTCAAGCGCGGTGATCAGGCGGTGAATGCCGGATTTGGAGCGCAGGTTGAGCGCGTCCTTCATTTCATCAAACGAGGGCGGCACCCCGTCCCGCGCCATGCGTGTGTTGATGAATTCCAATAGATCGAGTTGTTTTCTGGTCAGCATGCCCGGCCTCCCTGTGAGGTGTTCGTTAGCGTTTGTTCTACGCGTGTTCACGTTTTGTGTCAACTCATCGCTTGTGGATAAGTCGAAACGCGGACCGCGCCCGGTGAGTATCTCTTCACCTTGGTTAACGAAATCTTGCCACGGACGGTGTGATTTTGTGTCAGCCCGCGCTCAGAGCGGGATGTACGCGACGCAGTCTCCGGCGGCGCGCGGGCCGTCCTTCACGGGGCGCACGATCAGCGCGTTGGCCGCGCCCAGCACGCTGAGCAGGGAGGAATCCTGGCGGTCGAAGGCGGTCAGACCGTCGGGCCCGAGCTCAGCGCGCATGTAGTGCTCGCGCGGGCCGTTTTCGCCCAACGGCTTGGCGAGTGGGGCTGTTTTCCGTGGCTGTGGCGCGGCGCCAAGGCCGAGCATCGCGCGGATCACCGGGGCCACAAAGACATGGCCACAGACCATCGCAGAAACCGGATTGCCCGGCAGGCCGATCATCATGGCATCGTTCAGACGCCCGGACATCAACGGTTTGCCGGGGCGCATGGCGACCTTGTGGAAGCTCTGCTCCATGCCCAGTTCGGCGGCGACGGGGGCCACCAGATCGTGATCGCCGACCGAGGCACCGCCGATGGTGATCACCAGATCGGCGTCTTCGACAAGGCCAAGCACGGTCTTGAGCGAGGCGGCGTTGTCCCGCGCGATCGGCAGCAGGCGGGGATCGGCGCCAAGCTGCTGTAACAGCGCATACAGGCCGAATGTGTTCGAGGCGATGATCTGATCCGGCCCCGGCGTTTCCCCCGGCATCACCAGTTCGTCGCCCGTGGAGATCAGGGCAACGACGGGTTTGCGCGCGACGCACACACGGGCAATGTTCATGGACGCGAGCAGGGCAATGTCGCCGGAGGACAGGATGCGCGGCGCCGCGAGCGTTGTACCGGCGGTAAAATCGTTGCCGGCCGGGCGGATATTGTCCGAGGCATCGGGCCGGTCGCCGATGGTCACGGTGTCGCCGTTGCGGGTGACATCCTCCTGAATGACCACGCGGCTCGTTCCGGGCGGCACCGGAGCGCCGGTGAAGATGCGCACGGCTTGTCCCGTGGCCACGGCCCCGTCGAAGCGACGGCCTGCGGCGCTCTCACCGATCACCCGGAGGGTGTCACCTGGATTGGCCTCGGCCACCGCGTAGCCATCCATCGCGGAGGCCGGGAAGGGCGGTTGATCCCGGGTGCTGCGCGCATCCTGCGCAAGCACGCGGCCAGCAGCCTGCAGCAGGGGAATCTCTTCGGTTCCGCTGGGCCGGGCCAGCGTAAACAGGCGGTCGAGGGCTTCGCTGACGGTGATCATTCCGCCTCAAAGCGTCCGGATTTTCCGCCGTCCTTCAAGGTCACATGGATGCCGCCGATTTCCATCGCCTTATCGACGGCCTTGACCATGTCATAAACGGTGAGCGCGGCGGTAGAGACGGCCGTCAGCGCCTCCATTTCGACGCCGGTCTGGCCGGTGGTCTTGACCGTGGCGGTGATACGCAGGCCGGGCAGGTCCGGATCTTGCGTCAGATCGACGGTGACCTTGGTGATCGGCAGCGGATGGCATAGCGGGATCAGCTCGGGCGTCTTCTTGGCCCCCATGATCCCGGCGAGGCGTGCGACGCCGATCACGTCGCCCTTCCTGGCACGGCCTTCGGTGATCAGCGCGAAGGTCTCGGGCGCCATGCGAACCCAGCCCGCGGCGGTGGCGATGCGGGCGGTGATGGCCTTGTCGGAAACATCCACCATATGGGCATTGCCGGCGGCGTCGAAGTGAGTGAGATCGCTCATGCGGGCACCGGGTCCTTGAGCAGCGCCCGGGTTGCGGCGGTCACGTCATCCTTGCGCATCAGGCTCTCGCCGATGAGGAAGGCGCGCGCGCCGTACCCGGCCATGTCGGCGAGGTCCCCGGGGGTGTTCAGACCGCTTTCGGAGATCAGGAAACGGCCCTCCGGGATGCGTTTCGAGAGTTCACGTGTTGTCTCAAGAGAGGTCTCGAAGGTCTTGAGATTGCGGTTGTTTACGCCGATGAGAGGGGATTTCAGCGCCAGCGCGCGATCGAGTTCCTCGCCGTCGTGCACCTCGATCAGCGCGTCCATGCCCCACGCGAAGGCAGCGGCCTCCAGTTCGGCGGCCTGCGCATCGGAGACGCTCGCCATGATGATCAGAATGCAATCCGCGTTCAGCGCCCGGGCCTCGGCGACCTGGTAGGGGTAATACATGAAATCCTTGCGCAGCGCGGGCATCTGCGTCGCGGCGCGGGCCTGTACGAGAAAGTCCTTGGCGCCCTGAAAGCTGGGCGTGTCGGTCAGCACCGAGAGGCAGGTCGCGCCGCCGTCCTCATAGGCCTTGGCGAGCTTGGCCGGTTCGAAATCGGCGCGGATCAGGCCCTTGGAGGGGGAGGCTTTCTTCACTTCGGAGATCAGCGCGTAGCCGGTTTCCGCCGCCTTCAAAAGTGCCTGTGCGAAGGGGCGCACCGGGGCTGCGGCCCTGGCGTCGGCTTCGACGGCAGCATAGGGTCTCGCGGCCTTGTCGGCGGCGACCTCTTCGAGCTTGTAGGCCTTGATCTTGTCGAGAATGGTCTGCGTCATGTCGGTGTCGTCCAGTTGATGGGCGTGTCCCCTCTGGCTTTAAGCCAGTCGTTGACCTGGGAAAAGGGGCGCGAGCCGAAAAAGCCGCGCCGGGCCGAAAGCGGCGAGGGGTGGGCGCTGCGCAGGATCAGGTGATCGGAGCGGGTGATGTGCTTGTCAAAGCCCTGCGCGGGCTTGCCCCACAGGATGAAGGCGCGGGGCCGATCCGAGAGGCGCGCGAGCACGTCCGTGGTGAGGTGCGTCCAGCCAAGCTTGGCGTGGGCATTGGCCTCGCCCGCCGGGACGGTGAGGCAGGTGTTCAGAAGCAAAACGCCCTGGGATGCCCAGAAGCGAAGATCGCCATTCGGCGGAATAGCGCCCTGATCGTCCTGCAACTCCTTGAAAATATTAGTAAGGGAGCGCGGCAGCGGCCGCACGTCCGGCTCCACCGAGAAGGCGAGGCCATGGGCGTGGCCTGGCGTCGGATAGGGGTCCTGTCCAAGAATGACGACGCGGGTGCGATCCGGCGGGCAGGCGTCGAGCGCGGCAAAGCGCTGCCGCTCCGGCGGCAGGATCTGGCGCGGGTCCGCTTTGATCGCGTCGCGCAGGGCGGGCCACCGCGCCGCGAAAAACGGCAGGTCGGCCCAGGCAGCAGGCGGGCTGATCACGCCGCCTGCGTGGCTTTGGCCAGCGCCTGCACCTTTGCCAGCGCGGCACCGCTGTCGATGCTTTGCGCCGCCATTTCAACGCCTTGCCGAAGATCAGAGGCCTTGCCCGCGATGGTCAGCGCGGCGGCGGAGTTGAGCAGGACGGCGTCGCGGTAGGCGCTTTTTCCGCCATCGAGCAGCGCCCGGAAGGCCTTGCCGTTGTCTTCCGGTGTGCCGCCGAGGATCGCCTCGAAGGGGTGCTGCGGCAGGCCCGCGTCCTCGGGATGCAGTTCGACCTCGCGAATGCTGTTGTCCTCTTCCAGCGCCGCAACCCAGGACACGCCTGCAATGGACAGCTCATCGGTGCCGTCACTGCCGTGCACCAGCCACGCGCGTTCGGAGCCAAGGCGGCGCAGAACCTCCGCCATGGGGCGGATCAGGTCACGGGTGAAGGCCCCGGTCAGCTGACGCTTGACGCCAGCGGGGTTGGTCAAGGGCCCGAGAATATTGAAGATTGTCCGGGTGGCAAGCTCCGTGCGCACCGGGCCGACATGGGCCATGGCCGGATGATGCATGGGCGCCATCATGAAGCAGATGCCAACCTCCGCCAGAGCCTTTTCGACGACAGCGGGGCCAACCATGACGTTGATGCCCATCTGCCCCAGCGCATCCGCCGCGCCGGATTTGGACGAGAGGTTGCGGTTGCCATGCTTGGCGACTGGCACGCCTGCGCCCGCGACGACAAAGGCGGTGGCGGTCGAGATATTGAGCGTGCCCTTGCCGTCGCCGCCGGTGCCGACGATGTCCATGGCGCCCGCCGGGGCGGCGACCTTGTGGCATTTGGCGCGCATGACGGCGGCGGCGGCGGCGTATTCGTCCACCGTCTCGCCCCGTGTCCGAAGCGCCATGAGCAGACCGCCGATCTGCGCCGGGGTCGCCTCGCCCTCGAACAGGATGGTGAAGGCGGTTTCGGCTTCGGATTGCGTCAGCGGGCGGTCGGCGGCGACCCCGATCAGCGATTTGATGTCTGCTCTCATGCCGGCACCCGGGTGGTTTCGAGGAATGTTCTGAGCATGGCGTGACCATGTTCGGAGCGAATGCTCTCGGGGTGGAATTGCACGCCTTCGATGGGCAGGCTTTCGTGGCGCAGCCCCATGATGGTGCCATCCTCCAACTCGGCGGTGACCTGCAGACAGGCGGGCAGGTCGCTGCGCCGGACCACAAGGCTGTGATAGCGCGTGGCCAGCAGCGGCGAGGGCAGCCCGGCAAAGACGCCGCTCCCGTGATGGTGCATTTTGCCCATCTTGCCATGCACGATTTCGTCGTGGCGCACGACGGTGCCGCCAAAGGCCTGACCAATGGTCTGATGCCCGAGGCAGACACCAAAGAGCGGCGTGCGGGTATCGGCGGCGGCCTGCGTGAGCGCAAGGCAGATGCCGGACTGGTCCGGGGTGCCGGGGCCGGGGGAGAGCACGATGCCCTCGGGCTTCATCGCCATGGCCTGCTGCACATCGAGAGCATCGTTGCGCCAGACCTTCACGTCAGCCCCAAGCTCGCCAAAGTAATGGACGAGATTATAGGTAAAACTGTCATAATTGTCGATCAACAGCAGCATGGCACTCTCTCGGGGGTGGCGGCGCGGGGCCGGGTCGCGGTATACATGCGCAGGCGGGCCCGGTGGCGTCAAGACCACCGGGGCAGATACGCCTGCGACAGGCAGGATGAACCAGGGCTGCGGAGTTTGGCTGCGCGGCGCGGCAAGCGAAAAGGGCAGAGGTCAGGACATGGCACGCGGATTTGTGTTGGGCGCGATCTGGGGAACGGTGGTCGCGGGATTGGGTGCGGGCGCGATGTCGCTCATGCTTGGCTCTCCGGAGCGCGGACCGTCGCCGGTTGCGGACATGGAGACAGAGGTGCTCACCGACCCGGAGGTGACCGAGGCGGCCGCGCCGGAGGCGGCGACCGACACCGCCCCTGCGCCCAGGACGGAAGCCGCGCCCGCTGCGGTCACGGAACCGGCGCAGGACAGCCCACCGCTCTCCGAAGAACAGGCGGAGTCTGCGCCAATGCCAGAGGTCGAAACCGAGCCATCGCGCACGGCGGAGCCGGAGATTGCCGGGAGCGAGGCCGCACCGGCCACGCGGCCCGCGCCAGAGAGCGATGTGGATGTGCCGGAGCAGGGCGCCGCCGGGCTGGATGCACCGGATGCACCGGAGACCATCGCGAGAGAGACGGAGTCTGCCGCGGCGCCCGCGATCGGGGACGCACCCGAGCCGCCCGAAGCCGTGGCCGCGCAGGACAGTGCCGCGCCGGTGACCGCCGAAGTGGATGCGCCGGTCGAGACCATGACAGCATCCCGGGCGCCGGCCATGCCCGCCCCGGACACCGAGCCGTCCGTGTCCGTCGAACCGGCAGAGCCGCCCATGCAGACAACCGCGGCAGAGACCGCACCGGATGGGGCAGACGAAGAGGCAAGCGAGACAGAGGCCGCGCCCGAGGCGGAAGAGCCGCAGGTTGCCGTCATCAACATTCCTGTCGTGCGCGAGGCAGAGAGCGAAGAGGATACCGCTGGGACCGGGTTGCTGAACCGCGATCCGGCGGTGCCACAGGGCCGTTTGCCGAGCATCGGAGACACAGCGGCGCAGGCCGGGACAAGCGCAGGACCGGGGGCGGACAGTCCGCTGGTGCGGTTTGCGGCAAAGGCCGAGGCCGCGCCCGATTTGCCGCGCATGGCAATCCTCCTGATCGACGAGGGCAGCGGGCCGCTTGGGCCGGAGGCGCTGGAATCTTTTCCGTTTCCAGTGAGCTTTGCGATCGGCCCGGGCCATCCGGATGCGGCCGCCACAGCGCAGGCCTATCGCGAGCGCGGCTTTGAGGTGATGGCCATTGCCGATGTGCCGCAGGGCGCGCAGGCGTCGGACGTCGAGGTGATCCTCTCCGGGACGATCGACGCGATTCCCGGCGCGATCGGTGTTCTGGAATCGCCCGAAAACGGGGTGCAGGGCAGCCGGGAAATCTCGGATCAGGTGAGTGCCTATCTGGCCGACACCGGGCATGGCATCGTGATGCAGCCCAAGGGATTGAACACAGCGCAGCAACTGGCGCTGAAAGAGGGGGTGCCCTCGGCCACGCTGTTCCGCGATTTCGACGACAAGGGTCAGGACGCCCAGGTGATCCGCCGTTTCCTCGATCAGGCGGCGTTCCGTGCCCGGCAGGAAGGCGCGGTGATCATGCTGGGCCGGTTGCGTGCCGATACGATCTCTGCCCTCGTGCTCTGGGGGCTGCAGGATCGGGCGTCGAGCGTGGCCTTGGTGCCGGTGTCGCTTGTTCTCAAGGAAACGGTGGCGGAATAGGGCGGAATCGCTGCCGGGGACGGCTTCTGCGGCGCGCATGGGTTCATGATCTTGAACAGGGGTGCGGGGCATAGCCCCGCCCTACAGGCCATCCCGCCGCGTCGGGCCGGGCGCGCTATCCGCGACTGGCCCAGTCCTGCAACCGCGTTTCCAGATCGCCATAGCCCGTCAGCCGCCGCTCGAAACGCAGCCCGAGGCGGTCCGCCTGGGTCTTCGCCTTGGCGGTGAGGGCTGCATCGTCGGTCTGGGCGAGGTAGACCAGCGTTTCATAATTTCCGAAGTACATGTCGCGCAGATCCGGATGCCGGTCGAGGCCGAGCGGTTTCCACACGAAGGCGTCGAACTGCCGGACAAGGAAGTCGGTCAGAAAGAAGCTGGTAACCTCGCCGCGCGCTTCGAAGCTGTCGATGCCGTCAAAGAAGGCATAGCAATGCGGCCCGGCGACCATTTCGATCCCCATTTCGGCGCAGGCGGCCTCCAGCAGACCGCCGGTGCCGCAATCGGCATAGACCACGTAGATCTGATCGTAGGTGCCACGATGTTTGTGCACCGCCTCGCGCACCGCGTCCGTGATCCGCTCCGGGTGATTGTGCAGTATGGCGGGCAGGCAGGCCAGGTCCAGATGATGCCAGCCATTGCGCGCCTTGAGGTCGAGAATCTCCCGTGCGAGCGCCCCGCAGGCGATCAGCAGCACACGGCCTTCGCCGGTCGGCGTCAATCCCTCCGCAGTAAGCGCGGCGGTGTCAGGCGTGGGTGTCATCGTGGGGAACATGCGCCATGGCCCAGCGGGCAATCAGCGCAACACACAGGAGCAAAGGCAGCACCGTCAGCATACCCCAAGCGGTCACCGCCCAAATTGTCAGCGCGGCGGCTGCAATAACGGCAAGGATAAGCAAGGCGAAAGATGTGACAGGCACGCGGAAACTCCTCTCTCCTGTCCCCAATATGGCGCATAACCGGTTAAAGAAAAAGGCCCCTTTGATCACAAAGAGGCCAGCTTGGCAGGATTCAGCGCGTTTCGGCCAATCCCGGACCGAAAATCGGTCCGGGGCGCGGAAACCGATCAGCCAGCGGCCATCTGGTTGTGCTTGCGCGCGATGTAGTCCTTGGCGGTCTCGACCGCGACGGCCGCATCGCGGCAATAGGCGTCGGCGCCGATGGCCTTGCCGAATTCCTCGTTCAGAGGCGCACCTCCGACGAGCACGATATAGTCGTCGCGAATGCCCTGTTCGATCATCGTGTCGATCACCACCTTCATATACGGCATGGTGGTGGTCAGCAGGGCGGACATGCCGAGGATGTCGGCCTCTTCGCGGGCGATGGCTTCGAGATAGCTCTCGACCGGGTTGTTGATCCCGAGGTCGACCACATCGAAGCCGGCGCCTTCCATCATCATGGAGACGAGATTCTTGCCGATGTCGTGAATGTCGCCCTTGACCGTGCCGATGACCATCTTGCCCATACGCGGAGCGCCGGTCTCAACCAGAAGTGGCTTGAGGATGGCCATGCCGGCCTTCATCGCGTTGGCCGCCAGAAGCACTTCGGGAACAAACAGAATGCCATCGCGGAAGTCATGCCCGACGATTGTCATGCCGCCCACGAGAGCCTTGGTCAGAATGTCGTAGGGGGTCCAGCCGCGTTCGAGCAGGATGTTGACGCCATCTTCGATCTCTTCCTTGAGACCGTCGTAGAGGTCGTCCCACATCTGTTCGACGAGCTCTTCGTCGTTCAGTTCGGAGAGGATGATTTCGTCTTCTTCGTCGGACATGGTCTTTTCCTTTTGTCGGCCCGCAGGTCGGCGAGGCTCGAAATTAAGTCCTAATGGTACGATTGCGAGAAACAGAGTTGGCGAATTCCGACATGGAGCGATTCATCTCCGACTTGGTGCCCTGGCACTGTGCCGAAAGATTGTTAATGTTCTCACAATGTTCTATTCTGATGCGATGACCCGACCGCTTCGCCCCGTTTCCGCCCAAGAGCGCCCCGGCCGCGCCGCCCTGAGCCGCGATGCCGGACGATTCGAACGCTTTGCCCGAGAGGACGTGTCGGATGGCTGGGATATTCCGGAGGAGCAGGCAATTCTGCGCACGCATGTCAGCGACGAGGTGCCGCGCAGTGTCATCACCTATCAACGCTCGCCGGACCTGCCCTTCGACCGATCGCTCAATCCCTACCGGGGGTGCGAGCATGGCTGCATCTATTGCTTTGCGCGACCGAGCCACGCCTATCTGGGCCTTTCGCCGGGGCTGGATTTCGAAACGCGGCTGATTGCGCGGCCGACGGCGCCACAGGTCCTGGCGCGCGAGCTTCGGGCAAAGCGCTACAGCGCCGCTCCGCTCGCCATCGGCACCAACACGGATCCCTATCAGCCGATCGAAGGCGAGCGGCGTATCATGCGCGCGTGCCTCGAAGTGCTGCGCGCATTTCGACATCCGGTGGCAATCGTGACCAAGGGCACGTTGATCGAGCGCGACATCGACCTGTTGGCCGAAATGGCCGAGCAGGGCCTTGTCCGCGTAGGGATTTCCGTGACCACACTGGATGCGGGCCTGTCGCGGCGCATGGAGCCGCGCTGTCCGGCGCCAAAGCGGCGCCTGGCGGTCATTCGCCGGCTGACAGAGGCCGGCATTCCGGTGCGGGTTATGGCCTCCCCGATGGTGCCGGCGCTGACCGATCCGGAGCTGGAAGCCATTCTGGAGGCGGGACGGGATGCGGGTGCAAGCTCGGCCAGCTGGATCATGCTGCGCCTGCCGCGCGAGGTGGCGACGCTTTGGCAGGACTGGCTGCAGGCGCATTACCCGGACCGCGCCGGGCGTATCATGGGACATCTGCGCGCGATGCACGGCGGGGAGGTCTACTCGGCCAAGTGGTTCAGCCGGATGCGCGGGGAGGGACCCTATGCCGATATCGTCGCGCAGCGGTTCGACCGCGCGGCGCGCGCGCTCGGTCTTGATCACAGGCAACCGGCGCTGCGCTGCGATCTGTTTCGGGTGCCGCCGCAGGTGGGGGATCAATTGAGCCTGTTCTGAACGCGCGCGCCCGAGACCCGCGCGCGCAGCCCGCGGCTGCAGACCTCGCTGAAGAGGGGAGGCAACGCCAGCTCTCAGGCCGCATGGGATTCGGTCGGCGCCGGGATGTCGGTGGGCGGAGTGAGACATTGGGATGCCCCTGAATGGTTTAGCCGCGGCGGCGGCGACTTTTGCGTTCGCGTGTGGGGCCGCCATCGTCAGTGCCGTCGCTTTCAGACGAAAAGCCGCCCATTGCTGCGGTGATCTGATCCAGCGTCGGGCGCGGTCCCTTGGGACGGGTTTCCAGAGCTTCGCGCATCGCCTTGAGGTGAACCGGCATGGTGCCGCAGCAGCCGCCGATGATCCGCGCCCCGGCATCCCGCGCGAGGCAGGCGTAATCGGCCATGAGATCCGGTGTGCCGTCATAATGAATGTGACCGTCCTCGTATTTCGGAATCCCGGCGTTGCCCTTGGCGATGATCGGGCGCTCCGTGCCTTGGGCCACGAAGCCGAGCACCGTGCGCAGCAGGTCCGAAGCCCCGACACCGCAATTCGCGCCAAACGCCACGGGCGAATTCGGCAGCGCTTCGACAATGTCGACCATGCTGGCGGAGGTCACGCCCATCATGGTGCGGCCCGCCGTGTCGAACGACATGGTCCCGCACCACGGTGCACCGATATTGCCAAAGGCTTCTGCGGCGGCGCGGAATTCTTCGGGGGCGGAGATGGTCTCGACCCAGAGCACATCGGCACCGCCATCCATCAGCCCCTTGGCCGTTTCTTCAAACATTTCGACGGCGGTTTCATGCGCCAGCGTGCCTGCGGCGCCCATGATTTCCCCGGTCGGGCCGACGGAGCCGGCGACGATGACCTGACGTCCGGAGGCGTCCGCACATTCGCGTCCAAGCTCTGCGGCCAGTTTGGATAACTCATAGGCGCGGTGCTGGGCGTCATGCAGTTTGAGCCGCGAGGCGTTGGCCCCGAAAGAGTTGGTCAGAAACAGGTCAGAGCCAGCGTTGATCGCGCCGTTGTAGAGGGCACGGATCTTGTCCGGCTCGTTCTCGTTCCAGAACTCCGGCGCGTCGCCGGACATCAAGCCCATGTTGAACAGGTTGGTTCCGGTTGCCCCATCCGCGAGCAGCCAATCGCGGGTTTCGAGCAGTTTGGTCAGAGCGTCGGACATGCGTCCCCCTTGAATCAATCTTCGCGGGGTCTGGCATGGTTCGGCGGCTGAAGCAAATTCATAATCTGCATGATGGTTATGAATTGCGTGGGCAGGCGCCGGGGTCGATGACGCGGTTGGGGGCCAGCCCCCACACCCCCGGGATATTTAAGCAAAGAAGAAGCACCGGGACGCTCGGGACGGTCAGTCCGCGTCCCCGGTGACTGCATAGTCACGCGGCTGGCCCTTGGTTATGGAGGCCCAATGCGATGAGGCGCCGCGAGACTGGCGGGCGGCGACGGCCAGCCGGTCGGAGAATTCCTCGCTGACGTGGAACAGGCCGGGCTGGTCTGGATCTTCGGTCACGTCGAAGCGCAGGCAGCCGGGTTCGTCGCGGGTCAGCGCAATGTGCAGGGGCAGGGATGCGCGCACCGCGTCGAGACGATCGGGCGGGCAGGTCAGGGTTCCGCTCAGGAAGACGGGCATGGGGGCAGGTTCTGAAGGATCAGGACAGGAAGCCGTGACGCTTGAGCGTTTCCAGCGTTCGGTAGTCGGTGTTTCGGTAGAAGCGCTTGAGGTTGGCCACCGCTGTGTCGCTCAGATGCGGGTCGAGGTTGGCCTTGTGCATCCGGGTATGTTTGAGCGGTACGTCCACGCCGATGTGCAGATCGGCGATCATCGTCTGAAAATCCGCATCAAAGCTCTCGACACGGCCCACGGCGACGATGTTGTCGCGATAGACCTCGACCCAGGCGCCGTTGTGCAGATGCCAGCCAATGCCCTTGTTCATATGCTCGTCCGGCATGCGCATCAGCAGATGGGCCAACACGCGGCGTTTGAGGTTCGGGCCATAGAGTGCTTCGGCGAGATCATTGGCGGTCTTGAATTGCGCCATAAGGAATTCGTACTCGGCCGGGTAGGCGTGACCGGTGCGGATCTTGGTTTCTATCCGCATGGGCGCCGGGCAATTGGCGAGCGTGGCGCTGCCCGGAGCCATGCCGGAGACGTCGAATTGTGTAATGCTCTTTGAATGGTTGAAGGCGGAGATGAAGCGCTTGATCGGATCACGCACCCAGACCACGTAGCGGCGGCTCGCGTCCAGCGGCGCCTTGCGCATGTGCAACTCGTGAACGTCGATGCCGGCCTCGACGAAGGACCTGCGGATGGAGGTGCCGCCGCATTTGCCGATATGGACAAGCGTGACGGGTTCCAGCCCGTGCTGCATCGGAAAGCTTTCATTCCAGTGGTGGAAGGTGCGTCTCGACTCCGGCAGATCGGAAAGGTGCACCGGCGGGCAGGCCGCTTTGCCGCCTTTGGGTTTCAGCGCCAGCATAAGTGCGCCCCGGAGCGAGCGGGCGGTGTTGTTGGCGATCCGACCCAGCATCCGGCCCCAGACGACGGGCGTTGCCTTCGGGGTGTTGCCCTCTGCCATCAGGTTGTCTTCGCTCCGGTCGTACGGCAAATCACACACTCCAAAATCGGTCGTCCTGCAATCGGGGCGCCGGTGCCAGACGCCTTGTCATCATCTTTCAGCCGCGGCAGGGCTGCGTCAAGCAAGAGGCGAACAATCGTTTGCTGCGCGCTTTCAGTGCCGCGGAAACGGGCAGGTCGGGGCGCGGACAGACCCGCGCCCTGTCAGGCTCATTCCCACTCGATCGTGCCCGGAGGCTTCGAGGTGATGTCATAGGTGCAGCGGTTGATGCCCTTGACCTCGTTGATGATCCGGGTCGCGGTCTCGCCGAGGAAGTCGTGGCTGAACGGATAGTAATCCGCCGTCATGCCATCCACCGAAGTCACCGCGCGCAGGGCACAGGCGTAATCATAGGTGCGGCCATCGCCCATGACGCCCACGGTACGCACGGGAAGAATGGCGACGAACGCTTGCCAGATTTCATCATAGAGGCCGTGTTTGCGGATCTGGTCGATATAGATCGCGTCGGCCTTGCGCAGGATGTCGAGCTTTTCGCGGGTGATCTCGCCGGGGCAGCGGATGGCGAGGCCGGGGCCGGGGAAGGGGTGGCGTCCGATGAAATGATCGGGCAGGCCCAGCTCGCGGCCCAGCGCGCGGACCTCGTCCTTGAACAGCTCGCGCAACGGCTCGACCAGCTTGAGGCCCATCTTCTCCGGCAGGCCGCCGACGTTGTGGTGCGATTTGATCGTTACGGACGGGCCGCCACTGAAGCTGACGCTCTCGATCACATCGGGGTAGAGCGTGCCCTGCGCGAGGAATTCCGCCCCGTCGATTTCGGAGGCATATTTCTGGAAGACGTCGATGAAGAGCTTGCCGATGATCTTGCGCTTCGTCTCCGGGTCGGAGACGCCATCCAGCTCGCCAAGGAACAGCTCCTGCTCCTGCGCGTGGATCACCGAGAGGTTCATGTGGTCGCGGAACATGCCGACAACTTCTTCGGCTTCGCCAAGGCGCAGCAGGCCGTGATCGACAAAAACACAAGTCAGCTGATCGCCGATGGCCTCGTGGATGAGCGCGGCGGCGACAGAGCTGTCGACGCCGCCGGAGAGGGCGCAGATCACCTTCTTGTCCCCCACCTGGGCACGGATCTTCTCGACTGCCTCTTCGCGGTAGGCGCCCATGGTCCAGTCGCCCTTGAAGCCGGCCAGCCTGACGAAATTCTCGTACAGTTTTGCGCCCTTGGGCGTGTGGTGCACCTCGGGGTGAAACTGCACCGCATAGAAATGCCGGCTGGCATCGGCGGTGATCGCGAAGGGCGCGCCGGGGGAGGTGCCGTAGACTTCGAAGCCCGGGGCCAATTCGGCGACGTGATCCCCGTGGCTCATCCAGACCTGTTCCTGCTCCGTGCCATCGAACCAGCCGCCCAGCAGATCGAGCGGCTGTTTCGGTGTGACAAAGGCGCGGCCGAATTCAGCGGTGCCGTGGCCGGATTCGACGCGGCCGCCGAGCTGTTCCATCATGACCTGCTGGCCGTAACAGATGCCAAGGATCGGAACGCCGTAGTCAAAGATGTCTTGCGGGGCGCGGGGGCTGCCCTCGCGGGTCACGCTGTCGGGGCCACCTGAGAAGATGATGGCCTTCGGGGCCATCTCGCGGACCGTCTCCATGGTGACGGTCTGGTACGGGCGGATTTCGCAAAAGACGTCCAGTTCGCGCAGGCGGCGCGCGATCAGCTGCGTTACCTGGCTTCCGAAGTCGATGATGAGGAGGCTGTCATGCTGGGTCATGGTCCCGCTTTAGGGCGGTGCGGGATTTTGCGCAAGGGCCGTTGCGGCCTTGGTGTGAGGCCGTCGGCGCAGGCGGTGACCCGCGCCGACAAAACAGGCTTAGAAGTGCATGGTCACGCCGAATTCGAACGAAGTGAAATCGGCATCGACATCGGCGTAGGGGATGTCGGTCATGTAATCGTTCTTGTCAAAGGCGTGGTGGACAACCGCGCCGCGCAGCGAAACCCGCTCGGACACCATGTGCTCAAGGCCGAGGCCAAAGACGTAGCCATTTGCACGCTTGGTCTCGCCGTTGTTGCCAACCACTCCGGAATCGTCGGTGTAGGCGTGGACGTCCGCTGCCGCGAAACCGGCGAGGCCGAAGACCATGGTCTGCGGACCGACGGCATAGCCAAGACGCCCGCGAAGCGAGGCGAAACGGTCGATTTTCGCGCCACATTCGAAGCTTGCGTTTACGCAATCGTCAGAGCCGCTGATGTCGGCACCGGAGAAGGCGAGTTCCGCGCCGTAGATCCATTTGCCATTCTGCACGTTGTAGCCGAGCAGAAGGCCATAGCCCGTCCCGCTCAGGTTGCCCGTGCCGTCGCCCGGAAAGTTCGTATCGTTGCCGAAGTCGCCGGAATTCATGGACAGGGACAGGCCAGCGTAGGGGCCGGTCCAGTCGTGCAGGGGTGCCACGACAACCGGTGTCGGGGCCGGGGCTTGTGTGCCATCGGCGCTCGCGGTCGTGGCTGTGACAAGGCAAGCAAGGGCAGGGCATAGAAATTTGGCGGCATGAAACATGGTGATTCCCTTTAAATAAGTTATTACTGAAATATAAATCTCCTCAGGGGTGAATGGAATATGAATCGTCACGGTATCCGTTGAGCGATGCAAAATGGCAGCGTCGGCGGTGTGGCGGCGATACGCAGGGCTTGGTTTGCGGCTGCGCGTGGCGCTATTGGATCGGGGCCAGCAATTCCGGGGCGGTGACAAGTTGGCGCACGCCGTGGCTGTGATCCTCTTCGAAGCGGTTGCCGCGCCGGGCCCAATCATGCAGCGAAGCGATGTTGAGCCGGGTGCAGCGCGGGCGCACGGATCACGTCACCTGCAGCGGTGAGCAGACTTCCTGCGTATAGCTCGGACCGGTGGTGGAACCGGCAAAGACGACGGGCGAGCCCGTGCCGCCCGGCAGTTTCTTGGGCTGATGCAGGCCGTTCACTTCCCCGCCATAGGCGTAGTCGGTGAAGTCCAGCGCGGCCGGATCACTGACGACAAGAAACACCTGCGCCTCCACCCGCAGTTGCGGGTTGGCGCAGATTGGCGAAAGGCAGGCGCCAAGGCCGGGGCCGGGACCCACGTCGCAGGAGGAGTAGACCCAATGCACCTCTATAGTGTCGCCGGGTTTGACGCCGTGGAACGCGTCATGGCCGCCGCTGTGATCTTCCAGATCGGTGGCGCGCAGATCGTCGGTTTCGTTGCAGCGATACCCGCCGTGCTCCCCGGACCCGGCGAATACCGAAAAGCCCGGTCCCTTGTGTTCCGCATTGGTATGGGTGTGGATGTTGCACAGGTTCAGATCGTAAGACGAGGGGGCCAGTGCGAAGTGCCGCGCGTTGGTGCCGACGGCATTGGATATGTCGCGTGGTGTTTGCGGACCGAATCCGCGGCAATGGCTCTGCGCATAGGCCGGTACGGCCGCGAGGCAGAGCAGGGCACACAAGGTCCGGAGCAGCGCGGCCATGATCCTCATTCGATCGGCGCGAGCAGAGCCGGGCTGGTCACCAGTTGCCGGACGCCGTGGCTGTGGGTCTCTTCAAAGGCATTGCCAGCCTCCGCCCAGGCATCGAGCGACGTGATATCCAGCCGGGCGCAGCGCGGACGCACCGACCATGTCACCTGCATTGGCGAGCATGTCTGTTCATCATAGCTTGGTCCCGTGGTGGAGCCGCGGAAAACCACCGGGTTGCCGGTGCCGGTCGGCAGGGCATGGGCCTGATACAGGCCGCCGCGACGCGTGCCACGATAGGTGAAGTCCCGGAAATCCAATGCGTTGGGATCATTGACCACCAGAAAGACCTGCGACTCGACCCGCAACTGCGGGTTTGCACAGCTCTCTGACAGGCAGGAGCCAAGCCCCGGACCGGGCTGCACCGGGCAGGATGAGTAGACCCAATGCACCTCGATTGTGTCGCCGGGTTCCACCCCGTGGAAGGTGCTGTGTTCGTCATGGCCGCTGCCATGCGGGCGGCGCAGCTCCTCTTCGCTGAGATCGTTGCTGCCGGCGCATTTGAAGCCGCCATGCTCTCCGGGACCGGCATAGACCGAAAAGCCCGGTCCCATATGTTCCGCATTGGTATGGGTGTGGATGTTGCACAGGTTCATTTCCTGCGGCGGCGGCGCGAGATTGAAGCGTGACGTGTTCGTGCCGTGGCGATTGGAAATGTCGCGCGGTGTCTGCGGTCCGAATTCGGCGCAGATGGCAAGAGCCGGACCCGCGGCGAGGACAATAACACCGGCAAGGGCCGTTCGAAAAATGGCAGTGAGGCCCATCGCCATCGCTCCGCTCAGTTGCTTTGACACGCAGCAATACGCAGCCTCGGCTAATGTCGTCTTAAAGAGAAAATTGGAAAAATTAGGATCAGAGATGTTTGCCGCGCCCAGCCTGCCATTCACATGGATCATGACGAAAAAGATTGCCCCGATGTCGTTTTCGCCTGTCATTCGCCGGAATTTGATAACGCAGGCCGCGCGTGGCGGGCTACACCCGGTGCCACGGCGGGCCTCATGCGGGGCCTGCTTCCGAAACCTATGGGGATGGACAAGACATGTCAGAGGCAGGCGCGCGTAGACGGGCACGGGGTGGCGGCGGAGCTGCGCGGCGGGCGGAACGCACGTCGGTCGTGGTGGAAACGGCGCGGTTCATCGAGCGGAATATTCCCAATTTCGAAGTGCTGACCGAAGAGGCGCTTCAGATCATCGAGCATAACGCCGAGACGGTGCTCGAAGAGATCGGCGTGAATTTCGTCAACAACCCCAAGGCGCTCAAACTCTGGGAAGCGGCGGGTGCCGATATTGATGGCGAGCGTGTGCGCATCCCGCGCGGCCTTGCCCGGACGCTGATCAAGACCGCGCCGAGCCAGTTCACCCAACATGCCCGCAACCCGGCGAAGAGCGTAGAGATCGGTGGGCGCAACCTTGTGCTTGCCCCGGTCTATGGCCCGCCCTTCGTGCGCGACAATGACGGTGGACGCCGCTATGCCACGATGGACGATTTCCGCAAGTTCGTGAAGCTGGGCCAGATGTCGAAATGGCTGCACCATTCCGGTGGTACGGTGTGCGAGCCGACGGATATTGCGGTGAACAAACGGCACCTCGACATGTTGCATGCTCACATGACGCTGTCGGACAAGCCGTTCATGGGGTCCGTCACCGAGCCCAGCCGGGCGCAGGATTCCGTCGAGATGTGCGAAATCCTGTTTGGCAAGGACTTCATCCAGGAAAACACGGTGATGACCTCGCTCATCAACATCAACTCGCCGTTGACCTTCGACGATGTGATGATGGGGTCTTTGGAGGTCTATGCCGCCAACAACCAGGCCTGCATCATCTCACCGTTCATCGTTGGCGGGGCCATGGCGCCGGTTTCGGTGGCCGGAACGCTGACGCAGGTCTTGGCCGAGGTTCTGGCGGGCATCGCCTACAGCCAGCTGATCCGCAAGGGCGCGCCGGTGATCATGGGCGCATTCGTCACTTCGATCGACATGAACTCGGGCGCCCCGACCTTTGGCACGCCGGAAGCCGCGCATATCACCTATGGCGCGGGCCAGTTGGCGCGGCGTCTTGGTCTGCCCTATCGCTCGGCCGGATCGTTCTGCGGATCGAAGCTGCCCGATGCGCAGGCCGCCTACGAAACGGCGAACAGCCTGAATGTGGGCCTGCAGTCCGGCGTCAACTTCATGCTGCACGCCTGCGGCTGGCTTGAGGGCGGCCTTGTGGCGAGCTTCGAAAAGTTCGTCATGGACGCCGATCAGCTGGGAGCCCTGCATCACTTTGCCAAGGGCGTTGCCGTGGACGACAACGCGCAGGCGATGGATGCCATCCGCGAGGTCGGCCCGGGCGGGCATTACCTCGGGTGCGCGCACACGCAGGCAAACTTCAAGAATGCCTTCTGGCGCTCCGAGCTGTTCGACTACAAGCCCTTCGAGACCTGGTCCGAAGAAGGCGCGCGGGATACAACGATCCTCGCGGCGGCGCGGGTGCAGAAGTTGCTCGACACCTACGTGCAGCCGCAAATGGACCCGTCCATCGCCGAAGCCCTCGCAGGCTATGTCGCGAACAAGAAGGCTTCGATGTCCGACAGCTTCACCTGAGTGCACAGGTCCATGACCCTGGCCCGGCCCCACTGGCGTGGCCGGGTCACCCCCTTTGCTCGCGCAGCAACCGTGCCTCGCCCATGAGCGCGCAGAGCACCTCGATGTGGCGTGTCACGCTGTAGGTCGCGTCGTCCTGGCGGCGGCGCTCGTCGATATCCATCTCCAATTCCATCAGCTTCATCACGGCCTGGCCGGGACGGGGCAGGGCGGTGATGCCCAGTATCCGGCCGAGTTGAACCTCGCGCCGATAGTCCTGAACACCGATGCGTGCGGTGCGAATCAGAAGGCGCGGGCGGCGCAGATCGTTCAACAGTCCCAGTATGTCTTTCATCGTCTCTTCTCCGGTGGATTCGGTCTCCCGGAGCTGAAATTGACACAACCATCGACGGTGTTGCGCATTGATGCTGGAACGCGAACGATGGGTTACCACACTGTTTAGATTTTGCGACGAATTGTTGTGTCACACCCTGATTTTAACTTTGGAGTAATACACACACGCCTAGGTTGCGATTGGTCCATGGGGATAATTTTGTGGATAACCGATCGCCCGGGGAAGGGGAATCATGATCGAGGCCAGGGAAAGAAACATGGCGGCCTTGTTGCCGGACTGGGTGCCTGATGCGGCGCGCGTCTACCTCGCGCATACCGAGGAAGGCCATTCGATCCGCGAACTTGCCCGGCGGGCGGGGTGTCATGCCTCGACCGTTCTGCGGCAGGTGCGCCGGATCGAGACCCGCCGGGATGATCCTCTTATCGATGCTGCGCTGCGGCAGCTTGGCCGTGTTCGAACGGCCTGTGAAGCGATCCAGTCTAAAGGGGACGATGACGTCATGACTGCATTTAACGATATGCCGGTTGCACCGGATGAGAAGACCCTGTCGCGGGAGGCGCGGCGCGTGCTCCGGCGTCTGTGTGAGGCTGGCGCCATCCTTGCCGTTGCTGCCGAGATGGACAAGGCCGTGGTCGTGCGCGACACCGGCGAGGGCGGCAGCACCCGCACAGCCGTTGTTGACAGCTGCATCGCACAGGCGATGGCGCTGAAGGAGTGGATTGCCTGTGACGAGCCAGGGCGCATCTCGCGCTATCATATCACCTCCGCCGGTCGCGTTGCGCTGAACAAGCTGATGGCCGAACAGGAAAATCGCGTGCGTGGTTTTGCTGAGGCGCAGGCCGGTTTTGACACCGGGCGCGCCGCCGATGCGGCGCTCGAAGAGATCGACCGTGATCCGCGGGTCCGCAAGGGGCGCTTCATGCTGGTGGAAAGCCCGCTGACCGCTTTGTCACGGCGCCGCAACAAGGAAGGAAAACCCTTCCTGTCGGAGGCGTTGATATCCGCCGGAGAGCGGTTGCGCGAGGATTTCGAGCTGTCTCAGATGGAGCCGCGCACGACGCAGAACTGGGACCAATTTCTCACCGCTGGTGTGCGCAGCGCGCCGGGCAGCAAAGAGGACAAGGGACCAAGCGCCGCGCGCGCCCGTCTGGAAGCCGCGCTGCGCGATCTCGGGCCGGGTCTGGGCGATGTGGCGCTGCGTTGCTGTTGCTATCTGGAAGGTCTGGAAACCGCCGAGAAAGAGCTTGGCTGGTCCGCCCGTTCCGGTAAGGTCGTCCTGCGCATCGCGCTGCAGCGTCTGCGCCGGCATTATGAAGAGCGTGGTGCCGAGGGTGGCGATCTTATGGGCTGATCGCCGCGCATCCCGGCGGGTTCACCATAAGGCAAATTTCCATGGCTGGCGGTTTGCAATAAGATCCGCCCATGACCATCACACTCAGACAACTCACTTACTTCAAGGCGCTGGCCGAGCAGGGCAATTTTCGCCGTGCCGCCGAACAGTGCTTTGTCAGCCAGCCCGCGCTTTCGGTGCAAATTCAGGAGCTCGAACGCAACCTCGGGGCGCCGCTGGTCGAACGCCAGTCGCGCCGCCTGTTGCTGACCCCGCTGGGGCGTGAGGTGCTGGAGACCGCGCGGCGTGTCCTTTCGGAGATTTCCGATCTTGAACACAGCGCGCAGAACCGGCTCGGGCTTGGCGGCGTGCTCCGGCTGGGTGTGATTCCGACCATCGCGCCCTACCTGCTTCCCGAGGCGTTGGCGGCGCTGCGGGCGTCTGATATCTCGCTCGATGTACAGATCACCGAAGGCAAGACCGACCGCCTTCTCGATCACCTGGCCGAAGGCGGGCTCGATGCCTGTATTCTTGCGCTGCCGACCGAACGCAGCGGTCTTGAGGAGCGACCTTTGTTCACCGACCGGTTCCTGCTCGCGGGGAGTGCCGCGCGGCTCGAAGCGCTGGGCGATGTCATCAGCCCCGACGGTCTGAGCGATACGCAAATCCTGCTTCTGGAGGACGGGCATTGTCTGACCGATCAGGCGCTGGCGGTTTGCGGCCGGGATCGCGGGCATCAGCGTATCCACATGGGCGCCTCGTCGCTGCCGACGCTGACGCGGCTTGTGGAAGCGGGATTCGGCCTGACCTTGATGCCGGAGCTTGCGGCCCCGTCCGAGCGCGCCCTCGCGCCCGGTTTGTGCCTGCGCCGCTTTGATGCGCCGGAGCCGTCGCGCTCGGTCGGCCTTGTGCGCCGCGCCACGCGGCAGCAGGCGGGCTGGTTCGAGGAGCTGGCCCAGACGCTCGAAACGGTTGGCCGGGATCTTGTCGCCGCAGCGCAGACGGTCGCCTGAACGGGGCAGGCTGCGGACCGCCAAAGATCTGTCGCGCGCCTCTGGCCTCTGGCCTCTGTCTGGCTGCGACCTTTGCGCCTGCCTGCGGGCTGCATCCCGGCCATGCGCGCGGCGCAAACCCGCGCCAAACGTCTGAAATCGCCGCAAAAGGCGCAGGGGGCACTCATCAAACGTTGGGATGCGTCACGCGGCCTTCAGCCGTGCGGTACTGGTAAAACCCCCTGCAATTCTTTAATACAGAAGGCAACGTCACATCTTCGCGGGGAAAATACCGTGCGCGACCTCAAGATCCCGTCCGAACGCCATCCCGAAAAGGCCCACCGGCCCGACAACGCCCAGCCGAAAAAGCCGGACTGGATCCGGGTGAAGGCACCGGGCGGTGAAGGCTACAACACCACACGCAAGATCATGCGCGAGCACAACCTCGTCACGGTCTGCGAAGAGGCGGGCTGTCCCAACGCCGGGGAGTGCTGGAACCAGGGTCACGCGACCATGATGATCATGGGCGAGATCTGTACGCGCGGCTGCACGTTTTGCAACGTCGCCACCGGCAGGCCCGACACGCTCGATGCCTTCGAGCCGGGGCGCGTGGCCGATGCGGTGCAGAAGCTTGGCCTCAACCACGTGGTCATCACGTCGGTTGATCGTGACGACCTGGAGGATGGCGGTGCAGAGCATTTCGCCCAGACCATCCGCGCCGTGCGTCACCGCTCGCCCGGCACTACCATCGAAATCCTGACACCGGACTTTCTCAAGTGCGACGACAGCGTTCTGGAAACCGTGGTCGCGGCAAAGCCGGATGTCTTCAATCACAACCTGGAGACCGTTCCGGGCCTCTATCCGACTGTCCGCCCCGGCGCTCGCTATTTTCATTCCCTGCGCCTGCTGCAGCGGGTCAAGGAGCTGGATCCGGCGATCTTTACCAAGTCCGGCATCATGGTCGGCCTTGGCGAGGATGCGCAATCGGTGCGGCAGGTGATGGACGACATGCGCGCCGCGGACGTGGATTTCCTGACCATCGGCCAGTATCTGCAGCCGACGCCGAAACACCACCGCGTCGACCGTTTCGTCACGCCGGAGGAATTCGCATCCTATGAGAAATCCGCCTACGGCAAGGGGTTCCTGATGGTCTCCTCGACGCCGCTGACGCGCTCGTCCTACCACGCCGGGGATGATTTTGCCCGGCTGCGCGATGCACGTGAGGCCAAACTCGGCCGCGCTTGACACGCAAGCCGAGCAGGGCAAACAGCCAGCCCGCCGGATGTTGACCAAACCGGCAGTGCCCGCTCATTGAACCGGCGCGTCACAACCGGTCGGACCATAAATCCGTTGACAAGATCGACGGATCGGACACAGCTATGGGGCATTGTTCTTCAGGATTCCGTCAACAGGATTGCTTCCACATGCTCCGTAGTTTTTGCCTTTATGCCCTTGCGCTTTTTCCCGCCGCCGCCAGTGCCGCAACCCTTGCCCCGACCGGCTACTCTTATCTCGTCGCCCCGAATTCTTCCGGTTCTGCCTATGAGGATGATACCTACAACGGCATCACCGGCGAGCTGACCGATGGCATAAGCGCGACGGCAGATTGGCATGTGACTGACGGGTCGGGAATAGTCGGACCGAACGTCGGGTGGAACAATGTGAATCCGACGATCCAATTCACCTTCGATCAGGTCTATGACTTCGGTACGATGATCGTAAACATGCAGGACGGAAAAGGGGCGCATGGGGTAGGCTTGGCCAGCAGCATCACGGTCAATGGGCTGACGTCGCCGACACTGATCGGCAATGGCACCAGCGCGATCACCGGCTGGGATGTCACAATGGACCTGAGCGGCCTCGCGCCGACAGACACTCTGACCGTGACGGTCACGCGCGGCTACCAGTGGACCTTCCTGTCGGAATTCACCTTCACCGGGGCGGCGCCCTCCGAGGTGCCGGTGCCTGCGGGCCTGCCGCTGCTGCTTCTCGGGGTTGGCAGTCTCGCCGCGCTGCGCCGCCGCAAGCCCAGAGGGCGACTTTGACTTGAGCGCGCGGGGGGCGGCAGGAAAGCGGCCCCCTTGTCTCGCAGGTGCCGCGTCGTTCAGTGTGCCGATCTGGCCGAGGCCGGCTTCGCTGGGTCCTGATCCTGCGCGATCAACGCTTCGAGCCGCGCGAGCCGCGCCAGAATGGCGGCATTCTCCTGCGCCTGCGCCTCGATCACCGCCTGCTGCTCCAGTGTATAGAGCGTCAGCTCCTCGATCTTCCTGAGCTGTGCCAATTGCATCTGCGTCAGATCGAGCCCGTCCCGGGTCACGTCCGCCGCCGAAGGCACCTCGGGCAGGTGGCCATTTTCTGAAATGAAGTCAGATACTTCCGAAAGGGGGCGCAGCGCGTAATCCGCATCGAAGACGTAATCCGGTACGTTGAGCGCGGTGGCCCCCACGACAAACCCGCCCGGTACCGTCAGCACGCCATCGGCGCTCAGGGTCATCTCCGGCCCGTCCGGCACCGCATCGGCGATGATGAAGCGGTGCGGGGTCCTGTCTTCATGGGTGAAATACCATGTGGTTCCGGCCCCCGTGTTCTCCAGCGAGAAATACGAGCCGCCATTGTTGCGCATGGTGAACAGGCCCCGGACGCCCGGAACGCCGCTGACGTTCTGCACGATGATCCCCTGCTGGCCGTCGGTGGCCGTGTCGGCGGAGTTGATCTGCAGCGGGGATTGCGGGTTGGTCGTGCCCATGCCGATCCTGCCGTCGAACCTCACCCACAATGCCCCTTCCGGTGCATTGTCCGCGATGCGGAACGGGTAATTCAGCGTTCCCCTGTCCTGCAGGCGGAACCCGCCATTGGCGAAGGTGATCATCCATTCCGAGCCGCCAAAGGTATCCTGCATCCGGATCTTGCTCGGGCTGGCCGTCACGATATGCAGATCGGCCTGCGGCAGTTCGGTGCCGATGCCCACCTTCCTGTCCGGGGCAAGCACCAGGGTCGAAGAGGACGCGGCGGCCTTGATCGTCATGACTTCGAGCCCGGTCGACGCGTCGATGAACATCAGCTGGTCTTCGCCGCCCGCGTTTGTGTCATTGGCCTGTATCGCCCAGTCGTTCGACGCAAAGCCGCCAAAGTTCGAGGTATCGTCAAAGAGGAGCCGCGTGTTGTTGGCCTTGATCTCGATCTGGTTGTAATTGCCGTTGAAGGATTCGCTGATAGCGCAATTCGCGCCCACGCACAGGTTGTTCAGGATGCTGGGATTGGTGGTCGAGAGCACTTCGGCGAAACCGGAGCAGGGGAGTGCGGCGAGGACGGCGATGCGGGTGCTTTGCAAAATCCGGGACATGGCGATTTCCTTTGAGCGGGCAATCGGAGCGCAGGGGCCGTCGCCGGCCTCCCAATGCGGCAACCATAGCACGAAAGGGATCGCAGGTCGCCGCCGGGTCAGTCCCGCGGCAACAGCCCTTCAAGCCGGGCCAGCCGTTCTGCCTGCGCGTCGATGAGCGCCTGCTGCTTGAGAATATAAAGCGTCAGCTCCTCGATCTTTCGCAGCTGCGCCAGCTGCATCCGGGTCAGATCAAGCCCGTGCTCGGTCACATCCGCCGCCGAGGGGACATCCGGCAGGTGTCCGTTCTCGGCGATGAAGCGGGAGACCTCGGACAGGGGCCGGAGCGCATACCCCTCGTCAAACACGTAATCGGGCACGGTGAGCATCGTACTGCCCGAAATAAAACGCCCCTGCACCGTCAGATCGCCCTCTGCCGTCAGGGTCATTTCCGGCCCGTCCGCCACATCGTCGGTGATGATGAAGCGGTTGGGGGTGGCGTTTTCATGGGTGAAGTACCAGGTCGTGCCGCTGTCGGTGTTTTCGAGCGTGAAATAGCTGCCGCCGTTGTTCTCCATCCGGAACATCTCGCGGACGGCGGCGGGGCTTTGGTTGGTATTCTCGACAAGAATGCGGGCGGTGCCATCGTCGCGCTGCACATGCAGCGGCGCGGCGGCCGCTGAGGGGCCAATCCCGATTTCGCCATCGCCAAAGACCGACAAGGCATAGGTCGGTGCCTCGGCGTTGACCCGGAATGGAAAGGTGCCCGCCAGCTCGTCATGCACGACAAACCCCCCTGGGGCGAGATAGAGATCAAAGATCCGCGGCGTGGGCGCCGAAGCATCCAGCTCAAGCCGGATCGTAGGGCTGTTGCTGCCAACCATATGCAAAGCCTTTTGCGGCAGGCTGGTGCCCAGCCCGACATTGGACGCTGATAGGACCAGCGCGCTCTCCCGTGCCCCGCCCTGAACGGTGAAAGGGATATTGCCGGTTTCCCCGTCCTTGATCGAAAACCGCTCCAGCCCGCCGCTGTCGGGTTCATTGACCACCAGCTTCCAGTCGCGGTCCGGAAAGGGCGGGCTGGAGCTGTCGACAAAGGTGAGCGACGGGGTCGCATCGTGCAGCTTCAGCGTCACATCGCTGCCAAAAGTCTCATCGCTGGCGCAGCCATTGCCAATGCAGGTGTCCCCGTCCAGCACGCTGACGTCCGTTACAAAGAGATCCGCCTCGGCGCTGTTGCTGTCGGAAATCGCCACCCCGCTGCTGAATGTGTCCTGCGCAGTGGCGGGTGGGGCGAGCGCGAGCGCGCAAAGGCCGCAGGTCGCAATCCGTGTCAAATCAATCATATCAAATCTCCCGCCACCCGCGCGGGGCCGGATGGCCAAAATTCCGTAGCATGTACGGCCCAACCCCGCCCGGCCGTGGGCGCAAGGCTAAAGCGTTTCGCGAAAAACCTGAATCATAAAAAGCGCCGTCAGGCGCTCGCTGTCTCGCGGCTTTTGTGACGCCGGGTGTTTCGGATCGTGAGGGAAAACGCTGGTGCGGCGCCTGTCAAACTGCATGCAGCGGGAACAGGTCGGCCATTTTCAAGAGCGTCTAAAGTCAGATCCTCGGCCCATAGCGCAGCGTGGGGTGCGTCTATTCCGCTCCGCACCGGAACCGGTTTCCTGCATCTGGCTCTTTGAGACGCTTGGCGAGCCCTTGTGCGGATCCGCCGTCGGCCTTGCGATGCCGGGACCGATCTGGCGACCGCTGTCCGGACCCGGGCCCCCCGGCCTTGACCGCCCTGGCGCGGGTCGGACCGCTCGTGGTTTCTGAGCCATCTTCAAACAAAAGCCGCAGGCTGTTGCCATGGGTTTCAACTATTTGAATATCCGAAAGAAAATATCACGGTCCTCGTATCCGGGTCCGGCACGGGGGTTTTTCGCGATGCGGCACTGCTGCATCGTGCCTGCGGACTGCATTTGAAGCCCGCAGGCACGCGCGCCCCGCTCAAACGCGAGGGCGCGGCTTATTGCGGTGTAGGCAAAGCCTTGACATAGGCGGCCACGGCTGCGCGGTCGGCTGCGGATAGCTTGGAGAAATTCTCCACGACCTCGGCCATATGTCCGCCGACGCTGTCGTATTCGGGGGTAAAGCCGCTTTCGAGGTAGTAGGCTACATCCTCCGCCGACCACGTCAGCGTGTCCGGTGTCAGCGCCGGGATGCTGCCCTGACCGGAGGGGTTCGGGGCGCCGGCCAGCCAACGGCTCTTGTCGAGACCGCCGAGTGTATTTCTTGGTGTATGGCATTCCCCGCAATGTGCCAGCGTTTCAACGAGGTACCGACCGCGCTCGCCGCCCGCGTCTTCCGAGGCCGCCATCACGTAATCGTCGCTGTAGAACAGCAGCTTCCAACCGCCAAGACTGCGCCGGATGTTGAATGGAAAGCCCACATCATGCGGTTTCGATGGCGTGGCATCCGGCGGCAGGGTCTGGAAATAGGCCCAGAGATCCGAAACATCCTGAAGCGCCATCTTGGAGTAGGCGGTGTAGGGGAACGCGGGGTAGTAATGCTGGCCATCGGGTGACGTGCCCTTGAGCACCGCATTGGCGAATTGCTCGAAGGACCAATCTCCAATGCCATGCTCCGGATCGGGCGAGATGTTCGGCGAATAGAACGTGCCGAAGGCTGTCTCGAACGCCTGGCCGCCGCTCAACACGCTCTTGTCCTCGGCTTTGGGGGCGTGGTGGCACGAGGCGCAGCCCGCGGCGGTAAAGATCACCTCGCCGTGCTGCGCGTCGGCCTCAAGCCCCTGCAGCCGTGCCGCGTCCACCGTCTGTGGCGCGGTCAGCACCCATGCGATCCCGGCGCCGGCAACCGCCGCCAGGACCAGCCCTGTCAGGACATGTTTCATGCCCGATTACTCGGGGGCGCGGTACGTGTCATGGCACGCCTTGCAGGCGCCGCCAAGCTGGCCAAGCGCCGGACCAACCGCGTCCTTGCCACCGGCCACGACATTTTGGGCCGAGGCGGCGGCTTCGCCAAGTGCGGCCCACTTCGATTCGAAGTCGCCGAAGTTTTCCCAGATCGCCGGTTCCGCGCGGGTGCCCTCGATGCTCATGGCGTCCGTGCCTTCGGGGAACAATGTCGCCTGGTGGACCATCGAAACGCCGACAATCGAATCTGCAGCCGCCTGCGCCGCGTCGGCATTGTACTCGATCGACCCTTTGGCCATGCCGCCCAGCACGCCGAGATTCAGCGCGAGAATGCGAAATTGCCCCTGACGGGCCTTGAGAACGGCTTCGCTGTCTTGTGCAAAAACGGCGGTGCCACCGAGAATGGAAAGCGCGGCGAGGCAAGCGATGGTTTTCTTCATGGAAATCTCCCTTTGGTTGTCTGTCTTACGGCAATCCGATGGAGGCAGAATGTCGCAGAATGCCGGATCGGTATACCCCAAGATTCACACAGACGTGTGATCATGCGCGGAAAAACCGCTAAAGTGCAGAGCGCTTGTCCGATGCGTGGCGCCGAGCGTGGCAACCAAAGGCCGTGCAGGATCCGCTGCCCCAAAGCGCCGCCCTTGCGTAGGGCGGGGCTGTGCCCCGCAGCCTCCCCGGGGCCATGGCGGCGCGTCACTGCGTGAACCGGACTTTCCCGATAAAGGGCAGGTTCCGATTTCTTTGTGCATAATCAATGCCGTATCCGACGACAAACTCGTCCGGGATCTCGAACCCGGTCCAATCCGCCTTGACCTCCACCTCGCGCCGCACCGGTTTGTCCAGCAGGGCAATGGAACGCAAGCGGTTCGGTTTGCGCGCCTTGAGCAGGCCCAGAACGTGTTTCATGGTAAATCCGGTATCTATGATGTCTTCAACCACCAGGACGTCGCGCCCTTCGATGCCGCCGCGTAGATCCTTGAGGATGCGCACTTCGCGGCTCGTTTCCATCTCGTTGCCGTAGGAAGAGGCCTCAAGGAAGTCCACCTCCACGTCCAGATCCAACTCGCGTACAAGGTCAGCGATGAACACGAAGGACCCGCGCAGCAATCCCACGACCACCAGCTTGTCGGTGTCGGAAAACTCGCGCTCGATCAGGCGGCTGAGCTCTTCGATCCGGGCCGCGATGCGTTTGGCCGAGATCATCGTATCCACGACATAAGGTCGCTGTGGCATGTCCATCCCCTTGAAAATCCGTGCGTTACATACGACATCTGGACGCAGACCCACAAGCCAAAGGGGCGCCATGCCGACCCACTCCGAGACCCGCCACCTGCCGTATACCGCACAGCAGATGTACGACCTTGTCGCCGATGTCGGCAACTATCCGAAGTTCCTGCCCTGGACGTCGGCGGCGCGCATCCGCTCGCGCGAGCAGGAGGGCGATCATGAAGTGATGCTGGCGGATCTGGTGATCAGCTTCAAGGTTTTCCGCGAGCGCTTCGGCAGCCGCGTGACCCTCTGGCCTGACGACAAAACGATCGACACCGAATATCTCGACGGTCCGTTCAAGCATATGATCTCGAAATGGGGATTCACCGATTGCGCCGAGGGCGGCGTCGATGTGTCCTTTTTCGTCGACTTCGAATTCAAGAACCGCCTGTTGCAGGGGGCGGCCGGCATGTTCTTCTACGAGGCCATGCAGCGCATCGTCCGCGCCTTCGAACGCCGCGCCGCGGAACTCTACGGCTGAAAGGCGGCGTTAACCACGCGCCGCGAAACCGGGCGGGTTGCCAGATTTGCGCCGCATTTGACTGAAAACATTAACCGTCAAGACACACTTCGACGGAGAACGTCATGAACGTCAGTCAGCCATCCGCAGTCACCAGCGTCCGCACCATGGAGTTGCAGGCGCGCCAGCCTGAGCCGGAAAAACCGATCCGCCCCGACGCGCCGGAACAGGACAACGCCACGCGCGCCGATTTTGGCGGCAAGGAACCCGTCACCGACAGCAGTGGCAGCTACGGCGACGCCGCTGCCGCCGCCTCTTCGGCGCTGTCGTTTGGCGGCGGACAGCCAACAATGGTCTGGGAAAAGGCCGACGCCGCCGATGACTCCAAGGACGCAACGCAGAAGATTCAGGAAACTGGCAAACAGATCGCGGCCAAGGAGGGCTTTGGCGCATCGGCGCAGGCCGGTCAGACCGCTGGCAATCCGACGGTTGATATCCTGGCCTGACGATCGGAACTGCCAGTGCAGGGGCGGCGCACCGCAAGACGCCGCCCGGCATTATGGCCATGTCAGCCTTTGCGCCGACGCCGCATCGCGTTGGCGAGACCAATCGCGCCCAAAAGCATCAGGCCGGATGCCGGCAACGGCACGTCCGACACGCTCGGAACTGCCGACAGAGCGTATCCGCTGGTCCAGGTTACATCGTCGTAGAAGCTGGATTGGGAGGAGGGAGAGTACCGCGCGAAACCCAGACTGCCGTCTCCGTTGTAGATCCCGACCGAGGTGTCCTCGATATAGTTTTCCGCGATACCGAAGCGCCCCCATTGCGGCACCGGGAATGTGCCGCCGACGTCGCGAAACCCGATTTCACCACCCACCCGCACATCCGCGATGGTGAAACGGGTGCCCGTGGCCGCATCCGCGAAGTAGAATGCGCTCAGCACGGTGTTGTAGACGTTACACCCAAATTCACAGAGCATTCCGCTGCCAAATATTCCATCGTCAATTTGCACCCATCCCAACGTTCCTGCGGACGTGCTTGTTGCTGTGAACTGGATGGTTGCAGCCTGCGCTGCCCCGATCGGCAAAGCCAGACAAGCGGCAAGAACGCATCGTTTTATAATCGTATTCAAAACAAGTTCTCCTGGAAAACGCGGTGCCCGCGCACAGCGGCGCTGAGCTTATCAAGTCTTGGATGGCGGGCAACTGAAATAAAGAACCCCCCGAAACACGGAGCTTCGGAGGGTCTTGGGTTGGTGTCTTCACCGCGGCTTAGCTCGCGTGATCGTAGGCTCGCTCGCCGTGGGCCGCGATATCCAGTCCGCTGTGCTCGGTTTCGGCATCCACGCGCAGCGGAGTGATCGCCTTCACAACGAAGATCAGCACCACCGTCACCACGCCGGTATAAACGCCGACGATTGCCAGTGATCCAAGCTGCGCCGCCCAGGATCCTGCGCCGAAGACCGCGATCATGATCGTGCCGAAGATGCCGCCGACGCCGTGCACCGCAAAGACATCGAGCGTGTCGTCGATCTTCAGGGTTTGTCGGACGAGGTTCACGGCCTCCTGACACAGCACGCCCGCGATTGCGCCGATCACCAAGGCTTCGATCGGGCCGACAAAGCCGGAGGCCGGGGTGATGGAGGCCAGGCCTGCGATGGTGCCGGTCACAATGCCGACAACGCTGGCACGGCCGAATTTGATCTTTTCCCAAAGCGCCCATGTCAGCGACGCCGTCGCGGCCGAGATATGCGTTACGGTCAGCGCCATGGCCGCGCCGCCGTCGGCCGCCAGCTGCGAGCCGCCGTTGAATCCGAACCAGCCGACCCAGAGCATGGCCGCGCCGATGAAGACATAGCCGGGATTGTGCGGCGGGTGTTTGGCATCCCGGCGCGGCCCGAGGAAAATGGCGATCAGCAGTGCCGCAAGGCCAGCGGTTTCATGCACGACGATACCGCCTGCGAAATCGCGCACGCCGGTCTCGCCAAATATCCCGCCATCGGACAGGAATCCGCCGCCCCAGATCCAATGGGTGACGGGGGCATAGCACAGCAGCATCCAAAGCGCCGAGAACAGCAGCACAAAGCCAAAGCCGATCCGCTCCACATAGGCGCCGACGATCAGCGCCGGGGTGATGATGGCGAAGGTCATCTGAAAGGCAAAGAACAGGACCTCGGGCAGGGTGCCCGACAGGGTGTCCGCGTCGATCCCCGTCAGAAAGGCCTTGCCCAGGCCGCCCCAGACCGCATTGCCGTCCCCAAAGGCGATGGAGTAGCCAAAGGCCAGCCAAAGCACACTCATCAGGCAGGCGATGGCATAGCAATGCATGAACACGCTGAGCACGTTTCGCGCCCGCACGAGTCCGCCATAAAACAGCGCCAGCCCCGGCAGCGTCATGAACAGCACCAAGGCCGTTGCAACGATGATCCAGGCGGTATCCGCTCCGTTCATATCTCTTCCTTCCCGTATCCCATTCTTGATTGCGGGCGTTTCTCGCGGATTCGAACGCGGAAAAAACCAACTTTCTGGATTGCGGCAGGTGAAGATGCGGGCAGTTTGTGAAACGCCTTTATTTTGTGCTCAAAATTCTGCCGATGCCCCTTTTGAGGGCGGTATTTGAATGGTTTTGTGGCGTTCAGGACGTAGAAAATCGCATTTCACGAATCTTTTTCGATGAAAAACTATGCGAACTGTGCGGTGCCCTTGATTGCCTGTGTTGGCTTTATGAGCGGGGTGCGTGTGCCTTGGGATGCCCTCTCGGTTGGTTGTCGTCGCTGACAACCTGTCAGAAAACCGGCCAGATCAAATCAACCCAGGCCGTCCAGAAGCAGCCTCAGGGCATGCTTTGTGGCCGCCTGCCGCACATTTGCGCGGCCCAATGCGCCGTGATCAATGGTTTCGGAGCGCAGCCCGTCCACGGTTGCGAGCGCATAGCAAACCCGTCCCTCGGGCTTGTGCTCCGAGCCGCCGGGCCCGGCGATGCCGCTGATCGCCACGGCCACATCCGCCCCGGATTTCGTCCGCGCGCCTTGCGCCATTTCGCGGGCGACCTCTTCGGAGACGGCGCCATGTGCCTCCAGCGCAGCGCGGGAAACGCCAAGCATCTCCTGCTTTGCATCGTTGGAATAGGTGACAAAGCCGCGCTCGAAGATGGCGGAGCTTCCGGCGATATCGGTTATAGCGGCGGCGACCTTGCCGCCGGTGCAACTCTCGGCGCAGGTCACGGTCTTGCCCGCCGCCAGAGCGACGTCCAAGAGTTCTTTCGCCAGGTCGCTCACATCAGCACCCCGTGCGCCAGCGCCGCGAACAGGATGCTGATGACCGCCGCGAACAGCCCGGCGAAGACGTCGTCCATCATCACGCCCAGTGGCGTGCCCATCCGGTCCGCGCGGCCCACCAGCCAGGGCTTCCAGATGTCGAACAGCCGGAAGAGCAGGAAGCCGGAGACCCAGCCGGGCCAGAGCCGGTGCACCTCGACGCCCATCATGCCCGCGCCATAGGCCACCGGAAACAGCGCGATCCACATGCCGACCACCTCGTCGATGACGATCCAGCCGGGATCGTGGTCCGGTCCGGTCTCGGTCGCTGTCTTGGTCGCGAGCCAGCCGACATAGAAGACAAGCGCCGTCAGCGGCAAAAGCAGCCAGAAGCCCCCGATTAGCAGGATTGCATAGGCTGGCGGCAGGGCGGCCAGCGTGCCCCATGTGCCGGGCGCGGGTTTGAGATAGCCAGCGCCGAAAAAGGACGCGATGAGGTGGGCGGTCTTCGGGGTCATGGCTTCACCAGGGTGGCTGTGGCAATCGCGGCGATGCCCTCTTCGCGCCCGGTAAAGCCCAGCCGTTCGGACGTCGTTGCCTTGATCGAAACGCGGTCCTTTTCGATGCCGAGGATGTCCGCCATGGCCTGCATCATCGCCTCTGCATGCGGGCCGACCTTCGGGCGCTCGCAAATCAGGGTGCAATCCACGTTGGAAAGGGTAAAGCCCATGGACGCAGCCAGATCCCGCGCGTGCCGCAGGAAAATATGGCTTTCCGCGCCCTTCCACTGCGGATCACTTGGCGGGAAGTGGCGTCCGATGTCGCCCTGTGCCAGCGCGCCATAGATGGCATCGGTGACCGCATGCATGCCGACATCGGCGTCGGAATGCCCCTTGAGCGCGCGGTCATGCGGCACCTTTATGCCGCAAAGAACGACGTGATCGCCGTCTTCGAAGGCATGTACGTCAAAGCCGTTGCCGAGGCGGATATCCATGGCGTCTCCTTTCAGGATCGCGGTGGCGCGGGCGAAATCGTCCGGCGTGGTGATCTTGAGGTTCCTCTCATCGCCCGGCACGATGGCGACGTCCAGCCCCGCGGCGCGGGCAATCTGTACATCATCGGCGGCCTGCGCGGCGTCGGGCAGCCTGCGGTGTGCATCGAGAATGGATTTGAAATCAAATCCTTGCGGAGTTTGTGCGCGGTAAAGGCCGGTGCGGTCTCGGGTCCCGGCCACCTTGCCTGCGACACCAACCCACAGGGCGTCGGTGACCGGCAGGGCGGGCGCCGCGCCGGGGTGCCGTGTCAGCGCGTCCTGCACCGCGGTGATGACCGCAGGGGGCGTGCAGCACCGCGCCACATCCTGGATCAGAACGCGATCCGGGGCCTGCTCCGCCAGCGCTTCCAGCCCGGCGCGCACCGATCCGACCCGCGTGTCTGCGCCCTCGACAAGCGTCACGGGCAGGCCATTGATCGCATTTTCAGCAATTTCGCGATCAGCGGGGTGAATCACCATCACCAAGGGTCCGACATGGGCAAAGGCCGCCGCCGTCCAGCGGGCCACGGGAGATCCCGCAAGGCTTTGCCATTGCTTGGGAATATCCCCACCGGCCCGCAGCCCGCGCCCCGCTGCGACAAGGATTACCGCTGTTGTCATCTGGCCCCCCGGTTTGCGGGTCCATGTCTAGTTCGCTCCGCACCACGGCGCAATCCAGCACGGCTGTTTGCCTATTTTTTGGGCAACCGCTATTTAACAGGGCGACGGCGCGGCGCGACTCATTGAACGGGAGTCTGTGGCGGGCTAATTCATGAACAAAAGCACAAGGAACAGGCGCTTGAGCTTCCGCCTCAATGACAATGACATAAACCCTCCGGTGCTGTTGGCGCCGCTGGCCGGAATCACAGATCTGCCGTTCCGCACCCTCGTGTCGCAGTTCGGCGCGGGCCTCGTGGTGTCGGAGATGATTGCAAGCGGCGAGTTCCTGTCCAAACGCCCTGGCACCCGTGAGAAGGCGGAGCTCGGCGCGCGGATCGAGAACACCTCGGTGCAGATTGCGGGCCGTGCCCCGGGGCCCATGGCCGAAGCCGCGAAGATGGTCGCGGACATGGGCGCGCGGGTCATCGACATCAACATGGGCTGCCCGGCGAAGAAGGTGACCGGCGGCTGGTCCGGCTCGGCGCTGATGAAGGCGCCGGATCACGCGCTGCGTTTGATCGAGGCGGTCGTCGATGCGGTTGATGTCCCGGTAACGCTCAAGACGCGGCTCGGCTGGGACGACGACAGCCTCAATGCTCCGGATCTGGCGCGCCGCGCCGAAGGGGCCGGTGTTCAGATGGTGGTCATCCATGGCCGCACGCGGTGTCAGTTCTACAAGGGTCGCGCCGATTGGGCGGCGATTTCCGAGGTGAAGTCTGCGGTGCAGATACCCGTGATTGCAAACGGCGACGTGGTGGACGGGCCTACGGCGCAAACCGCCCTGGCGCAATCCGGCGCGGATGGCGTGATGGTCGGGCGCGGGGCGCAGGGTGCGCCCTGGGCCTTGGCCGCGATCGCGTCGACGCTATACGGCACAGCGGCACCGGTGATCCCGACTGGCCGGGCGCTGGCCGATATGGTTTGCGGTCATTACGAGGCGATGCTGGATTTCTATGGCCCTGAGCTGGGCAACCGCGTCGCGCGCAAACATCTGGGTTGGTACATGGATCGGGTGGGCACCGAGAGTGCGCTGCGGCGGGCTGTGTTGTCCGAACGCGCCCCGGCGACGGTCCTTGCGCATCTGCCCGAAGCGATGAACCGGCCTTTCGTGCCCACTGGAGCGGCAGCGTGATGGAAGAAGAAACAGAAGCGATGATCTGGTCCTCCCTGCCGGTGCCCGCGATCCTGATCGATCCGGACGAGAACATCGGCGATATGAACCCGGCGGCGGAAGGGTTTTTCAACAATTCCGCCAAGTGGTTGCGTGGCCAACCGATCTGGGACCGGCTGGCGGTCGATGCACCGCTGGAGGCCAGCCTCGGGCGGGCCCGCGAGCACGGCACACCTCTGTTCGTGAATGATGTGGATGTCGGAACAGGCAGCCGCGCGCCGCTGGTCTGCAACTTGCAGATCGCGCCCTTGCAGGGGCGCGACGGCTGGATGCTCATGCTGATTTCGCCGCGCGAATTGGCCGGGCGGATGACACAGAGCCACTCCGTGAAGTCCGCCGCCAAATCGGCCATCGGCATGGCGGAAATGCTCGCCCACGAGATCAAGAACCCGCTGGCGGGCATCGCCGGTGCGGCGCAGCTGATTTCGATGAACCAACCCAAGGAAGACCTTGAGCTGACCGATCTGATCGTGGCGGAAACCCGGCGCATCGTGAAGCTTCTGGAGCAGGTCGAGCAATTCGGCAATCTCTCCGCGCCGGAGCGTCTGCCGGTCAATATCCATGATGTGCTGGACCGGGCGCGGCGCTCGGCGGCGCTGGGGTTTGGCGCGCATATGAAGATCATGGAGGATTACGACCCCTCGCTGCCCATGGCGCTCGGCGATCCCGATCAGCTGCTGCAGGTGGTCTTGAACCTCATCAAGAACGCCAGCGAGGCGGGCGACGTGAAGGAGGGTGGCACGATCCGCCTGCATACCTTTTACGATCACAGTTTCCGCACCCGCAAATCCGATGGGTCCAGGCTGTCCCTGCCGTTGCAGATCGAGATCATCGACGATGGCCCGGGCCTCCCGGATGACATCCGCGGCGATATCTTCGATCCCTTCGTATCGGGACGGGAGAACGGCACCGGTCTTGGCCTCGCCCTGGTGAGCAAGATCATCTCGGATCATGACGGCTGGATTTCCGTGGACAGCGTGCCCGGCAAGACGGTCTTTCGCATTTCATTGCCCCGCTATCGCGGGGAGCCCAAGGAGAAGACATAATGGATGGCACAGTCCTTGTCGCAGATGACGACCGCACGATCCGGACGGTCCTGACCCAGGCCCTGACCCGCGCCGGGTGCAAGGTTCATGCAACCTCCAGTCTGACCACGCTGATGCGCTGGGTGGGTGAGGGAAAGGGTGATGTGGTGATTTCCGATGTCATGATGCCCGACGGCAATGGCCTCGAAATGCTGCCCAAGATCAATGAGGACCGCCCGGACCTGCCGGTCATCGTGATCTCGGCGCAGAATACCATCATGACCGCCATTCAGGCCGCCGAAGCGGAAGCCTACGACTATCTGCCCAAACCGTTCGATTTGCCGGATCTGATGAAACGCACGGCCAAGGCCCTGGAAAACCGGGGTCGCGCGCCCCGGCGCGAGGAGACAGTGGTGGGTGCCGATGAGCCCGACGAGTTGCCGCTGGTGGGGCGCACCCCCGCGATGCAGGCGCTCTACCGTCTTGTGGCGCGCGTGATGAATACCGATCTTCCCGTGCTTGTCGCGGGCGAGAGCGGCACCGGCAAAAGCTTGATTGCGAAGGCCATTCACGACTTCTCCGACCGCCGCACGCTGCCCTTTGTGACCGTCACGGGCGCCGATCTGGCCGATCTCGAAGGCCCCGCCAAGGTGCTGGCGCGGGTCAAGGGCGGCACGCTGCTGATCGACGAGATCGCGGATATTTCCGACGAGGTGCAGGCGCGGATCGTGCGCATGATGGACGTGCCGGGCGAGCATGTGCCGCGCTTCATGGCCACCACGCAGTATGACCCCGGTTCGCTCATGGACGGCGGCAAGGTGCGGCAGGACCTGTTCTATCGCCTTGACGGCGCCACCATCACCGTCCCGTCGCTGCGCGAGCGCGTCGAGGACATCTCCCTGCTGGCTGATCATTTCTTTGCCCGCACCGAACGCGAAGGCGCGCCAAAACGCTGGCTGTCGAAGGATGCGGCCGAGCTGTTCCGGGTCTACAGCTGGCCGGGGAACGTGCGGCAGCTCGAAAACGCCGTGCGGCGGCTCAGCCTGACCAGTCTCGCCGAGGAAATCACCCGCGCAGAGGTTGAGTCCGTGCTTGGCAATCAGCCGGAAACCGGACCGGTGCTGCAGGGCGGTGATGCCGAAAAACTGGGCGCTTCGGTCGCGCGGCACCTGCGGCGGTATTTCGATCTGCACGGCTCCATGTTGCCGCCGCCGGGGCTGCATGGGCGCATCATCAAGGAGGTCGAAGGCCCCCTGATCGAGATCGCATTGGAGGCAACCGGCGGGAATCAGGCAAAATGTGCCGATCTGCTCGGCATCAACCGCAATACCTTGCGGAAAAAAATTACCGACCTTGATATTCGCGTGACACGACGCCGCAAGTTGATGTAAAAGGGCCACATAACTGTGGCACCCTCGCCATGACTTGAGGGGAGATCACAAAATATGGCGGTCGCTGCCTTTGGCAGCACATCAATGCGAGGGTTGGCTGTGGCCACACGAGCACGGTCCGGCGCAGGCGGCAGTGTCTGGGCACGTCTCAATCGTTTGAGGCGCGCGCGTCGGGTGCAGAACTGGATGGCGCTGGCGCTTGTCGCGCTGGGTCCGATCCTTGCGCTTGCAACCTTTGCAGTGCTTGGTCCTCTGGACACTGGCGCCGGCACGCAGCTCAGCCTGCGGCTGATCCTGCTGGCCGATCTGGTCTACGTCCTTCTGGTTGCAACGCTGGTGCTTGGCCGGGTGACGCGGATGATCGCGGCGCGGCGGGCGCAATCGGCGGGCTCGCGGCTGCACCTGCGGCTGACCGGGGCTTTTGCGCTCATGGCGCTGTTGCCGGCGATCACCGTGGCGGTCTTTGCGGTCATCACCATCAACATCGGCCTTGAGACCTGGTTTTCCAGCCGCGTGCAGAACGTTGTCGCCGCCTCCCGCGCCGCTGCGGAAGCCTATGAAAGCGAACAAAGCGCCGCGCTGAAGCAGGACGCATGGGCGCTTGGCGGCTTTGTCGATCAGAACCGCCGTCTGCTCTTGCTGAACCCCACGGTCACGCTGCGCCAGTTGCTTTCGGACGGGCAGGGGCAGATCCAGCGCGGGCTGAACGAGGCTTTCGTGATCGACAGCAACGGCGAAATACTGGCGCGGGGCGAGCGCTCGTATCTTTTCGATTATGAACAGCCGTCCGAGACGGATTTCGCCCGGGCTGACGCCGAGCGCGTCGCGCTGATCGCGGATTGGCGAAATGACGAATACCGCGCCCTTGTGCCGCTGCAGGCGTTTGTCGATCGCTATCTTTATGTCAGCCGTTCCGTTGACGGGCGCATCCTTGGGCTGCTGGACGAGGCGCAGCAGACCGCGCAGTTCTACCAGCAGCAGGAAAGCGAGCGCGGGCGGCGCCTGTTCGATTTTGCGCTGCTTTACCTGGGGTTTGCGCTGCTTCTGATCCTCGCCGCGACCTGGGCGGGCCTGTGGTTTGCCGAACGGCTGTCGCGGCCCGTCGGGCGGCTGGCCGGAGCGGCGCAGCAGGTTGGCGCGGGCGATCTGAATGTACAGGTCATCGAGGATGACGGCGACGACGAGATTTCCATGCTCGGACGCTATTTCAACCAGATGACGCGGCAACTGAAGGCGCAGCGCGAGACCCTTTTGGAAAACACGCGGCAGATCGAACGCCGCCAGCGGCTGTTCGATTCCGTGCTCTACTCGGTCACTTCCGGCGTTGTCGGTCTGGACGAAAACGGCAGTGTGACCTTCGTCAACCGCTCCGCGCAACGCCTGCTGGGCTGGAGCGAGACCCACCGCGCCGACCCGATTTCCGTGGCCGTGCCGGAGTTTGCCGCGCTGTTCGACCGGATGCGCGAAGAGGACCGCGAAAGCCTTCAGGAGGAAGTCAAGGTCAGCCGCGAGGGGCAGTTGGAGCACTTGCTGGTGCGTCTCGCGACGCGGCGGCGGGGCGATGGCAGCCTCGAAGGCTTCGTGGTGGCCTTTGACGATGTGACGGATCTGGTCAGCGCACAGCGTATGGCGGCCTGGGGGGATGTGGCGCGGCGCATTGCGCATGAGATCAAGAACCCGCTCACGCCGATCAAACTCTCGGCGGAGCGCATTCAACGCAGTTTTGTGAAGCGGCTGGGCGCGGAGGACGCCGAAAAGGTGACCGGTCTGACCGAACGGATCGTGCGCCAGACCGATGATCTGCGCCGCATTGTCGACGAGTTCTCCAAGTTCGCGCGTATGCCCGAGCCGGAGCGCAAACCCGAGGATCTCGGCGATCTGCTGCGCGGGATTGTGCTGCTGCAGGAAAGTGGTCAGCCGGACGTGGACTTCCACGTGGCCATTCCCGCAACGCCGATGCCGGTCGAGCTTGACGCGACGATGATCGGACAGGCGCTGACCAACCTGATCAAGAACGCGGGCGAAGCCATTGAAACCCTGCAGGAAACGGGTGCCCCGGACGGGCACAAGCCGCAGATCCGGGTGGAATTGCAACAGATCGAGGGCACCCGCGCCGAGATCCGCATCATGGATAACGGCATCGGCCTGCCCGAGGACCGGGCGCGCCTGTTCGAGCCATATGTGACGACACGCGACAAGGGCACGGGCCTCGGCCTGCCCATCGTCAAGAAGATCATCGAGGAGCACGGCGGTACGCTGACCCTCGAAGATGCACCCGCCTTTGAGGAGGGGGCACATGCCGGGGCCATGGCGGTGGTCCGGTTGGCGCTCGATCCGGCGGCGCAGGCCGACACGGACGAGAAACGAGAACAAGAAGAGCAGGCCAGGAAATTGCAGGAGGTTTGAAGCGGATCATGGGTAAGGGCACGATATGAGCGATATTCTGATTGTCGATGACGAGCGCGATATTCGCGAGCTGATCGGGGACATTCTCGAAGACGAGGGCTTTACCACCCGTCTTGCGGGGAACAGTACGGATGCGATGAATGAAATCAACGCCGAGCCCCCGGCGCTGCTGATCCTCGATATCTGGCTCAAGGACAGCAAGATGGACGGGATCGACATCCTCAAGACCGTCAAGCGTGACAACCCCGACATTCCGGTGGTCATTATTTCCGGCCATGGCAATATCGAGATCGCCGTCGCGGCGATCAAGCAGGGCGCCTATGATTTCATCGAAAAGCCGTTCAACATTGATCAGCTTCTGGTGGTGATCCGGCGCGCCATGGAGACCTCGCTCCTGCGCCGCGAGAACCTGCAGCTCAAGCGCGGCGACACGCGCAACACCGAGATGATCGGCGACAGCGCCGCGTTCCGCGCGCTTGTCGGGCAGCTGGACAAGGTCACGAAAAGCAACGGCCGGGTGATGCTCTCCGGCCCTGCGGGCAGCGGCAAGGAAGTGGCGGCACGTTACATTCATTCGCGCTCGAACCGGGCGAATGCGCCGTTTGTGACGGTGAATTGCGCCGGCGTGGAGCCGGAGATGATGGAGGCCATGCTGTTTGGACGCGAGACCCCGCAGCGCGGCATCGAGCCGGGCTTGCTGGAGCAGGCACATGGCGGGGTGATCTACTTCGACGAGGTTGCGGACATGCCGGTGGGCACGCAGTCCAAGATCCTGCGCGTGCTGGTCGATCAGCAGTTCACCCGCGTCGGCGGCAACGACAAGGTGCGCGTGGACCTGCGCGTGATCTCGTCCACGGGACGCGAGCTGACCCAGGAAATCGCCGCGGGGCGCTTCCGCGAGGAGCTGTATCACCGTCTGAACGTGGTGCCGATCGCGGTTCCGTCGCTGGCGGAACGGCGCGAGGACATACCGCTCTTGGCCGAATATTTCATCAATGACTGCAATCAGACACAGGGCCTTCCGGTGCGCGCGATCTCCGAAGATGCGGCGGCGCTGATGCAGACCATGGTCTGGCCCGGTAACGTGCGTCAGTTGAAGAACCTCGTGGAGCGGGTGCTGATCCTCGGCGATGGCACCGGACCGATTGGCGCGCGCGAGTTGCCGCAGGAAAGCACGCCGGGCGAGGCGGATGAGGACCGGGTGGTGCTCTCCGGGACGCTGGCGACGCTGCCACTGCGCGAGGCGCGGGAAGCCTTTGAGCGCGAATACCTGCTGACGCAGATCAACCGTTTTGGCGGCAATATCTCGCGAACCGCCTCTTTTGTCGGCATGGAGCGCTCAGCGCTGCATCGCAAGCTCAAGTCGCTGGGCGTGGTGACCAGCCAGAAGGCGGGCAGCCGCGTGGCCCGTGTCGATGAGGACGCGGTGGAGCGGGCTTCCTGAGCATGCGTCGGCGGGCGCTTCTGACGGGGCTTGCGGCCTTGCCGCTGGCGGCCTGCGGTGGCGCGCCGGGCGTTGTCTCGACCGGTGGCGGCGCTGCCGCGATCGCGGAGGCGGCGCAATTGGCCGAGCTGAGCGCCATGATCGCGGCTCTGGGACCGGACGTGGACCGCGAGGAGGCGGCCCGCGTTGCACGGATCGCCCTGACCGAACCGAGGCAATGGGCCATCGACTGGGGCATGACGGATCCGCCGCTGATTCATAACATGAAGGTCAACGCGGGCCTGCGTCCGCGCGGCCTTTGCCGCGAATGGGCGGATGACCTCGAAGCGCGTATGCGGCGAGAAGGGGTTCAGACGCTGGGCTGGCACCGGGCCATTGCCAATCACGACAGCCTTCTGATCGAACACTCGACCTTGATCGTATCGGCCAGGGGCGACGCGATGGCGCAGGGGATCGTTCTGGACCCTTGGCGGCTTGGCATGGGGCGCTTGTTCTATGCCCGTGTCACGGAGGATCCCAAGTACGACTGGACCCCGCGACAACAGGTCTTTGCCTTCAAGCGGGCAAGGGACGCGCGACGGTCGGGCCGGTAGGACGGGGCGATTTCGCATAAGGGACATGGCCAGACGCGTTTCTCATCCCGAACAGTGCAACGCGGTTTTCGGATCGGATGAGGAAGCCAGAATATTCCTCCCATCAGCGCGTACCGCAGGCCGGGACGGGCCTCGGGGCAAAGCTTTTGGGGGCGTTGACCGGCGGCGCGGGGCGTGTCATTCCGGAAGCTGGACTGGATAAGGATCGGCCATGAAGGTCATCATTTGTGGTGCCGGCCAGGTTGGCTGGCAGATCGCGCGGCATCTTTCGGGTGAGCGAAACGACGTGACAGTCGTCGACAGCAATCCCGACCTCGTGCGCCGGGCCACCGATACGCTGGACGTGCAGGGGATCGCCGGTTTTGCCAGCTATCCCGATGTGCTCGAAAAGGCGGGCGCGCGCGACGCAGACATGATCATCGCCGCGACCCATTCCGACGAGGTCAACATGGTGACCTGCCAGGTCGCGCATTCGGTGTTTTCGGTGCCGCGCAAGATCGCGCGGCTGCGCTCGCAAAGTTATCTCACCGCGATATATTCGGATCTGTACCGGCGGGATCATCTGCCCATCGACGTGGTCATCAGCCCCGAGCGCGAGGTCGCGGAGGCGGCGTTGCAGCGGCTGTCGGCACCGGCGGCCTTTGATACGGAGACCTTTCTTGACGGCCGCGCGCATCTGCTTGGCCTGTCGATCGACGAGGATTGTCCGATCGTCAACACGCCGCTGCGCCAACTCACGGACCTGTTTTCGACGCTGCGCTCGGTGGTCGTGGGCATTCGCCGGGAGGGTACGCTTTTTGCGCCGGAAGCGCGGGATCAGCTTTTCGTGGGCGACAGCTGTTATGTCATGGTGCATCAGGAGGACGTGCGCCGGGCCCTGGAGATCTTCGGCAAATCCCAGCGCAAGCAGGAGCGGATCGTCATCCTCGGTGGCGGCAACGTCGGCCTCGCGGTGGCGCAGCGGCTTGAGGAGGGGCGCGAGCGGATCCGGGCCAAGGTCATCGAACGCGACCGCAAGAATGCCGAGCGTGCGGCGGAGGCGCTGGAACGGACCATCGTGCTGCATGGCGATGGGCTTGACGCCGCCTTGCTGAGCGAGGCCGGGGTGGAGCGTGCGGATGCGGTGCTCTGTGTCACCGATGACGACAAGACCAACATGCTGGCGGCCGTGCGTGCCAAGGCGGCGGGCTGTCCGATGGCCATTGCTCTGGTCAACGATCCGACGTTGATCGAACTGATGGAGCCTCTGGGCATCGACGCCTATATCAACCCGCGCGCCACCACGGTAAGCTCGATCCTGCGTCATATCCGCCATGGCCGGGTCAGCCGGGTGTATTCCATCGGCGATGCGGAGGCGGAAGTGATCGAGGCAGAGGTGCTGTCGACCTCCTCCATGGCCGGGGCACGGCTGCGCGATATCGACTTTCCCGAAGGTGTGCTGGTCGGGGCGATCCGCAACGGTGACAAGGTGGTCAAACCCTCTGGCGGTCTGCTGATCGAGGCGGGCGATCACATCGTGCTCTTTGCGCTCGCCAAGGACGTGCCGGAGGTCGAGCGCCTTCTGCAGGTCTCCATCGACTTTTTCTGAGCCATGATGCTGCTGCGCCTGCCGCTGTTCCTGCTGCTGACGGGGATCGTGTCGCTCTCGATGCTGATCCCGGCTGGATATGCGCTGGCCATCGAGGAATTTCACGACGCTCGCGCGTTTTTCTACAGTGGCCTTGTGGGGATCGTGCTGACCGCGCTGGTGGCGTTGGCGCTTGCCAATCGCGAGCATAACACCAGCGGACTGCGTCAGCTTCTGGCGCTTCTGGCGGCCTTCATCTTTCTGCCGATTTTTCTTGCCGTGCCGTTCTTCGAGGCGGTGCGCACGACCACATTCCATTCGGCATATTTCGAGATGGTCTCGTCGCTCACGACCACCGGCGCCACGCTCTTCGAACCGGCGCGGCTGTCCGGACCCGAGCATCTCTGGCGCGGGCAGGTGGGGTGGATTGGCGGGTTGATCATCTGGGTCTCCGCCTCTGCGATCCTCGCGCCGATGACCCTCGGCGGGTTCGAGGTCACCGCCAGCGGCGAGCCGGGACAGATGATTGCCCAGGGCGCGGCGCGCGGTGTCCGACGCGATCCGATGCAGCGGCTGGAGCGCAGCGCCCGCGTGCTGATCCCGGTTTATACCGGGTTGACGCTGGCGCTGTGCATCATGTTGCTGGTCGCCGGAGAGAAGCCGCTTGTTGCGCTCATGCATGCGATGGCGGTCATGGCGACATCCGGTATCTCGCCGGTGGGCGGGGTCTCCGGGATGGCGAGCGGCATGGCGGGAGAGATGGTGCTGTTCTGCTTCATGTTCTTTGCGCTGTCCCGGCTGACGTTCTCCACCGACACCACGAGCCAGGCCAGCCGGCCGGGGCTTGGCTATGATCCGGAGTTCCGGCTTGGCCTGGTGATCATCACCATTGTACCGGTGCTGTTCTTCATGCGCCACTGGGTGGCGTCCTTCGAGGTCGGCGAGGAGCAGGATCTCGTTGCCGGGCTCCGCTCGCTTTGGGGCGGGTTGTTCACCGCGCTCTCTTTTCTCAGCACCACGGGGTTTCTGAGCAATGACTGGGCCACGGCGCAGGGCTGGTCGGGGCTGTCGACGCCGGGCATCGTTCTGATGGGGCTGGCCATGGTCGGTGGCGGCGTCGCCACCACCGCTGGCGGGGTCAAGCTGATGCGGGTCTATGCGCTCTATCTCAATGGCACGCGCGAGATCGAGCGGCTGATCCATCCGCATTCGGTGGGCCGTGTCGGGCTGGTCAGTCGCCGCATCCGACGCGAGGGGGCCTTTATCGCCTGGGTCTTCTTTATGATGTTCGCGCTGACCATCGCCTTGTTTTCCATGGCCTTCGGGCTGTTTGGCTATGATTTCGAGCAGGCCATGGTTCTGACCGTCGCGGCGCTGGCCAACACCGGGCCGCTGGTCGCTTTTGCCGGAGAGGCGCCCATCTCGCTGCAGTCGCTCGGCACCGGCGCACAGCTTTTGATGAGCGCCGGGATGATCCTCGGGCGGCTTGAGCTTCTGGCGATCGTGGTGATGCTTTCGCCGGATCTGTGGCGCAACTGAGAGCCGTTGCGCGCGGGGCGGGTGCCGGAAACATTGGTCAACCATTTGGACCTGTTTTCAAAAAGTCCAATTTTTGCGCTGGAAACTCCAGCCTGTCCAAGACATACTCCCCCGAAGATAGGGGCGCGCCTTGCGAGGTGCGATACAAGAACAAAGGCAATTTCAATGGCTTCGGACAGACAGAACCTGCAGGACGCATTTCTCAATCATGTGCGCAAGACCAAGGTTCCGGTAACGGTTTTCCTGATCAACGGGGTCAAACTGCAGGGTGTTATCACCTGGTTTGACAATTTCTGCGTGCTCTTGCGCCGGGATGGTCAGAGCCAGCTGGTGTACAAACACGCCATCAGCACGATCATGCCGTCGCAGCCGATCAACCTTTATGACGGTGAAGACGCTTCTTGAGCGGTATAGACCACGCCCCGCCCGTCACCCGTGCATGGGTGCTGCATCCTGATATCAAGTCCGACAAGGACCGGCGCAACGCGCAGATGGCCCTGGAAGAGGCAGTCTCACTTGCGCATGCCTTGCCGGACCTCGAAGTCGTTGGCGAAACCGTTGTTCCCCTGCAACGGCCGCAACCGGGGATGCTCTTCGGCTCGGGCAAAATCGAAGAACTCAAAGCGCGGTTCGAGGCCGATGAGGTCGCACTGGTGCTGGTCGATGGGCCGGTGACGCCGGTGCAGCAGCGCAATCTTGAAAAGGCCTGGGGCGTGAAGCTGCTGGACCGCACCGGGTTGATCCTCGAGATCTTCTCGGACCGTGCCGCGACGCGCGAAGGCGTGTTGCAGGTCGAGATGGCGCATCTGAGTTATCAGCGCACCCGGCTGGTCCGTGCCTGGACCCACCTCGAACGTCAGCGGGGCGGGCTCGGCTTTGTCGGTGGCCCCGGCGAGACGCAGATCGAAGCAGACCGCCGTGCCATCGACGAACAGCTTGTGCGCCTGCGTCGTCAGCTCGACAAAGTGGTGAAAACCCGCGAGCTGCACCGCAAGGCCCGTGCCAAGGTGCCGTTCCCGATCGTTGCCCTTGTGGGCTATACCAACGCTGGAAAATCCACGCTCTTCAACCGCTTGACTGGGGCGGAAGTGATGGCCAAGGACATGCTCTTTGCCACGCTCGACCCAACCATGCGGCAGGTGGAACTGCCCACCGGCGCGACCGTGATCCTGTCCGATACGGTGGGCTTCATCTCCGATCTGCCGACCGAACTCGTCGCCGCCTTCCGCGCGACGCTCGAAGAGGTGCTGGCCGCCGATGTGATCGTGCACGTGCGCGATATCTCGCATGACGAAAGCGAAGAGCAGGCCGGTGATGTGCGCACGATCCTCGGCTCGCTCGGCGTGCCGGACTCGGTCACGCAGATCGAGCTGTGGAACAAGATCGACCGCCTCGACCCGGAGGAGGCGGAAGCGGTCCGCACCCGTGCCGCCCGCGAGGACGCGATCTTTGCCGTGTCGGCCATCACGGGCGAAGGGCTGGACGTCTTCCTTGAGGCGGTCACGCAGGCGCTCGGCGAGGAAAAACATGTCGAAGACATGGTGCTGTCCTTTGCCGACGGGCGCAAACGCGCGTGGCTCTTCGAAAAAGGGCTGGTGGAGCAAGAGGTGCAGACGGAAGAGGGCTACGCCCTGACCGTAAACTGGACCGCCACTGACAAGGCCCGGTTCGACTCGCTCTGAGTGCGCGCGGCGCGGTTTCTTTGGTCTTCAAATACCTCGGGTGAGCCCCCTTGGGGGCGAGGGCAGAGCCCTCTTCGCGCCCTATACGACCGCGTCGTCCTGTGACAAAATCCAGCAGGCGGCTGCCATCCGCGCCGCTTGTCGCCGGGAGTGCGGCAGGGGGGTGCGGGCCCAGTAACCAAGGGCGAATGCCCGCTGCAGGAACAGCCGGACAAGCGGATCGCCGGGGGCCGGGCCATAGCCGCGCCCGAGCGCAGCGAGGGCGCGGCGCCGGTCGTGCCCGAAGGGCGCGAAACTGAGCGCGTCGAGCCCGAGGGTGAACAGATCGCGCAGGGCCTCGTCTTCGGCGGAATTCTCGAAATCTATGCCCCAGAGCGTGCCGGTGTTGGTCACCAGAAGGTTGCCCGCGCTCAGGTCTTTATGGGTGATCGCCCGGACCGACGGGCGGCGGCGGACCTCCTGAAACAGCCCGTGCAGGGCCTGAACGTGCTGCCGGAACGCGTCCAGATCGTGAATGGCGCGCGCGCCGGTCTCCCCCTGCGAGACCAGCTTGTCCAGCCAGTTCAGATGCCCGATGGGCCGAAACGGCGCATCGCGGCGGGAGGGGGCGTGGAGCGCGGCAATCCAGGCCCCTGCGCGCGCCATCAGGCGTTCGGCCTCCGCCGGCTGCGCCTGTGCCAGCAGCGTGCCAAGGTCTTGACCGCCGCAGTCCGCCATCACCATGACGCGCTGCGCGGCGTCGAACTGCAGGACCTGTGGTGCGCGAAACAGGCCATCGCAGAGCTGCTCCGAAACGGCGGCTTGCCGCGCCGCCTGTGCGATTGCCTTGTCTCGTTGCTCCTCGGGCCAGAGTTTGACGACAAGGGGGCGGGGGCCGCCGGTTGCGCGCAACACCGTTCTGCCGGCGCCCTGACCCAGCGGGCTCAGCGACCCGGTCCAGCCCGGCCAAAGTGTCCTCAGCGCGCTCCGGGCGGCGATTTCCGCCTGGTTCACGGCTTGGTCAGCCGGGTGATCCCGACGGAGGCCGCCCGGGCCAGATCCACGTCCAGCGACATGGGGATGTATTCCCCGCGCCGCCAGAGTTGTCCGAGGTCGTCGTAATGCCGCGACAGAAAGTGGCCGGACTGGCCCGTGGCGCTGATGAAGACAGAGCTGTCGGGATCGGCAAAGTCGTAGATGCCGCGATAGCCTGCCGCGTGGACGTTCTCGAACGGCGCATCCGGATCGCCAGAGGTGCGCCCGCGCATCAGCGTGTTGTCCCCGCCGGAGGTGCTTTGATGGATGTTCACGAAATAGCGCAGCACCGGCACATCGCCGAGCACCGTGTGATCGTGGACCGCTTGATGCGCGTCGCCCCAGCGCAGGCTTTCGAGTTGATTTCCGTAGGTCTCGTCGATCCACAGCAGCGCATCGTCGAGCGCAAGGCGGGCGATGTCGGAACAGGTTTCGGTCCGCGCGGAGCGGATGATGTCGCACCACGCGCTGGCGCCGTTCACATTGCGATAGACCCGTTCAAGGAAAAGCGGCTCGATGTGGTTGTAGACATCGGCCAGCGGACCGAGATCGTCACGGATCAGCCGCTCCTGCAGTGCGCGCACCCAGGCCGAATAGATCAGCGGTTCGGGCATATGTTCGTTCATCTCGCCGTTCCAGTCGGCGAGCAGCGCGAGGGCGCGCTGGCGCTGGCGTTCGGGCGTGCCGTCCGGGGCGGCCTCGCCGGTGAACCACAGATCGCGCCCGATCAGCGGCAGCAGGGTACGGGCGGTGATCGACACCGTATCAAGCTGGGCTTCGATGAAGCTGTCGCGGGTGTGCACCTGCCGGCCCTGCATCAGCGCCTTCCAGCGCTGCACCCGCTGGCTGTCGCCCCAGTCAAAGCTGACGTGGCGGGGGAAGGGGGCGTCGGTGATCTTGTTGTTGGTGTTGCCGACGATGCCGCCTTCGGGGGCGAGGAAGGCGGGATTGGCGGAATAGGGCAGCATGCCCTGCCAGCGATTCGCGGCAATCCAGCCGGGGCTGGGCATGCGGCCCTTGCTCTGGTGGTTCGGATCGCGCGACGGCTGGACGCCGATCATCTGCATCGCAACGGTGTCCGCGTCGATCAGCGTGAGGTTCTGCGAGGGCGCCACGTGCTTGCGGCTGGCCTCGATGGCCTCTTCGACCGAGCCCGATGTCATCAGGCCGATCCCGGCGCTCATCGACGTGTCCTCTCCGGACAGCGCGGTCCAGGCCAGCGAGACCACATGCCCCGGCGGCGTGATGGCGTCGAGATTGAACACCGCACGCGGCAGTACCGGGCCGTTCTGCGTCCAGCGCAGGGTGACCGTGGCGGGCGTATGGTCCTTGATCGTGATGATGCTCTTGCGGGTCTCGAAGCGGGCAAAGCCGTCAGGGGTGCGGTATTCTTCGGGGTTCTCGGGGTTCAGCTCTTCGATGTAGAGGTCCTGATCATCCAGATAGGAGGACGTCAGACCCCAGGCGAGCTGCTCGGAGCGGCCGACCATGACCAGCGGCATACCGGGAATGGTGCCGCCGATCACGCCGCCAGAGGTAAGCTGAAGCCGGGCAAGATACCAGATCGAGGGGGCAGTCAGGCCGAGGTGCGGGTCATTGGCCAGCAACGTGCCGCCCCCTGCCGAGCGCGAGGCATCGGCGGCCCAGGCGTTCGACGCACCGGCCAGGCCGCGCGGCGGCGACGCGGGCAGGAAGGCCTGCCGCGTCTGGTTCGGGGTAAAGCGGGGCAGCGGGCCGGGCACGAGGCTGGCATAGCCGGGCAGGGCGGCCACGCCAGTTCCGGGCATGTCGGGCAGGATATCGGAAAGACGGTCGGCGTCGGGGATCAGCAGCGAGGTGCGGGCGCGCAGAACCTCGTCCCGCAGATGGCCGCTGAGCTGGAAGGCCATGAGCTTGGCGAGCGCGATGCTGTCGGCGGGCTTCCACGGGGACAGGGGCGCACCGAACATGAAGAATTCCGGGGCTCCGCGGCCCTTGCCGCCCTGATTGATTTCTTCGAGCCGGGCATTGACCCCGGCGCTATAGGCCTCCAGCGCGTCGAGCGTGGCAGGGTCCTGATGCGCGACCGATTGCACCGCAAGCGGGTAGAGATCCAGCCGCCGCATGAGCGTGTCCGTCTCGATCGTCCGGGTGCCGAAGATCTCCGACAGCCGCCCCTGCGCCGTGCGGCGCAGCAGGGTCATCTGCCACAGGCGGTCCTGCGCATGGGCATAGCCAAGGCCAAAGAAGGCATCCCGGTCCGAGAGGGCCATGATGTGGGGCACGCCGGCGTTGTCGCGAATGATCTCGATGTCGCCGGTGATACCGGCCACCGGCATCGTCTTGTCATAATCCGGCAGGGAGCGCGAGGCGAGGTAATAGACCATGAGGCTGCCCAGCACGGCCATCACGATCGAGAAGGTGACCAGCCGCAGCAGCCAACGGAACACAAGCGCCATTTCCCTTGCCCTTTTCTTGCGCTAACACGAGGGGTGAAACGGGCTTAGCCTGCCCTTGGCCCGATGCCAAGGGGCGCGGGCGGCGGATCATTGCACAGGCCGCCCTGGTTCGAAACTAACAGGGAGAGACAGAATGGCAAAGGTTGCATTCCTCGGGTTGGGAGTGATGGGGTATCCGATGGCCGGGTATCTGGCGAAGGCGGGCCACGAGGTGACGGTCTATAACCGCACGGCGTCCAAGGCGGAGGCCTGGGTGGCCGAGCATGGCGGCGCGATGGGGGCGACCCCGCGAGAGGCGGCGCAGGGCGCCGATTTCGTCATGTCCTGCGTGGGCAATGACGACGATCTGCGGGGCGTCTGCCTCGGGGCGGATGGGGCCTTTGCGGGCATGGCGTCGGGCAGCATCTTTGTCGATCACACGACCGTCTCCGCCGAGGTGACGCGGGAGTTGCATGGCGCGGCGGCCGAGGCGGGCATTGCCTTTGTCGATGCGCCGATTTCCGGCGGTCAGGCGGGGGCCGAGAACGGCGCGCTCGTGGTCATGTGCGGCGGCGAGGAAGAGGCCTACAGCAAGGCGGAGCCGATGATCGACGCCTATGCCAAACTATGCAAAAGATTGGGAGAATCCGGCGCGGGGCAGCTTTGCAAGATGGTCAATCAGATCTGCATTGCCGGGCTTGTTCAGGGGCTTTCGGAGGGGCTGCATTTTGCCGAAAAGGCCGGCCTCGACGGTCGGGCCGTGGTCGATGTGATCGGCGGCGGCGCGGCGGGATCGTGGCAGATGGTCAACCGTTACGAGACGATGATCGACGATCAGTTCGAGCATGGCTTTGCCGTCGACTGGATGCGCAAGGATCTGGGTATCTGTCTGAAAACAGCCAATGAAAACGGCGCGTCGCTGCCGGTGACGGCGCTTGTGGACCAGTTCTACAAGGACGTGCAGAAGATGGGCGGCGGGCGTTGGGACACCTCCAGCCTGATCAAGCGTCTGCGGCAGTTCGACTGAGTTAACCCTGCGGTTTTCGCGGTGGATTTAAAGCAGCGCACGGTGGGGTTAACCCACCGTGCGCTTTTGGTTCGGGGCCAGATATTGGGGTGGGCCCTCACAGCGGCCACAAGGCTGTGACAGAGGTTAAGGATTGCCTGAGGGCGTTAACCGGCGTTTGGTACGATTCTCGGCGAGTTTGGTACAAATAAGGAATTTGTTAAGAGCGTTGTGGCGGGCGCGATGGCGCTTTTCCGTCCGCTGGCCGGAAAAGTGGTTAACGGCAGGATTTCGAGTATTTGGAAAGAGAAGAAGCGGGGGCGGGGTCCTCGATTTTCTGGCCTGCCGATTTTTGGAGGATGGGCAGGGGGCGACTGCGTTGAGCGGAGAGGCTTTGGGCCTTGCGCTATGCCGGGGCTGCGGGTTGGGTTTTTCGTGCGATGAAGTGAAGGGAAAGCCGGAATGAGTAGTCAGCGAGAGACGGCAGACGCGGTGTTGCGCGGATTGGGGCAGGGATGATCGGGCGGTCGGATGTCGCGGCGCCGTCAGCCCGGCCGTGTCGGATGCGGCTTGATTTCGTGAGTCACGGCATCCGGAACGGGCGCGGCATCTGGCGGAGCGCGATCATGGCCCTGCGCCGTGCTTTACCGCCGATCGGGAGGTGTCGACCGGGGCCGCGGATGGTGACTTTGTGATCGTGGCGACGCCATCGCGCTCATCCAGCGCCTTGCGGCGGCGGGCAGTCTGTCCTTGTGGAGAAACCGTTGGCGCGGAGGCTGGACGAGGTGGAGGCGGCGGTGCGGATTTGCGCGGCGGCGGGATCGCGCCGGGTGTTGTGTTTCAGAATCGGGCGCGGGCAGCCTTTGTGGTTGCGCGGCGCGTTCGGGGGGGGCTTGGAAATGTGGAGATCAATGCGCCGCTGTGGCGCGATCAGGCTTGTTATGATGCGTTCGGCCGGGGCGGCGATGCGCGCGATGGTGGCGGCGTGATGCGGAGGCAGGCGATTTACGGCCGCGACCTTGCGCTGAGCCTCGCCGGGCCGGTGACGCAGGTGCAGGCGATGACCGCGACCAGGCCGCTGCACCGGATGGACGTCGAAGACATGGCCGTGGCGGGACTGGGCGCGGTCGGGACCCGTGCGGTGAGCACGGCGCGCTGCGGATCGCCCGCAGGCGGACCCATGTGCATTGGCGCGACAGGCGGTGCGAGGCGCTGCCGGGCAGGGCCGAGGACTGTCCGGGAACACCGTGTGATTGCGGCTTTCGAGGCGGCGGTTGGCCAAGGGCGCACGCCGTTGGCGACCGGACCGGACGGACTGGCCTGGCAGCGGCCGATCGCGGGCCTCGAGCGCGGTTTGGCGCGGGGCCGGCCGGTTGCAATGTCGGAGGAGCGGAGATGAGACAGCGGTTGGCGCATGTGGCGCTGGTTGTGCGCGATTATGACGAGGCGATCGCCTTCTATGTCGGCACGCTTGGGTTCGATCTGGTTGAGGACACCTATCAGCCGGAACAGGACAAGCGGTGGGTGGTGGTGCGCCCCTCGGGCGGCGGGGCGTCGATCCTGCTGGCGCGGGCCTCGAATGCGCGCCAGGCCGAGTTCATCGGGGATCAGGCCGGGGGCCGGGTGTTCCTGTTTCTGCAAAGCGATGATGTCTGGCGCGATTATGAGGCTTACCGGGCGAAGGGCGTGCGGTTTGTGCGGGAGCCGAAGGACGAGACCTATGGCACGGTGGCCGTCTTTGAGGATCTTTACGGCACGCTCTGGGACCTGGTTGCGTTCCACGATCCACGCGTTTGAGGCGGGCTGTCGCTCAAATACCGTGCATTGCCGCACAGGGCAGAGCGATTGGCCATTGTCAATTGGGCGCTTGTGCCGTTATGTTGACGGTCAGGATGCCGCCCTTCTGGCTGGCTCTGACAAGTTTCGCTGACACGGATGCAGGACAAAACATCCCTGTCAGACCGATCTGGCCCCAACAGGCCGAAGTACCGTGCCCGGACCGCCACAAGCGACGGGCCTTGAATGGGCGCCCCCGACCCACGGGCCGGGCAGAGCGTCGGAGAAGAAACGCGATGAAGCGCGCGACGACATTGAGGCATGAGGCAAGGACGCAAAGCGCCCGCCATGCCCGCGCGTATCCCCTCGCATTGACAAGACACAGCACCCGCTCTCTGGCCCCACCCGGTTTGGAGGGCGTCTTGCTGCGCATACGGAAAACATGGCCAAGAAAATGCTCATCGATGCCACCCACGCGGAAGAGACCCGCGTCGTGGTGGTTGACGGAAACAAGGTTGAGGAATTCGACTTTGAGTCTGAAAACAAGCGCCAGCTCGCTGGCAACATCTATCTAGCAAAAGTCACGCGGGTCGAACCCTCGTTGCAGGCTGCCTTTGTCGATTACGGCGGCAACCGGCATGGCTTCCTTGCGTTCTCGGAAATCCATCCCGACTACTACCAGATCCCCGTCGCCGACCGGAAGGCGCTGATGGAGGAAGAGGCGGCCCTGGCGGCCGAGGAAGAGGAAGAGCGCGAGCGCCCCAAGAAGCGGCCGCGGTCCCGCACCCGTCGCAAGCCGACGCGCGCCGAGAGCACGAAGCCGGATGATGCGGTGGTGACGGCGGAGCCGTCCGGCGCCGAGGCGACGAAAGAGATCTCCGGCATGGAGACGATCGATCTTGGCGATGACGAGATCGAGTCCGGGGAACCGGGCGAGGGCCTGTCGCCGATGGAAACCGTGGGTGAGACCCCGGTGGAAGAGCCGTCGGATGTTCCGGGCGATGCGGTTGCGGAACCTGCGGGCGAGACGCTCGATGCGGGCGCCGAGGCCGTACTGCCTTCCGAGGTTGTTGCCGAGGCGGAAGCCGAGGGTGCCGAGGCGCAGGCTGCTGATGCGGCCAGTGTCGAAGAGGCATCGTCCGACGACGACGATCACGACGACGAGGACGATCAGGAAGACGGCGGGACCGATGCCGCCGGCAAGGATGAGTCCATCGAATCGGTTGCCGATGACGACACCGAGGAAGACATCCGCCCCCGCCGCAAGCCGCGTCCGCGCCGGTACAAGATCCAGGAAGTCATTCACGTCCGCCAGATCCTCCTGGTTCAGGTGGTCAAGGAAGAGCGCGGCAACAAGGGCGCGGCGCTGACCACCTATCTGTCGCTGGCGGGCCGTTACTGCGTTCTGATGCCGAACACCGCCCGGGGCGGCGGCATTTCGCGCAAGATCACCAATGCCGCCGACCGCTCCAAGCTCAAGGCGATCGCGACGGAGATCGACGTGCCGAAGGGCGCGGGTCTGATCATCCGCACCGCTGGCGCGAAGCGGACGAAGACCGAGATCAAGCGGGATTATGAATATCTGCAGCGGCTCTGGGAGCAGATTCGCGAGCTGACGCTCAAGAGCATTGCTCCGGCGAAGATCTATGAAGAGGGCGACCTGATCAAACGGTCGATCCGCGATCTGTACAACCGGGACATCGACGAGGTTCTGGTGGAGGGCGAGCGCGGGTATCGCATCGCCAAGGACTTCATGAAGATGATCATGCCGTCCCACGCCAAGAACGTGAAGCATTACAACGAGCAGATGCCGCTGTTCGCGCGCCATCAGGTGGAGAGCTACCTGTCGGGCATGTTCAACCCGGTGGTGCAGCTGAAATCCGGCGGTTACATCGTGATCGGCGTGACCGAGGCGCTGGTGGCGATCGACGTGAACTCTGGCCGGGCCACCAAGGAAGGCTCGATCGAGGATACCGCGACCAAGACCAACCTGGAGGCCGCCGAAGAGGTGGCGCGTCAGCTGCGGCTGCGTGACCTTGCCGGTCTGATCGTGATCGACTTCATCGACATGGACGAGCGCAAGAACAACGCCGCCGTCGAGAAGAAGATCAAGGACAAGCTGAAGACGGATCGCGCGCGCATCCAGGTGGGCCGGATCTCCGGCTTTGGCCTGATGGAGATGAGCCGTCAGCGTCTGCGGCCCGGTATGATCGAGGCGACCACGCAGCCGTGTTCGGCCTGTCATGGCACCGGTCTGATCCGCTCGGACGACAACATGGCGCTGCAGGTTCTGCGCCAGATCGAGGAAGAGGGCACGCGCCGCCGCTCCCGCGAGGTACTGGTCAAATGTCCGGTGGCGATTGCCAACTATTTGATGAACGCCAAGCGCGAGCATATCGCCCAGATCGAGGCCCGCTATGGCATGGCCGTGCGGATCGAAGGGGATACACATCTGATCGCGCCGGACTTCTCCATGGAGAAGTTCAAGACAGCGACCCGCACGGTGCCCGATGTGCCCGCGCATGTGGTGTCGGTCGATACCTCGCTGATGGATGCGATTGACGAAGCTGCCGCTGCGGAAGAGGCCGAGGAGGCCGACGCCGAAGAGGCCGAAGCCGAGGTTCGGGAAGCCGAGACCACCAACGCCCAGAACACTGTTCAGGGCGACGACGATGGGAAACCGAAGAAGCGCCGTCGGCGTCGGCGTCGTCGGTCCAAGTCCGGCGCGGAGGGCGAGAACGGCTCTGACGAGTCGTCGGATCAGGAGCAGGACTCCGAGACCGAGACCGAAACCGAGACCGAAGAGGCCGCGCAGGCCGAGGCCCAGCCGGAAGAGGGCGAGACGCCGAAGAAACGGCGGACCCGGTCGCGTCGTGGCTCCCGCTCCAAGAAGGTGGAGACCGAGGGCGAGGCGGAGACCGCAAGCCCCGCCGAGGCAGAGACTGCTCCGGCCGAGGCCGCGGAGGCTGCGACCCCCGCAGCCGAAGAGGCAGAGGCAGAGGCCGAGGCTGCGCCGAAGCCCAAGCGGACGCGCACACGCCGGAAGAAAGCCCCGGTCGCAGAGGCCGAGGCCGGTGAGGCCGCGCCGCAGCCCGAGGCAGCCCCGGAGGCCGCGCCGCAGCAGGCGCCGGTCGCAGAAGAGGCTGCCGCACCGGCGGTTGCAGAGGCCGCAGCCGAGCCGGAGGCCGCCGCAGAGACAGCACCAGATGCCGAGGAGGCACCGGCCAAGCCGCGCCGCACACGCCGCAAAGCGGCGGATGTGATCGCCGAGGTTGTCAGCTCTGTGGAACAGACGACTGAGGCAGAACCGGCGGCACAGGCAGAACCGGCGGCACAGGCAGAACCGGCGGCAGAGGTCGAGCCTGCAGCAGAGGCAGAGCCTGCTCCGGAACCCGTGGCCGAAGCCGCGCCGGAGGCGGTTGCCGAGGCTACGCCCGAGGAGGCCGCGCCCGAGCCGGAGGCGGCGCCGGTTGCCGAGACTGTCGAAGAAGAGAATGCGCCGAAAAAGCGGGGCTGGTGGTCTCTGGGCCGCTGATCCTTCACGGATTTTCCTGAAAAGGGGCGGGATTTCCCGCCCCTTTTTGCGTCTTCGAGGGCGCAATGGCCGGCCCGCCGCATGGGCGCGCGTCAAGACCTGCTTTGCCCGCCGGTGTCAGGCCGAAGCGGTTGCGTCGATCTCGAACAGAAGGCCCGGAATCGCGAGCCGGGTGACCCCCAGCAGCGTCATGGGCGGGGCGACCTGATGCGGGCCAAAGCGCTGTCCCATCAGGTCGAAATTCATCAACGCCGCGTCCACATCGGTGGCATAGACGCCCAGCCTGGTTACATTGCCCAAGGTCATCCCGGCCTCCTTCAGAACCGCCTCCAGGTTATCCAGAGCCAGGCTGATTTGGGCGCGCATATCGCCGGGGTGCTGCGGAGTGCCGGTGTCATCCACGGCGGTCTGGCCCGCGCAGACGAGCTGCCGCGTGGCGCCGTCGAGGATTTCCGCCTGATTGTATCCCAGTTTCAAAGACCAGTCCCAGGGGTTCACTGCGGTGCGTTTCATTGTTCGAGTCTCCTTGGTTCGTGTTGCCGGACCCGGTGTAGGAGAAAATGGTGCCAAATTTTGTCACTATTTATGATAGGCTCGTCTGATGAAGAGTCGTCTCAGACAGGATGCCATCGTGCGCAGCCTGCGCCGAACCGGAACCGCCACGATTGATGACCTTGCCGAGGCGGTGGGGGTGTCCCGTCGCACCGTCCTGCGCGATATCGGCGCGTTGCGTGACGCGGGATTCGTCATCCATTCCGATGTGGGCCGGGGCGGCGGCGTGCAGCTTGATCCGCAGTCGATGCAAACCACCGCGCGGCTTTCGGTGCCGGAGGTCTTTGCGCTGCTGATCAGTGTTGCGGCGATGCGGGCGGCGGGCAATCTGCCCTTCGCGGATCTGGCGGATGCCGGGCTTGCCAAGATCGAGAAGGCTCTGCCGGGTGACAAGGTTCGCGATTTGCGGGCCTTTCTCGATTGTTTGCATATCGGGCAGCTTTCGCCGCTTCAGGATTTGTCGGATCTTGGCCGGATGGACGCGGATCTGTTGCCCGCTTTCGAAACGGCGTTCCTCAACCGGCAGATGATCGGGTTCGTCTATCGTGATGCAAAGGGGCGCCGGACGAGGCGCAGCTTGGAGCCGCAGGCGATGCTGATCCTGCCGCCGCTTTGGTATCTGGTGGCCTGGGACCCGGCGCGGGGGGATTTCCGGCATTTCCGGATGGACCGGATTGACACGCCTGCGGCGATTGACGGGACAGTGTTTCGCCGCCGCCACGTGCCATTTGCTGACGATGTTTGCCCGTATCGTGACCTCGTGCGCTGAGATGTGTCGGGCCGTTCGCGGCGTCGGCCTGGTGGGGGTGCGCGAGCGCTTTCGGCGGTGGTCTGCCGAGCGCTGCGCCGGAACCTGCCGATGGGCCGGGCGCGGCTGATCCAGGACTTGCCCGCGCGCAAAAATACCGCATAGGTTGTTGGCATCCCAGAACGAAAAAGCCGCCACCACAAGGCGGCGTGGAGAGACGGAGACCGCCGGGCGTTTGGCGCGCGGGGGCCTGTGAGGCAGTGTCAGCGCAGGGATGCGTGCCGGGGTCTTCGTCCCGCGCGCCGCTTTGTGGTGGTCTGCCCGGCGGAAGAGACGAGCGGCAAAAGGGACCACCGATGGCAGACGGATGGCGGATGACACTCCTGAAACGGGCGTTGCAGCTGGGTTTGATCCTGGCGGGGGTGGGATGGCTCAACAACACGTCGTTGCTGTTTGATCCGGACACCGGGCCGGGCGTGCGGCTGCTGGCCGATCGCGGGGTGCAACAGAGTGTTGCGCGGGACGGGCCGGAGGCGGATGGCTGCATGGCGGCGCGGATCGGGCCGGTGACGCATGGGTTCATCGAGAACACGATTCCGTCGATGCGGGCAGCGTTTGAGGCCGGGGCGTCGGTGGTGGCGCTTGACGTGCACCTGACGCCGGATGGCCGGTTCGTGGTGTTCCGCGACCGGCGGTTGGAGTGCCGGACGGATGGCACGGGGGTGACGCGGGCGCAACCGCTGGCCTATCTGAAGGGGCTGGATGTCGGCTTTGGCTATACGGCGGACGGGGGGCATTTTCCGCTGCGCGGGACGGGTGTCGGGTTGATGCCGACGCTGCGTGAGGTTTTTGACGCCGAGCTAGGCGGGCGGTATCTGATCCACTTTCAGAGCACGCGGATCGAAGAGGGCGAGGCGCTGGCGCGGATGATCGAGCGGCCGGAGTGGCGGCGGCAGGTCTGGGGTGTTTACGGCGATGCGATCCCGACGCGGGCGGCGGAGGCCTCGGTACGGGGGCTGCGCGGGTTCGACACGGCGCGGATGGCGGATTGTCTCAAGCTCTATGCGCTGCTGGGCTGGACCGGGCATGTGCCGGAGGCCTGCCGTGATGGGATCGTGGCGGTGCCGATGGATGTGGCGCCCTATCTCTGGGGCTGGCCGCATCGGTTTACCTGGCGCATGGGCAAGGCCGGAAGTGCGGTTGTGCTGCTTGGTCCGCAGGACGGGAACGGCTTTGCCTCCGGTGTGGAGACGGGCGATTTCTGGGCCTCCGTGCCGGACGGGTTCGACGGTTATGTCTGGACCGATCGGGTGGAGGCGGTGGGCGCGGGGCTGCCGCGGGCCGAGTTGATCGGTCAGCGCTGAGGCGGTGCGCCCCGCCGTCTAGCGCCTCTCGATCCGGAGCCAGATGCCATCGCGGGAGCGCACGGTGAGGTGGGCTTCGGGTACGGGCTCGCGTCCGTCGATGGCGGTGACGCGCAAATCGCGCAGAAGCAGCGCGAGCAGCAGCACCCCTTCGACCATGGCAAAACCCGCGCCGGTGCAGACCCGCGCCCCGGCGGAGAAGGGAATATAGGCCTCGCGCCCGCAGGTCTTGCCGTTTTCGGAGTGCCAGCGGGCCGGATCGAAGCCGTCGGGATTGTCCCAGAGCCGTTCGTGCCGGTGCAGGTGCCAGGGCGAGAGTACGACCTGCGCTCCCTTGGGCAGGGTGCGGTTGCGGAAGTGTTCGGGGCAGGTGGTCTCGCGCACCATCATCGGCACCGGCGGGTACAGGCGCAGCGCCTCGCGGAAGACGTCGCGGCTGATCTTCAGCTTCGAGACATCGGAGAAATCGCCGGTCAGTGTCTGCGCCTCCTGCGCGATGCGGTCCTGCCAATCGGGGTGCGTGGCGAGCAGGTAGAGCGCCCAGGAGAGGGCAGAGGCAGAGGTCTCATGCCCGGCAAGGAAGAAGATCGCGACCTGATCGACCATTTCCTCGGCGGTAAAGGTCTCGCCGGTCTGGGGATCGCGGGTTGTCATGATCTTGGTGGCCAGATCGTCCGGTGCGGTGCCTTCGGCGATCCGGGTCTGGCGGTCCTCGGTGAGCCGCGTGATGAGCGCGCGGATGCGCCGCGCTGTGGCGCGGGTGCCCTTGCGGAAAAAGCGCGGGAACAGGCGCGGCAGCGGGACAAAGGCGGCGAGGTTCAGGATCGGCTGGCTGCGCTGGTAGGCGCGGAATTCGTGGAAGACTTGCTGCGCGGTGGCGTCCTCGATGGGGATCGAGAACAGCGTGCGGAAGATCACGTCGGCGGCGGCGTGGGAGGTGATTTCCTCGATCTCGACGGTCTCGCCGGCGCGGGCCATGAGGCGGGCGCGGGCGGCCTCGGCGGCGGCCCACATGGCCGGGTAGGTTTCGCGCAGGCGGCCGCCTTCGAAGGCGGGGTCGATGATGCGGCGCTGGCGTTGCCAGTCTGCCCCGTTGGTCAGGAAGACGGACTTGCCCAGCAGCGGCCGCAGCCCTTCGGAGATGCGGTTCGATTTGGGAAAATCCAGCGGGCGCTCCTTGAGCACGGTTTTGACGAGGTCGGGCTGATTGATCAGGAAGCTGCGGAAGAACGGCGTTTTGAACTCCGCCATCCAGGCGCGGTAGAGGCGCGCGGGCTGGGCGCTGAGGATATCGCGGCGGAACAGTTTGACATAGCGCCAGAGCGAGACGCGGTCCGGGCGGGGGAGCGGCTTTGGCGGGATCATGGCGTTTGCGACGTGAATTTGGAGACGGGGTGCTCGATGCGGCTCGCGGAGGGGGGGCGGTTTGCATAGCGCGTGGCCAGCGGGACCGGCCCGGCGGTGATCTGGAAATAGTCGTAATCGAGCGGCGCGTCGAAGGCGCAGAGGTATTGGAAATGCAGGCGGAAAAACCGCCAGCGGAGCTCTTTCCAGCGCGCCGGGCTGAGCGATTTGGTGAACTGCGCGGAGAAGACCAGCGGCCAGCGTTTGTCCGGCGGCGCGACGCCGGAGACGCCGACCGGATCGCACAGCGCAAAGGCGCAGCCGTCGCCGGGGGCGGTGACGTCGACCCATGTCAGCGCCTCGCGGGCGCTGAGATAGGCAAGGTCGGCGCGCAGGCGAAACGCATTGCGCAGGAAGGAGACCATGGGGACGACCTGTCCCAGGCTGAGAAAGGCGAGTTCTGGGCCGCCCTGCGGGACGCGGCCCTGCCGGATCAGGTCGGCGAGGATGGACACGGCGAGATGCGCGCCGGAGCTGTGGCCGACGATGAGCACCTCGTCGGTGTCGGTTTGCAGGGCTTCGGCGATGGTATCGGTGAATTGCGCGATTCGGGTTTCGAGTTCGGGCGGGTTGGCGCCCTTGTGCTGCGCCGAATAGGCGTAGTCGTGCATGAGGTAATAGGCGAAGACCTTGCCGTCCTGCTTTTTGAACCAGCGCAGCAGCAGGATGGCGAGGGCGACCCCGATAAGCGCGCCGAGCGCCGGCGTGACGCCGCCGAGGGGCGGCAGAAGGTTGGCGAGGGCAAGAACGCTCCAGGCGAGCAGCAGCGCCAGCAGCAGTTGCAGCAGCAGCATTCCGATGGGGTAGAGCGCCGCGATCACCGGCCCCTTGCGCAGCTTCATCAGGCGAAACAGCGCGCCGGAGCCGATGTATTCGCTCGCGGTGCGGATCAACTGGGCATAGGTGGCGGGAATGGAGGTGTCCATGCTGTCGCGCACGATGTCGGACCAGACGAGGACCTCGATGTCGGCCTGTGTCGACTGTCCGTTGATGGTGCTCTCGACGTGCCAGCCGTAGTTTCGCCCCCTGGGCGCGGGGCTGAGCGAGAGCGTATAGCCGGAGATCCGCGCCTGTTCGGCGCCTTCCTTGCGGTAGAGTTCGCGGTAGCGGCGGGGGTGAATCGGATCGTAGCCGGGGATGTAGAACACCCGGCGGTGGCGGACCTGCTGCTCCGCCTGATCGGTCTGTGCCTGCTCTGCGCTCATGCCTCGCGCCCTATCGGTTTGGATCAGGCTAGTCGGGTTTTCCGGCGAGAGTAAGGCTTAGGTTTGGCGGATCAGGTCCGGTTTTCGCGGGACGGTCCGTAGGGCGGGGCTGTGCCCCGCACCCCCTGGCAAGACGCCCTTACCCAAGCGATCCCAGCGCCGGGAACGTTTCCAGCAGCCAGAAGGACAGCGCCGAGAAGCCGCCGGTCAGCATGAGCAGGCCAATGGTCCAGAGCAGCAGGCCCATGGCGCGCTCGATCTGCTCCATATGGCGTTTCATCCATGTCAGCGCTCCGGTCAGGCGCGGCAGGAAGGCGGCGACAAGCAGGAAGGGGATGCCAAGCCCGGCGGCATAGACCCCGAGCAGAAGGGTGCCGCGAGACAAGGAGGCCTCGGAGGCGGCCAGCGACAGGATCGCACCCAGTTGCGGGCCGATGCAGGGCGTCCAGCCAAAGGCAAAGGCCAGCCCGAGAATATAGGCGCCAAAGGCGTTGCCGCCCCGGTCGCCCGCGTCCAGACGCGCCTCCCGGTCGAGAAAGCCGATGCGGTAGACCCCGACGAAATGCGCGCCGAAGATCATCACGATGACCCCGGCCACGGTGTTGAACCAGCCCTGGTATTGCAGCAGCGCGGTGCCCGCGGCGGAGGCGGCAAAGCCGAGCAACAAAAAGACCGTGGACAGGCCCAGCACGAAGAACAGCGCCGCGAGAAGCGCTTTGTTGCGGGCATTGCTGCTGTTCATCTCGGCCAGTGAGACACCGCTCATATAGGCCAGGTAGGGCGGCACAACGGGCAGCACGCAGGGCGAGAGAAAGGAAATCAGCCCGGCCAGCAGCGCCACGAAGGCGGCCGGCAGGAAAGACGCGTCGATGATCTCGATTCCGAACATGGCTTTGGCATAGGCGATTGCGCGCGCCGCGTCACGGCATCAATCGGTCACATCCTCGGGGGTGGCTGTAACAAGGGTCTTTCCCTTGGCGGCGGCGGGCGCTATCTGCGCGGCTATGGACCACGAACTCGATGCCATTGGCCTTCTGTGCCCGCTGCCCGTTCTGAAAGCCCGCAAGCGCCTGCAGGGGCTTGCTGCGGGTGATGTTCTGGTAGTGATGACGGACGATCCGGCGGCGGTGATCGACATGCCGCATTTCTGCGCCGAGGCGGGGCATGACTTGCTTGGCCAGTCCGAAGCGGGCGACGTGATCACCTGGCGCATCCGCAAAGCCTAGCAGGCTGCTAAAAAACTTCAGGAACCGCGATTTCGACGTCAAAGTGCGTCACTTTTCGGGCTCTTTCGTTGAGCTGATGAAAATGCGGCGCATCGGACCCTGACGCGCGAGGCGCGTCCATCTGACCCTTTTCAACGGCCTTCTACCGCATTGAGTCGGTGCGGCAAGAGGCCCCGGATCAGGTCCGGGGCTGCCGGGCGCTGATCTGCCGGGATTCGCGACAGAGCCCGATGGCGCCGCTCATTTCCAGTCGAAAAAGCCCGGGCCGGCTTCGGTCAGCAGGCGGTTGGCCAGTTCATGGCCGATTTGCGGGCCGTCCTTGGCCGCGCCGGTGATTTCGCCGGCATAGGACGCGCTGCCGTCGGGGCTGAGGATCTCGCCGCGCAGCCGCAGCATTGTCCCGTCCAGGTCTGCCAGCGCCGCGATGGGAGTCTCGCATGAGCCGTCCAGCGCCGCCAGGAAGGAGCGTTCCGCCGCCAGCCGCGTGCCTGTATCGGTGTCATGGATCGCGGCGAGCATGGCGGCGGCGCGGGCATCGTCCGCCCGGCGCTCTATGCCGATGGCGCCCTGCGCCACGGCGGGCAGCATGTCTTCGGGAGCAATGGCTGTCTTCGGCACGTCGACCATGTTCATCCGGTTCAGCCCGGCCATGGCAAGAAAGGTTGCCTCTGCCACCCCATCGGCCAGTTTTTTCAGCCGGGTCTGGACGTTGCCCCGGAACTCCACCACCTGCAGATCGGGCCGCCGCGTCAACAGCTGGGCCTTGCGTCGCAGCGATGAGGTGCCGACCACCGCACCCTGCCGCAGATCGTGCAGCCCGCCGCCCGAGAGGGTGATGAAGGCATCGCGCGTGTCCTCGCGCGGCAGGTAGCAATCGAGCACAAGCCCGGCGGGCTGCTCGGTCGGCATGTCCTTCATGGAGTGCACCGCGATGTCGATGCCGCCCGAAAGCATGGCCTCTTCGATCTCCTTGGTGAACAGCCCCTTGTTGCCGATCTCCTTCAGGGGGCGGTCAGCGGCGATCAGCGTGCGATCATCGCCCGTGGTCTTGATCACCACGATCTCGAAGGCCTCTTCGGGCAGATCGAAGGCGGCACTGAGCCGCGCGCGCGTTTCATGCGCCTGCGCCAGGGCAAGCGGAGAGCCACGGGTGCCGATCTTGAGCGGCGCGGAAGCGGAGGGGAGATCCTGTGTCATTCTCTTTTCTTATGCGGCGCTTTAGGCGGTGGCAATGGCGCGTGTTTTGACATATTGCCGCCAGAGTGAGTGTGGAGGCCCCGATGACCAAGACGATCCTGCGCGCCCTTGCGGGCGAAACCCTGCCAACGCCGCCGATCTGGATGATGCGCCAGGCGGGCCGTTACCTGCCGGAATACAAGGCGACGCGCGCCGAAGCCGGTGATTTCCTGTCGCTGTGCTACAATCCGGAGCTGGCAACGGAGGTCACGCTCCAGCCGATCCGGCGCTATGGTTTCGATGCGGCAATCCTGTTTGCCGACATCCTCCTGCTGCCGCAGGCGCTCGGCGCGGATCTGTGGTTTGTCACCGGCGAGGGGCCGCGTCTGTCGACGATTCAGACGCAGGCCGATTTCGACAAGCTCGGCCGTGGGGAAATGATCCACGATACGCTCTCGCCGATCTATCAGACAGTGGCCAACCTGCGCAAAGCGCTGCCGGACGAGACGACGCTGATCGGCTTTGCCGGGGCGCCCTGGACCGTGGCAACCTACATGATCGCCGGGCAGGGAACGAAGGATCAGGGCCCGGCCCATGCGCTCAAGGCCGAGAACCGCGCGCTCTTCGAGGCGATCATCGATCGCCTGACGGAGGCCACCATCGACTACCTCTCCGAGCAGGTCAAAGCCGGGGCCGAGGTGGTCAAACTGTTCGACAGTTGGGCCGGGTCGCTGAACGGCGAGGATTTCGACCGCTATGCAATGGAACCCGCAAGGATCATCACCGCAGAGCTGAAATCCCGCTTCCCGGGCCTGCCGGTCATCGCCTTCCCGCGCCAGGCTGGGGAGAAATACATCGGGTTCCACGCCGCCACCGGCGCCGATTGCGTCGCCATCGACGACAGCGTCACGCCGGAGTGGGCCGCAGAGCACGTACAGACCGGCGGTTGCGTCCAGGGCAATCTGGCAAGCCGCCACATGGTCACCGGCGGGCAGGCTCTCATCGACGAGACCAAACATGTCGTCAAAGCCCTCTCCAAAGGCCCGCACATCTTCAACCTGGGCCATGGCATCACGCCAGACGCCGACCCCGAAAACGTGCAGCTGATGATCGACACGGTGCGTGGCAAGACCTGACCGGGCAAGCAAAGCGCCGCCCGGACCCGTTTCACCGGTGCTGAAATAACCGGGGCGGGCCGAAGGCGCGGGGCAGAGCCCCATCCCGGGCGGCTCCGCAGGAGGCGCCCGCCGGTCGCCGGGCCGAAGGCACGGCGAAACGCCTCTGCCCAAGAGTTGAAAATTCTGCGCACCGTTAGCGATAAAGGCCGCGCCGCCCTCTATCCCCCTGCTGCCCCCTCGTCTATTCCATGGCAAAAGAATTTCTTTACCATGAGGACTACAGATGGCTCAGGACCCCGAAACCTTCGCAAAACAGATCGACCTGATGGCAACGGGCAAGGGCTTCATCGCCGCGCTTGACCAGTCCGGCGGCTCCACGCCCAAGGCGCTTTTGCAATATGGCGTCAAGGAAGACGAATACGAGGGCGAGGAGGCGATGTTCGCCGAGATTCATGCCATGCGCTCGCGCATCATCATGGCGCCGGATTTCACCTCCGACAAGGTGCTCGGCGCGATCCTGTTCGAGCGCACCATGCGCGGCGAGATCGACGGCAAGCCCGTGCCTTCGGTGCTGTGGGAAGATCGCGGGATCATCCCGTTCCTGAAGATCGACAAGGGCCTTGAGAACAAGGCCGACGGTGTGCAGTTGATGAAGCCGATCCCGGGCCTTGCCGAGCTTCTGGCCGATGCGCGCGGGTTTGGCGTGTTCGGCACCAAGGAGCGGTCTGTCATTCACGAGGCCAACGAGGCGGGCATCACCGCTGTGGTCGGGCAGCAATTCGCGCTGGGCCGCTCGGTCTGCGCCGCTGGTCTCGTGCCGATCATCGAGCCGGAGGTCGACATCCATTCCCCGTCCAAGGGCGAGGCCGAAGCGCTGCTGCGTGATGCAATTGCCGTGCAGCTTGGCCTCCTTGGCGAAGACGAGAAGGTCATGCTCAAGCTGACCATCCCGAACGAGGACGGCTTTTATGACGCGCTCGCCGATCACCCGAATGTGGTGCGTGTTGTCGCGCTTTCGGGCGGCTATTCCACCGACGAGGCCTGCGAGAAGCTGGCGCGTCAGCCGAAGATGATCGCCTCCTTCAGCCGCGCGCTGGCCGAGGGGTTGAGCAAGCCGATGTCCGATGCGGATTTCAACGCGGCGCTCGGCAGCAACATCGACAAGATCTACCAGGCGTCGGTCTGAGGCCGCGCCGCCCCGCGCGCATGCGGGGGGCAACAGTATCCATGGGACGGCGGGGCGCGGGCCTTGCCGTCCTTTTTCTGTCCGGGCCCCGAATCAAACAGGCGAGGGGTTCGGGGGCAATCTGGGCATGGTTAAAGCAATTCCCGTAGGGATTGTGGGCAAAATTCAGGCCGCAACTCCCGGATTTGGTTGCGGCGAAACAAACCGCATTTCCCAGTAAAACAAGAGCGTTCAGCAGGACAAACGCGCAATTCCGCCATGATGCGCACCAGTTTTTTGCCACAATGTTCGGTCAATTTTAGCCTTATTCGAGTAACGCGGATCGGGTGGTTTTTTGAATGGTACAGCGTGTTGTGCTGGCGGGTATTGCTTTGGGTCCGGCCCTGGCGGTTCTGCTTTTTCCGATCACCGCATTGGGTAACCCCGTGGCGTTGGCGCTGAGCGGTGCGGGTGGTGTGTGGTGTTTTTGTGCGTCGTTCAGATGGCGCGGCGGCCGGTCCGCCGCGTCGTCCTGCGATGTACCACTGCTGCGGCGCAGGGCGGCGGTCGATGATTTGCCGGAGCCTGCGGTTCTGCGCGCCATGCTTGCTCAGCGTTTTGCGGTTCCGGACGCGATGACCTCGCCGCGCGAGCAGCGGATTTCCCAGACGGTCTATCAGCTCGCGCAGCGCATGACCGAAGGTGATCTTGCGCTGCTCAGCGATGAGCAGTTGAGGTCTCTGGCGGCGGTTCAGCGGCTGTTGCGGGCGTCCCCGCAGGAGGCTGGCGCGCTGGCGCAGCGGTTCGAGCAGCCTGCGGCGGTGCTTGATCTGCGCGATGTGGTGGCCTGGGCGCTGCCCCGGTAATTGCCCCTGTACCTGTGCGCGCCGGGCGTTTAGACCCCGGCGGCAGAGAAGGATGGCGCCGATGAACACCCCCGAGGACCCGAAAACCCCGACCAACCGGTCGCATGGCCGCAAGACCATCAGCGTCTCGCTCAGGCCGCGCAGCCTGATGGAAGAGGAGGATCTGGCCCGCGCGTGGCGCGCGCAGGTGATCACGCTTTTCCCCGAGGCCTTTCCCGGCGTCTTGGGCCAGAGCCTGACCGGCAAGGCGCTCAAGGATGGCAAATGGCAGCTGCACACCGTGAACCTGCGCGACTTCGGGCAGGGCAAGCATCGCAATGTCGATGACACGCCCGCCGGCGGCGGCGCGGGCATGGTGTTGCGCCCGGATGTCATGGGCCACGCCATTGAACACGCCATGCGGCGGCTGCCGGGGCCATTGGTCTATCTCAGCCCGCGCGGGCGGCGGTTCGATCAGGCGATGGCGCGGGATTGGGCGGGCTTGCCGGGGGTCACGTTGATTTGCGGCCGGTTCGAGGGGCTCGATGAACGGGTGCTGGAGCATTACGGCATTGCCGAGGTCTCGCTTGGCGATTTTGTCATGACAGGCGGCGAGATCGCGGCGCAGGCGATGCTGGACGCGACGGTGCGGCTTTTGCCCGGCGTGCTGGGCAATGCCGACAGCGCGGTAGAGGAGAGTCACAGCAGCGGGCTTCTGGAGCATCCGCAATACACGCGCCCGGCGGAATGGAACGGGCACAAGGTTCCCGATGTGCTGATGTCCGGCAATCACGGGGCGATTGCCAGGTGGCGGCAGGACCAGAGCGAAGCGTTGACCCGTCGCCGCAGGCCCGATCTGTGGGCCGCGCATCAGGCGCAGCGAGAGCGCGGCGATGACTGAGGCGCTTGTGTTTCGGGACGCCGTGGAGGCGGATCTGCCAGTGGTTCTGCGCCTGCTGGCGGATGATGATCTGGGCCGGGCGCGCGAAGATCTCTCGGAGCCGTTGAACGCGGCTTATCGCGCGGCGTTTGAGGCCATCACGGTCGATCCCAACCAGCGGTTGGTGGTGGCGGAGCGCGGCGGCGGGGTGATTGGCACGCTGCAACTGAGCTTCTTGCCCGGCCTGTCGCATCAGGGGGCATGGCGTGCGCAGATCGAGGCGGTGCGTGTCGACAGCGCGCTGCGCGGGCAGGGGCTTGGGCGGCAGATGATCGACTGGGCCGTCGAGGTGGCCCGGACGCGGGGTTGCCGGATGGTTCAACTGACCTCCAACGCCAGCCGCAGCGACGCGCATCGCTTCTATGAGGGTCTCGGCTTTGCCAAGAGCCACGCGGGCTTCAAGCGCGTCCTGTAAGCTTTGTCAGCGGCGTTCAGCCTTTGACGGCGTCAGGTTTGAGGGCATTTGGTTCGGGGTGGTCGGTGGCGGTGCCTTCCTTGATCTCCACTTCCAGCTCTGCGTTCACCTCTGCCCCCAGCAAGATGACATAGGCGGAAATCCACAGCCAGAAGAGCAGGATCACCACCCCTGCGAGCGAGCCGAAAGTTTCCTGATAGGAGCCGAAATTTTCGGCATAGAAGGAGAACAAGACAGATCCGGCGACCCAGAGCACCGAGGCCAGCAGCGCACCGGGCAGGGTCCATGACCACAGCGGCGCGCGGCGATCCGGACCAAAGCGATAGAGCGCCGCCGCGCCCATGACCGTCATGCCGAAGAGCAGCACCCAGCGCAGAGCCGCAATGACCAACTCCAGATCGCCAAGGTTGAGGATGGACAGCAGTGCAGGCAGGATCAGCACCGCACCCAGACCCGCGACAAGACCGACGATCAGCAGGAGGGTCAGCCCAAGGGTCGTCAGTTTGAGTTTGAGAAAGCCACGCCGCTCGGGTTCCTTGTAAACGATGTTCAGCCCTTCGATCAGGGTGGCGACCCCTTTGGACGACGACCACAGGGCAAGGCCCATGCCAACAAGCGCGGTCAGCCCAAGCCCGCCGTTCGCCGACCCGGCAACCGAAGTGGCCTGATCGGTGATGATCTGTGCGGCGCGGGCCGGCATCATGTCGGCGATGCGGTCCAGTTGAGCCGCGACATCGGCAGGTGCGAGCACAAGCCCGGCAATGGCCATCACCGCAGCAATTGCCGGAAAAATTGCCAGAAGCCCGTAGAAGGCCACGCCCGCCGAAACCAGCCCCACGTGGTCCGTGGTCAGCGCATCTTTCACGCGAAACAGCACAGCTTTCCAGCCGCTTGCGCCGATTTGGGTTGGGCTGGTCATCGTGACCTTCATGATTTGGTCCTGTTACTGTTCCTCGCACGCCCGCGCGGCGCGCCCGTAGAGTCAACGGAACCAGGGGGCAATCGGTTCCCCGCGATCTCACCGCGCGATGCCGGATTCGTCGGCCGCCAGTCCATGACGGCGCTGCGAAGGGGGGAGACCGTGCACTGCGCCGGAGGGGCGGGCAGGTAGGTCACGCAGGGTTTGTGTTTTGGCGGCAGCACCGGTGAGACCATGAACGCCGCAAGATTGCGAAGAAAATCAAGGCGGTGGGACAGAACCAAGGCCCCGTCGCCCATCACGCCGCCGCGCGGCTTCGCCTTTCCTTCCGGGCGGAATCGTGCGACGGCGCGGCGCGGGGCGGGCAATTTTGCGAAAGGGCGCGGAACGCGGGCGCCCGGCGGCGCGAATCCCCTTGATTTGCTGGTCCAGAGGCCGTAAGGGAGGCCATCTTCTGGCTCCGGCATGTCCGGAGCCTTTGGATTTCGTGGGCAACCACACCAACAAACCAATAGCTGTCTTGCAATATTTCCCCGGAAATCAATCGCCTGACAGACATTTCCGCGGGAAAACCGCGTGTAGAAAAGGAGAGATCAGATGGACCTGATCGCACAGATCGAAGCGGAGCAGATCGCTGCGCTGGGGAAGACCATCCCCGACTTCAAGGCCGGCGACACCATCCGCGTCGGCTTCAAGGTGACCGAAGGCACGCGCACCCGTATTCAGAACTATGAAGGTGTTTGCATCAGCCGCAAGAATGGCGCTGGCATTGCCGGTTCGTTCACTGTTCGCAAGATTTCCTTTGGTGAGGGCGTCGAGCGCGTCTTCCCGCTGCACTCGACCAACATCGAGACGATCGAGGTTGTGCGCCGTGGCCGTGTTCGCCGCGCCAAGCTCTACTACCTGCGGGATCGTCGCGGCAAGTCCGCCCGTATCGCCGAAGACAGCCACTACAAAGCCCCCAAGGCCAAAGCGTAAGGAGAGACGAGATGAAAAAGGATCTGCATCCCGACTACCACCTCGTCACCGTCAAGATGACCGACGGGACCGAGTTCCAGACCCGCACCACCTGGGGCAAGGAAGGCGACAGCCTCCAGCTCGACATCGACCCGACCGTGCACCCGGCCTGGACCGGCAGCACCGGCCGTATGCTCGATCAGGGCGGTCGCGTCTCCAAGTTCAAGAAGAAATACGAAGGTCTCGGCTTCTGAGCCAGACACCCTTTGTGGTTTCACTGCAGCGCCGTCCCGACTGGGGCGGCGTTTTGCGTATGAGCGGGGCGGTTTCGCAGGCTCAGGCGGCGTCTTGCGCCGGGATACAGGGCAAGTAGAGGCTGATGGTGGTGCCGGTGGGACCGCTGGTGATGTCGAGGCCGCCGCCGCTGTTGCGGGCAAAGCCCTGCACCATGGAAAGCCCCAATCCGGTGCCCTTGCCCGCGGCCTTGGTTGTGAAGAACGGTTCGATCACTTGCGGCAGCATGGTGTCGGGAATGCCGCTGCCGGTGTCGCGAAAGTCGAGCCGCAGGTAGGCGCCGGGCGGCAGGTCGGTGCCGTCGATCATGGCGGAGGGAGCACCGGTTTCGACGGGGGCGACGCGGATGGTGAAGGTTCCACCGGTCGGCATGGCGTCCATGGCGTTAACCACGATATTGAGCATGGCGGTGAGAAGCTGGCTCTCGTCCGCGAGGGTGAACAGCGGCCGCTTTGGCAATTCCAGGCTCATACGAACGTTTTCCGTCACGAGGCTGCGGGCGAGCTTGGCCATTTCGTTCATGCAGCTGACGATCTCGATCGGGCTTTGGTTGGTCGGGGCCTTGCGGGCATAGATCAGCAATTGCCGCACCACGTCGGCGGCGCGTCCGGCGGCGGCACGGGCCTCATGCACTACGTGATCGCGCTCGGTCGGGTCGTCGATATGGTCGTAGAGTTCGAGATTGCCGCTGATGGCTGTCAGCACGTTGTTGAAGTCATGCGCGACGCCCCCCGCGAGTTGCCCGATCGCGGCAAGCTTTTGTTCCTGCATGGCTTTATCCGCTGCCGCTTCGCTATCGAGGCGCAGACGCCGACCGGCGGCAATGGCCTGAACGAGGTAGCCGGAGACCGCGAATGTGACGATCACCAAGGCGATGTTCGGCACGAGGTTGTGCTCCTGTTGCAGCTTCGAGATCAACACGTAGATGAAAACGAGAAAAATGGCCGCCATTTCGACAATCACGGTCATCAGCAGCGTATCGCCGCGCCGGATCAGGAACACCACGAGGGTGCAGATCAAGAGGATGCCGATATAGGACAGCTCCTTGTCCGGGTGGGCCGCCAGATAGCCCGGCACCCAGAGAAAAGAGAGCATGACGAACAAGAACAGGGCGTTGGCGATCTGTGACGCGCCTTTCATCGGGTGCAGCCGATTGCGCCACAGAAAGGTGAAGTAGATCGCCTGCATCAGGTAGAAAATCACGGGCCAGATCAGCCCGAGGACCGACCCGAGATAGATATAGAAAAGCCCCCCGCCCAGACCGATCCCGAGAATCCGGACAATGAATTCAGTCCGGTCCCCGTATTCGACCTGCAAGAGGCGATCGATCTCCTTGGAGTGGTCAAAGTTCAAGCAGTCATACCTGATAAGTTGAAAAGAGCACAGAAAATTCCTTGTCATAGGGTGTTGCGCACCATGCAGTCAGTCAAGCTGTTCCATGTGTCACGACCGATAAATGGCCCTTGCGGGGCAGAAATTCCGCCACGGACAGGCTCTCTGGACAAGATCGTCGCAGGCTGACAGGCTTGATCAATTCTGCATTCGGAGAGTCCCATGAAAGACGCCAACTTCCTCAAGGAAAACAACGCCCGCCAACTGTGGCATCCGATGGGCCATCCGCGCGAGATGCAAGAACAGCCGCCCAAGATCATCACCGGCGCCGAAGGGGTGAGGATCACCGATATCGAGGGACACAGCGTGGTCGATGCCGTTGGCGGGCTGTGGTGCGTGAACCTGGGCTACTCCAACCAGCCGGTGAAAGACGCCATCGCCGGACAATTGCAGGACCTGCCGTATTACTCCGCCTTCGCCGGGAGCACCAATCCGCCCGCCATCGAGGCGGCCTATGCGGTGCAGGCGTTCTTTGCCGAGGATGGCATGGAGCGGGTGTTCTTTACCTCCGGCGGCAGCGACAGCGTGGAGACCTGCCTGCGGCTGGCGCGGCAGTATCACCGCCTGCGCGGCGAGCCGACGCGGACCAAGTACCTCTCCTTGAAGAAGGGCTATCACGGCACGCATTTCGGCGGTGCCTCGGTCAATGGCAACAACCGCTTTCGCATCAACTATGAGCCACTGCTGCCGGGCTGTTTCCACCTGCCGGCCCCGTATCCCTATCGCAATCCGTTCAATGAAAGCGATCCCGCACGACTGGCGCAGCTGATTGCGCAGGCCTTCGAGGACGAAGTAGCGTTTCAGGGGGCGAACACCATTGCGGCGCTGATCATGGAGCCGATTCTGGGCGCGGGCGGGGTGATCGTGCCGCATGAGAGCTTCATGCCGCTGATGCGCGAGATCTGCGACCGGCATGGCATTTTGCTGATTTCGGATGAGGTGATTACCGGGTTTGGCCGCACCGGGGACTGGTCTGGCGCGCGGCACTGGGGCGTGAAGCCGGACATGATGAGCACCGCCAAGGGCATCACCTCGGGCTATTTCCCGGTGGGCGCGGCGCTGATGTCGGGACGCGTGGCGGAGGTGTTCGAAGGCTCCGGCGCGGACGGGGTGATCTCGCACGGCTATACCTATTCGGCGCATCCGGTCGGGGCGGCGGCGGTGTCGGCCTGCCTGTCCGAAACGCTGAGGCTTGATACCAAGAGCAATGCGGCGGCGCGGGGCAAGCAATTGTTCGAAGGCGTGCAGCGGCTGGCGGCGAAATATGACATCATCGGCGATGTGCGCGGCGGGCATGGTTTGATGACGGGGATCGAGGTGGTGAGCGATGCAGCGGCCAAGACACCGATGGACGCCGACACCATGAAGCGGGTGCATCAGACGGCCTATGAGGCCGGGGCGATGGTGCGGCTGGGCGCGCATAATATCCTGATGTCACCGCCGCTGACCATCACGGAGGCGGAGGTCGACGTCATCGTCAAGGCGCTGGACGCCGGGTTCGCGGCGGCCTGACCGGATGGGAAGGCGCGGTGCGGCCTTTGCGCAAGAGGCCGCGCCACAGACAGCCTAGAGCCGGGCCCGCCCCATGGCGTTCAGGTGGTAGACGGCGCCATCCTCGAAGACGGCGGTGCTGAGCCTGCGGCCATAGCCCGCGCCGGTGTCGAGGTTCAGGCGGTTCAGGCGCATGTCGGGGGCCTCGACCGAGGTGTGTCCATGGACAACGAAGGCGCCATGATCCCTTTGATCTTCAAGGAATTCGTCGCGAATCCAGAGCAGGTCCTGCTCTGACTGATAGGCCAGCGGCAGCCCGGGGCGCACTCCGGCGTGCACGAAAACATAGCCGTCCACCTCGTGATAAAGCTGCAAGCCGTCGAGAAAGGCCCGGTGCGCGGGCGGGATGGCGGCGTTCAGCGCATCGAGCAGCGGACTGGCGAGGGCCTCGGGCAGCGGGTCGAAGCCATAGCGGGTCAGCTGGTCCGGGGAGGCGCTCGCGCCGGACAGGGCGGCATCGAGGTCGATGTAGGAGCCGAGCGTGGCAAGCCCGCCGAGGTTCGGATGCAGCCAGCGTTTGCCCGACAGGATCATGTCGTCGTGGGTTTGCCCGGTGTCCAGAAACCGTTCGAACAACCGGTCGTGGTTGCCTTTGAGGAAGATCCAGTCGCGACCCTCCGCGAGGCCCTGCAAAAAGAGGTCGATCACGCCCTTCGAGTCCGGACCGCGGTCGACGTAATCGCCAAGAAAGACCACGGGCGCGGCGGTGCCGCCGTCCTTGTCGATCAGGGCAAGCTGCTCTTCGAGCATGGATTTCTGGCCGTGAATATCACCGATGGCATAGAGCCGCGTCATGGGGTGTCCTTGAAATTGTGGTCCGGGCGTCTGCCGGACTGATTTTCGCAATTGAGGCAGATTTCTCTGTTGGGTTCGAGTCGTCTTTTACAGAAAGAAAGGAGCAGTGACGGGATTGGCGCTGTTTCTCATGGGCCTTGCGGCGGTTTCGGTGTGGCCGGAGTGAGTTGGGGCAGGCGGGCGTCCGCCAGCCAGGGTCACAGACCGGCTCCGGTCCATGCTCTTCCCGGCGATCCTGAGCTTTTGTCGTTCTGTTTTTTCGTGCTGGAATATCATAGGGTTGGGCGGGAGAACACGGGTGTTTTGCCCGAGGAATAACGTGGGGCCGGCGGCGATCGGCGTTGCGGGGATCGTGCCTGGAGGCGCCATTGCGCTGCCGGATCAGGGCGCCCCTTGGGCGTGGCTGTCGATGGCGGGTTTGCGGCCGTGGTGACCCGGCTCCGAGGGGCGGCTTTAAAGAATTGGAAAGCTCGCGGTGCAACCTTTGGGCAGAGGCCACAATGCGCGGTTTTTCGGAGGGTGCGCATTGGGGCGACATCACTTTCGAGCCGTTTCAAGCCATCAGGAGCACCCGCACACGCCATGACCCTCCTTCCGCTCACTTGCCTGATCGTCGCGGACAGCGAAACCGAGCGGTTTCAGCTGCGCTGGCTGCTGATGACGCTTGAGCCGGACCTGCGGATCCTCATGGTCGCCTCCCTTGAAGAGGCGTGGCGGACGCTTCGGACCGGGCCGGTCGATTTCGTGTTGCTCGACAATTCCCCGCCGGATGGCAATAGCGCGGACTTTGTGCGGAGGCTGTCGCAGGATCGGCGGTTGTCGTCACTGCCGGTGCTGATCATCACGGGCTGGCCGTCGCCGTTCCTCTTTGCCAAGGCGAAGATGGTGAAGGTGAAACATGTGGTGGACATGGGGCCGCCGCGCAGTGATGCCGTCTTGGGCCTTTTTCGGGATTGCATCGTGGCGGCGCGCAAGCTGCGGGGCGGCTCGGCGGACGGGCTGCTTGTGCTGCCGGTGAGCGAACGCCACAGGGCGCGGCAACGTCGCGGGCATTAGCTTCGGGGCGGCGGCGGGCGGCGGCCACCGGGGGGGTCTTTAGACAAAAGGCCCGGCTCTGTGCCGGGCCTTTCGCGGTTTTGACAGGCCGACGTCACTCAGGCGACGTCGAATTCCAGCGGTTTGATCTGGCGGAACATATCCGTTTCGGCCAGCTTGGCGCGCACATCCGCAGGCACCGGTGCGTCGACATAGAGCAGGGCGATTGCCTCGCCACCGGCAGTGGAGCGGCCCAGTGTGAAGTTCGCGATGTTCACGCCATTGTTGCCCAGCGTCATGCCCAGCGTACCGATGATGCCCGGCACATCGTTGTTGGTGGTGTAGAGCATGTGGCGGCCGACCTCGGCGTCGATGTTGATGCCCTTGATCTGGATGAAGCGCGGCTTGCCATCGCTGAACACGGTGCCCGCGATGGAGCGCTCGCGGTTGTCAGTCACGACTGTCACTTTGACATAGCCTTCGAAGGCGCCTGACTGTTCCTGATTGGTGGTCGAGATCTTGATGCCCTTTTCCTTCGCGATCAGCGGTGCGGAGACCATGTTCACGTCGGGGTTGATGGACTTCATGATCCCGGCAATCAGCGAGCAGTTCAGCGCTTCGAGGTTCATCGTCGCCGCTTCACCATCGTAGAGGATGTTGATCGCCTTGATCGGCTCCTGATCGGACATCTGGCCGATAAAGGCGCCGAGGTGCTCGGTCAGCTTGATCCACGGGCCCATGACCTTGGCTTCCTCGGCTGTCACGGACGGCATGTTGAGCGCGTTGGTCACGGCGCCGGTCATGAGGTAGTCGGACATCTGCTCGGCGACCTGCAGCGCGACGTTTTCCTGCGCTTCGGTGGTCGAGGCGCCGAGGTGCGGGGTGCAGACCACGTTCGGCAGACCGAAGAGCACGTTTTCCTTGGCCGGTTCGACGGCAAAGACGTCGAGTGCCGCACCGGCGACATGGCCCGATTGCAGCATCTCGGCCAGGGCCTCTTCGTCGATCAGGCCGCCACGGGCACAGTTGATGATGCGCACGCCTTTCTTGGTCTTCTGCAGGTTCTCTTTCGACAGGATGTTGCGGGTCTGGTCGGTCAGCGGCACGTGCAGGGTGATGAAATCGGCACGCGACAGCAGCTCGTCCAGCTCAACCTTCTCCACCTTCATCTTGTCGGCCTTTTCCTGCGACAGGAAGGGATCGTAGGCGATGACCTTCATCTTGAGGCCGCGGGCGCGGTCACAGACGATACCGCCGATGTTGCCCGCGCCGATCACGCCGAGGGTCTTGCCGGTCAGCTCGACGCCCATGAACTTGGACTTTTCCCACTTGCCCGCGTGGGTGGAGGCGGAGGCCTCCGGGATCTGCCGGGCGACCGCGAACATCATGGCGATGGCGTGCTCGGCGGTGGTGATCATGTTGCCGAAGGGCGTGTTCATGACGATCACGCCGTGCTTGGAGGCGGCTTCCTTGTCGACATTGTCGGTGCCGATCCCGGCGCGGCCAACGACCTTGAGGTTCGTGGCATGCTCCAGAATGGAGGGCGTGACCTTGGTCGCGGAGCGAATGGCGAGGCCGTCGTACTTGCCGATGATCTCGGCCAGCTTGTCCTTGTCTTTGCCCACGTCGGGCAGGAAGTCGACGTCGATGCCGCGATCGCGGAAGATCTGCACGGCGGTTTCGGAAAGTTTGTCGGAAACGAGAACCTTGGGGGCTGTCATGGGTGTGATCCGTTTGTTGATGTCCGGCCTGCGCCGGGAGGTTTGGGAGGGGGCCGCCCCGTGGGGCGTGCCGGGAATGTCTGTCAGCGCAGCCAGCGATCCATCCTGGGAAAGGGCTGCGATGCGTCGCCGGGCTGGCGGCCATGCGGGCAGGCGGTGACGCCGAACCAGATCAGCATCGGCAGGCCGGGACCGGTGCCCTGGCGGTAGGCCTCGATCAGCGCCCTGTTGCCCTGCTGGTAGCCGTGTCCGTGAAAGACGATGTCCGGCGGCAGGTTCAGGTGACGGATCGCGGCGTAAGACCAGGCCATGGCGGCCATTTCCTCGGCCTTGGTGGGCTTCAGAACGGGCTGCATCCGGCGCTCTGCGTCGGCGACAGCGATATGACCGGCTTCGTGGAGAATGTCCCCGGGATAGGCCAGCCGCGCCGCGTCGATCAGCAGGGTGCCGCTCTGGATGTCGAGACCGGGAAGGAAGGTCGTGTCATCCAGAGGACAGGTCCGAACCGCGATCCCCGCACTGCGCACGAACTCGATGAGCTGCGCGGTGAGGGGATCAAGGCCCATGTCTCAGGCTGCCTCGGTCTGCTCGGCCAGCACCGCCTCGAAGGCCCATTTGAGCCAGAGGGTCAGCGCCTCGACGTCCGCGGCCTCGACCGTGGCACCGCACCACACCCGCAGGCCCGCGGGAGCGTCGCGATAGGCGCCGATGTCATAGGCGGCGTTATAGTCGTCGAGCTTTTTCGCCACGGCCTTGGCAAAGGCGGCGCCGTCCTTGATCCGCGCGTCGGTGAATTTCAGGCACACCGACGTGTTCGAGCAGGTCGCCGGGTCAACCGCGAGGTTGGCGAGCCAGTCGGTGCGCTCACAGAAGTCCCAGAGCACTTTTGCGTTGGTGTCGGCACGTTTGATCAGCCCCTCAAGGCCGCCCACGGAGCGGGCCCAGTCCAGCGCAACGAGGTAATCCTCGACCGCAAGCATGGAGGGGGTGTTGATCGTCTCGCCCCGGAAGATACCGTCGATCAGCTTGCCACCCTTGGTCAGGCGGAAGATCTTCGGCATCGGCCATGCGGGGGTGTAGGTTTCGAGGCGTTCGACCGCGCGGGGGCTGAGGATCAGCATCCCGTGGGCCGCCTCGCCGCCCATGACCTTCTGCCAGGAGAAGGTGGTCACGTCGAGCTTGTCCCAGGGTAGGTCCATGGCAAAGGCGGCGGAGGTTGCGTCACAGATGGTCAGCCCCGCGCGATCGCCCGGGATCGCGTCGCCGTTCGGCAGGCGCACGCCGGAAGTGGTGCCGTTCCAGGTGAAGACAACGTCGGTGTCAAAGTCGATGGTGGCGAAGTCAACGATCTCGCCGTAGTCGGCGGTCTTGATCTCTGCGTCGATTTTCAGCTGCTTGACCACGTCGGTGACCCAGCCCGCGCCGAAGCTTTCCCAGGCAACCATGGTTGCCTTGCGGGCGCCGAGCAGGGACCACATGGCCATCTCAACAGCGCCAGTGTCGGAGGCCGGAACGATGCCGATGTGGTAGTCTGCAGGAATTCCAAGGATCTCACGCGTCTCTTCGATCGCCGCCTTGAGCTTGTCCTTGCCGATCTTGGCACGGTGAGACCGACCGAGGGCGGCGCCCTGCAGTTTGCTCAGCTCGAATGTGGGGATCTTGGCGCAGGGGCCCGAGGAGAAACGCGGATTTGCCGGCCGCGTGGCCGGATGTGTCGTCGTCATATCTGCTAACCTTCCAGATAGATGCCCTTCGTTGGGGAAGGGTGTCCCGGGATCGGACCTATGCGAGTCGCCGTGAGGCGACAAGTCGGAAAATGCGCGCGATGTGCCGCATCCGCACAATTTTGATCCGGCGATGGAGCGGATCGGAAACCAAGGCCAAGGGCAATTGCGCAAGCCTCTTGATTTCATGCAGCGTTGGCGCAACTTTAGAGCCATGAACAGTCTCACGCCGTTTCCCGGATCGCAGGCTCAGGCACAGGTGGTGATGTTTCATCGCACCGAGCTGAATGTCATTCTTTCACTGTACGGCCGGATGGTCGCCGCCGGGGAGTGGCGCGATTACGGGATTTCCGCGTTGCGCGATGCGGCGGTGTTTTCCGTGTTTCGGCGCACGGCGGAAAACCCGCTCTACCGCATCGAGAAACGCCCCAAGCTGCGTCAGAAGCAGGGGGAGTATGCGGTCTATGGCATGGAGGGGCAGGTGCTCAAGCGCGGTCACGATCTGCGCACCGTGTTGCGGGTGCTGGAGCGCAAGCTGATCCGTTCGGTGGATTGATCGCGGATTGACCGGGCGCGCGGCTGGGGCCATCAAAGCGGTATGAACACTCGATTCACCGGTAATTTCACCCAGCAGGAAGCCATCCCCGAGGCGGGGATCGAAGCGGCGCTTGCCGTTCTGCGCCATGGCCGCCTGCATCGTTACAACACCGCCGCCGGAGAGATCTCCGAGGTTGCCTTGCTCGAACAGGAATTCGCCGCCTTCACCGGCGCGCGGTTTGCGCTTGCGGTGGCGTCGGGGGGCTATGCGCTTGGCTGTGCGTTGCGGGCGGTGGGGGTGAAGCCGGGGGACCGGGTGCTGACCAACGCCTTTACCCTGGCACCGGTGCCGGGGGCGATCGCCGCCGTGGGCGCGGTGCCGGTGTTCGTCGGCGTCACCGAAGGCTTGGTGATCGACCTTGAGGATCTGGCGGCCAGGGCGGATCAGGCCGATGTCTTGATGCTCAGTCACATGCGCGGGCACCTGTGCGACATGGACCGGCTGATGGCGATCTGCGACGGGGCCGGGATCACCGTGATCGAGGATTGTGCCCATACCATGGGGGCGGGGTGGAATGGCATTCCCTCGGGACGGCACGGCACGGTGGGCTGCTATTCGACCCAGACCTACAAGCACATGAACTCTGGCGAAGGCGGCTTGCTTGTCACCGATGACGAGGAGATCGCGGCGCGGGCGGTGATGCTGTCCGGCTCCTACATGCTCTATGAGCGCCACCTTGCCGCGCCCGGTCCGGAGGCGTTCGAGAGCATCAAGTACGACACGCCCAATGTGTCCGGCCGCATGGACAACCTGCGCGCCGCGATCCTGCGCCCGCAACTGGCCGCGTTGCCCGATCAGGTGGCGCGGTGGAACGTGCGTTATGGCGCGGTGGAGCAGGGGCTGCGCGGCACGCCGGGCCTGTCGGTGATCGAGCGTCCCGAGCCGGAGCGTTATGTCGGGTCCTCCATCCAGTTTCTTTTGCTCGACTGGGCACCGGAGGCGGTGCAGGCGGTCTTGCGGCGCTGTGCCGCGCGTGGGGTGGAGCTGAAGTGGTTCGGGGGCGCGGAGCCGACGGGCTTTACCTCGCGCTATGACAGCTGGCGTTATGCGCCGAGCGAGGCTTTGCCGGCGAGCGACCGCATCTTGCGCGGCATACTCGACATGCGCCTGCCGCTGACGTTTTCCGTGGAGGATTGCAGGCTGATCGCCAGCATCATTCGCGACGAGGTTGGCGCGGTCTATCAGGCACAGTGAGCGCCCCTCCCGGTGTGCTGCGACAATAAAGCCGCCACGTCCGAAGACGGGCGGCCTTTGATTGCAGGGGGTGGAAGCGGCGCTGGATCAGAAGACCAGTGTCCCGTGATCCCCGGCGTCCGGTTGATCATCGGTGACATTGGCCTTGGCAACCTCGAACAGGTATTTCGCGCCGCCATCGGTGGCCCATAGCTCGCCGGTGCTGGGTGTGAATTTGATCAGGCGGACATCACCGTCCTTGCGGCCATCGTCGAACCATGCGGCGCTCATCGGGCTCCAGAGTTCATCCAGCTTCTCGCTGTCGTGGCTCACCTCAAGCTGGCCTTCGATGCAAGCATAAAGGTGCGCTTTGGGGTCGGCCACGTGAAAGGCCGCGGTCTTTTTCGTCTCGGCGGCGCGGTCTGCGGCTGTGCCATCGGCGGTTATGAACCAGATTGCGTTGTCATCGCGGCGGGCCAGCGGCGCCATCGGCACCGGGCGCTCGCCAGCGGCAGACAGAAGCCCGGCGCGAACGTCGGAGATGCGGGTCCAGAAGGTGTCATTCAAGGTCTGTGCCATGGGGGAAGTCCTTTCGTATTGCGTTTGAAGGGGAAACGCGGCGGACCGCCTTCGCGTTCCACCCTTGACCCGCGATCGGATTTGCCTCTAGGATTTGAACAAGTGTTCAATAACCGAAGCGGGGAGGCTCGGGGATGTTTCAGGCCAGCATGACATTCGATCTTGGCGAAGACGTGAACGCGCTTCGCGAGATGGTGCACAAATGGGCGCAGGAGCGGGTTAAGCCCATTGCTGCAGAAGTGGATTCCTCAAACGCCTTCCCCAATGACCTCTGGCCGGAGATGGGGGAGCTTGGCCTGCTGGGCATCACCACGCCCGAAGAGTACGGCGGCGCGGGCATGAGCTATCTGGCGCATGTGGTTGCAGTCGAGGAAATCGCGCGGGCCAGCGCATCCGTCTCGCTGTCCTATGGGGCGCATTCGAACCTGTGCGTGAACCAGATCAAGCTCAATGGCAGTGAAGAGCAAAAGCGCAGGTATCTGCCCGGCCTGATCGACGGGACGCACATCGGCGCTTTGGCAATGAGCGAGCCGGGGGCGGGGTCGGACGTGGTGTCGATGAAGCTGCGCGCGGAGAAGCGCAACGACCGCTATGTCCTGAACGGCAACAAATACTGGATCACCAATGGCCCGGACGCCGATACGCTGGTGGTCTATGCCAAAACGGACCCGGACGCCGGATCAAAGGGGATCACTGCGTTCATCGTCGAAAAAAGCATGAAGGGCTTCAGCACCTCGCCGCATTTCGACAAGCTGGGGATGCGCGGCAGCAATACCGCCGAGCTGATTTTCGAGGACGTGGAAGTGCCGTTCGAGAATGTGCTGGGCGAGGAGGGCAAGGGCGTGCGCGTGCTGATGTCGGGGCTGGATTACGAGCGCGTCGTGCTGGCCGGAATCGGGACGGGGATCATGGCCGCCTGCCTCGATGAGATCATGCCCTACATGGTCGAGCGCAAGCAGTTCGGTCAGTCGATCGGGGATTTCCAGCTCATGCAGGGCAAGATCGCCGATATGTACACCAAGATGAACAGCGCCCGCGCCTATGTCTACGAGGTGGCAAAGGCCTGTGACCGGGGCGTCGTGACACGGCAGGACGCCGCCGCCTGTTGTCTTTATGCCAGCGAAGAGGCCATGGTTGTGGCGCATCAGGCGGTGCAGGCCATGGGCGGCGCGGGGTTCCTCTCCGACAGCCCGGTGAGCCGCATCTTCCGCGATGCCAAGCTGATGGAGATCGGGGCGGGCACGTCCGAGATCCGCCGGATGCTTGTCGGGCGCGAATTGATGGCTGCGATGAGGTAGAATGTGCCAAGGTGGCTGTGGTTTTTGCCGTTGGGATTGATCGTGCTGCTGGGGGCGTTGCAAGCGTTCCGGCTTGGGTGGATCGCCGCCAATATGACACAAACCGCTGCCATCGAAGCCTATGCCGCGCGCTTTGGCGTGAAGGAGGGCGCGGGGCTGACCGGATGGAACTGTGTCGGCACGCCGGGAGAGGACACTTGGCTTGTCGTGCGCTGCGGCGTGCCGGGGCGCGAGTGGAAGTACAGGGTCAACCGCTTTGGCGGGCTGACAGGAATCGTCCCGCCAGGCGGTGGGCTTGAACGGGAGAGACCGGAAGCATGAAGATTGCACTCACAGTGGCGGCGCTGGGCCTTGCCGTGCCAGGGATCGCGGCAGCGCAGGATCTGCGGTTTTCCATGGCCTCGACACAGGAGTGCTTTGCCTCCGAAGGCACGTATGACGAATGCGTCGGCGCCTCGGCGCTGAGATGCATGGAAGAGAACGACGGCGGTTATTCAACCTATGGCATGGGCGCCTGTTACGAATACGAGCGCGCGGCCTGGGATGCGGAGCTCAACCGCATCTACCAGTTGGCCATGGAGCGGGCCAGGGAGATGGACGCGGAGAACGGCAGCTATGCTCCGTCGCAGGCCGAAGCTCTGCGCGCGATGCAGCGTGCCTGGATTCCGTTCCGCGACCGCAAATGCGACTACGAGCGCAGCCTCTGGGCGGGCGGAACCGGCGGTGGACCGGCGACGGTCTCCTGTTTGATGTATGAAACGGCCCGGCAGGTACAGACGCTCAATTTGACGTTCCCGGAAGGCTGATGCTGCCGCGCGGGGCATCATACGAAGCGCTTCGGGAGGGGTTTCGCTGGGATTTGCCCGAGCCGCTGAACCTTGCCACGCAGGTTTGCGACGGCTGGTTCAACGCCGAACCGGAAAGACTGGCGATCATCGACTTGAGCGAGGGCGCGCGGCGGGACTGGAGCTATGGGGCGCTGTGGGATCTGTCCCGGCGTGTGCAGCTGTCGCTGCGGGCGCTGGGCGTGCGGCGCGGCGATCGGGTGGGTGTGCTGCTGTCGCAATCGCCGCTCTGCGCGGCGGCGCATATTGCGGCCTGGCGCATGGGCGCGATCTCCGTGCCGCTGTTCAAACTGTTTCGCCACGATGCTCTGACCTCCCGCGTGGGAGACAGCGGTGCACAGGTGGTGGTGACGGACGATGAGGGCGCGACGATGCTGGTCGGGCTGGATGTGGCGACGCTGACGCCAGGCGGGCTGAGCGATGACGTCGCGCCGGCCTGGATCGAAGTCACCGGCCCGGACGATCCTGCGGTGCTGATCTATACCAGCGGCACTACCGGCAGCCCCAAGGGCGCGCTGCACGGCCATCGCATCCTGACCGGCCATCTGCCGGGGGTGGAGATGAGCCATGACTTCCTCGGGCAGACGAGCGACGTGCTCTGGACCCCGGCGGACTGGGCGTGGATCGGCGGGCTGTTCGATGTCCTGATGCCGGGGCTCGCGCTGGGCGTGCCGGTGGTGGCGGCGCGGATGGCCCGGTTCGATGTCGAGAGCTGCCAACGGATCGTGCAGGCGGGCGAGGTGCGCAACGTCTTCTTCCCGCCGACCGCGCTGCGGATGCTCAAGGCCGAAGGGGCAAGGATCGACGGTCTGCGCAGTGTGGCTTCGGGCGGGGAGCCGCTGGGCGCGGAGATGCTGGCTTGGGGTCGGGAGGCTCTGGGCGTGGCGATCAATGAATTCTACGGCCAGACCGAATGCAACATGGTGGCCTCCTCCTGCGGTGCGCTGTTCGCCGCGAAACCCGGCTGCATCGGCAAGCCGGTGCCGGGCTTTGATCTGGCGGTGATCGACGACGATGGCAGGGAGACCGAAGGCGAGGGCGACATCGCGATCCGGCGCGGTGCGGCCTCGATGATGCTTGGGTACTGGAACAAGCCGGACGAGACGGCGATGAAGTTTCGCGGCGACTGGATGTTGACCGGGGACCGGGGCGTGATCGAGGACCGCTTTGTCCGGTTCGTCGGGCGCGAGGATGACGTGATCACCTCTTCAGGGTATCGCATTGGACCGGCCGAGATCGAAGACTGCCTGCTGACCCATCCCGGTGTGGCGACAGTTGGGGTCGTCGGCAAGCCGGACCCGCTGCGCACGGAGATCGTGAAAGCTTATGTGGTGCTGAAGGACGGCGCCGAGGTGCGCGCCGAGGATTTGCAGGCCTGGGTCAGGGAACGGCTTGCAAGCTACTCCTATCCAAGGGAAATCGCCTTTGTCGAGGCGCTGCCGATGACGGTGACGGGCAAGGTGATCCGCAAGGCGCTGAGGGCGCGCGCGGCGGCGGAGGGGACGGCGTGAGCCTGTCGCGGGGCATCGTGGCGGCGGTGGTTCTGGCCACGGGGCTGCATGCGGATGAGCCGGAGCCGCAACCGCTGCCCAGCTTCAAGGCCTGCATGAACGAGGAAATCGCCCGCTATGAGCGTGCGCTGCGCCGGGTGCGGGAGATGCCGGGCGTGCAGGATTTCGAGATCGGCGATACCGGTGGCACCGAATACTGTGGCTCGGTCGGCATCGTGCGCTGTGACCGGCGCGCGGACAGGCTGCCGTGCCAGCATGGCTTTGCCCGGGAACAAGACGCGATGAAGGCGCGGATCGTGGCGAGCCTGCCGAAGCCGGAGACCGTCGCGGGCAAGGCGGGGCAATGGTCCGATACGCTTTATCCGCTGGCGCTTGCGCTGGCGACCGGCACATCCGCCGGTCCCGATTGCGGCGGCGATACTGAGGTCATGGCGGCGTGGTGCGACGCGCGGGAGGCCAACCGGCGGCTGGGCAATGCCGTGTTCGCTTGGCAATTGGCGCGGTTTCTGGACGCCACGCCGAGCGGGATCGATGCGGGCTGGGCCTCGCGGCCGCCGCCGACACGGCCGCGCGCCCGTCCGGACAAAGATTAGGAACGAGACGGGGCAAAGCCCCGGTGGGATGAGGAAAAGACATGAAACTGCAATCGCAGATCATTGCCGGATCGGAGAGCTTCAAGGCCAACCGGGCGGCGCATCTGGAGGCGCTGCGCGAGATCGAAGCGGCGGCAGAGGCGGCGGCACAGGGCGGCGGCGAGAAATCCCGCGCGCGTCACGTGGCGCGCGGCAAGATGCTGCCGCGCGAGCGGGTGGCCAACCTGCTGGACCCCGGCGCGCCGTTTCTGGAGATCGGAGCCACGGCGGCGCACGGCCTGTACGAAGGCGCGGCCCCGGCGGCGGGCGTGATTGCAGGCGTCGGCGTGGTCGAAGGACGGCAGGTCATGGTGGTCTGCAACGACGCCACGGTGAAGGGCGGCACCTACTACCCGATGAGCGTGAAAAAGCACCTGCGGGCGCAGGAGATCGCGGAGGAAAACCATCTGCCCTGCGTCTATCTGGTCGACAGCGGTGGGGCGAACCTGCCCAATCAGGATGAGGTCTTCCCGGACCGCGACCACTTTGGCCGCATCTTCTACAATCAGGCACGGATGAGCGCAAAAGGCATCGCGCAGATTGCCGTGGTCATGGGCTCCTGTACCGCTGGCGGCGCCTATGTGCCGGCAATGTCGGATGTGTCGATCATCGTGAAGGAGCAGGGCACGATTTTCCTTGCCGGTCCGCCCCTTGTGAAGGCGGCAACCGGGGAGGTGGTGACGGCGGAGGACCTCGGCGGCGGCGATGTGCACACGCGCCTGTCCGGGGTGGCGGATTACCTGGCAGAAGACGACGCTCACGCTCTGGCTCTGGCGCGGCGCGCCGTGTCGTCGCTCGGGGGTGCGGGGCATAGCCCCGCCCTACAGGCTGTCGAGCCACCGGCCTACGATCCGGACGAGATCCTGGGGGCGGTCCCGGCAGACCTGCGCACGCCCTACGATATCCGCGAGGTGATCGCGCGCACGGTGGACGGCTCGCGCTTTGACGAGTTCAAGGCGCGCTTTGGCGAGACGCTGGTCTGCGGCTTTGCCCATGTGGAGGGCATGCTCTGCGGCATCATTGCCAACAACGGGGTGCTGTTCAGCGAGGCTGCGCAGAAAGGCGCGCATTTCGTCGAACTCTGCTCGCAGCGGCGCATCCCGCTGGTTTTTCTGCAGAATATCACCGGATTCATGGTTGGCCGGAAATACGAAAATGAAGGCATCGCCCGGCACGGGGCCAAGATGGTCACCGCCGTAGCCTCCACCAACGTGCCCAAGATCACGCTGCTTGTCGGCGGCTCTTTCGGGGCGGGAAACTATGGCATGGCGGGGCGGGCGTATCAGCCGCGCTTCCTGTGGACCTGGCCCAACAGCCGCATTTCCGTCATGGGCGGCGCGCAGGCGGCGGGGGTGCTTGCCACGGTCAAGCGCGACGCCATCGAACGGGGCGGCGGGAGCTGGTCCGAGGAGGAGGAAGCCGCCTTCAAGCAGCCGACCATCGACATGTTCGAGCGCCAGTCGCATCCGCTCTATGCCTCTGCGCGGCTCTGGGATGATGGCTGCATCGACCCGCGCAAATCCCGTGCCGTGCTGGCGCTGAGCCTGCGCGCTGCCCTGAATGCCCCCATAGAGGAGACACGCTTTGGCGTGTTCCGGATGTGATCAGATGACACAGAAAAAGACGCTGCAACAGTTGGTTGACGAGAACCCGGAGGCCGAGACCTTTCGCTTTGGGGACAGCAGGGCACTTTGTGACGAGATCCTCGCGCTGGTCCGGTCCGGAAAGAAAACCGCCACGATAGAGGCGCTGCGGGCTTTTGAAAAAGAGGGCGATGCCATGCCGCAGGTGGGCCGCCGCGATATCGCGCTGACATGGGATGGCCTGCCCGCTGTGATGATCGAGACGGTGTCCGCCTGTGTCATGCGTTTCGATGAGATGACCGAGGAAAAGGTCGCTCTGCAGGGGGAGTTTCGCGATCTGTCGCACTGGCGCAAGACCTACCGCGCGTATTTCTCCCGCAATGGTGGGGTCAGCGATGACATGAAAATTGTGTTCGAGCAATTCCGTGTGGTGGAGGATTACGCATGAATAGTGCGGGCGATGGCGGTCAGTTCTTTGAGAGAATGTTTGGGTGCCAGGAGGGCGGAAGATGGCTTTAAAAGAGATAGTGCTGCCATGTTTTGGTATGCTCTCGGAGGCCAAGAATGCCTTTTGAAATCGTCAGAGCAGACATAACGAGCCTTGCTGTGGATGCCGTTGTAAACGCTGCGAATCGCTCATTGCTTGGTGGTGGCGGCGTTGATGGAGCGATACATCGCGTCGCAGGACCGGAGCTTCTGGAAGAGTGCCGAACTCTGGGCGGTTGTGAGCCGGGAGAGGCGAAACTGACCGGCGGCTACAATCTGCCAGCCCGATTTGTGATCCACACGGTTGGGCCAATCTGGCGCGGTGGCGAGATGGGAGAGGCCGGTGTTCTGGAGCGTTGCTACCAGAACTGTTTGTCCGCAGCGAAGGATGCAGGCTGCATCCGCGTCGCGTTTCCGGCGATCTCCACTGGAGCCTATGGGTTTCCCCATGAACTCGCGGCGGAAATCGCTGTGGCTTCGGTCGCGAATAGTGATCTCGACGTTCAACTTGTGTCCTTGGACGCCCGAACCGAACGACATTTGAAAAATGCGCAACGCAAGAGGCCGGAATGTTTGACACAATCCTGATTGCAAATCGAGGCGAGATCGCCTGCCGAGTGATGGAGACCGCGCGCGGCATGGGGCTGCGCTGTGTTGCGGTCTACTCGGAGGCGGATGCGGCCGCCAAGCATGTGACCATGGCGGACGAAGCCGTCTGCATCGGCGGCGCGGCCCCGGCGGAGAGCTACCTGCGCGGGGACCGGATCATCGAGGCGGCGCGCCAGACAGGCGCGCAAGCGATCCATCCGGGCTATGGCTTTCTGTCGGAAAATCCGGACTTCGTTCAGGCGGTGGAGGCGGCCGGGCTGACTTTCATCGGCCCGTCGGCCTCCGCCATCCGCAAGATGGGCCTGAAGGACGCGGCCAAGGCGTTGATGGAAGAGGCCAGTGTGCCGGTTGTGCCGGGCTATCACGGGGCGGATCAGGATCCGGCGTCGCTCGCGCAGGAGGCGGAAAAGATCGGCTATCCGGTGCTGATCAAGGCGGTCGCCGGGGGCGGGGGCAAGGGGATGCGGCTTGTCGAGCGGGCGGAGGATTTTGCCGACGGGCTGGAGCGCGCCACCGCGGAGGCGCGCACGGCGTTTGGCAACGATGCGGTGTTGATCGAAAAATTTGTCAGCCAACCCAGACACATAGAGGTGCAGGTTTTTGGCGATGGCAACCGCGCTGTGCATCTTTTCGAGCGCGACTGCTCGCTGCAGCGGCGTCATCAGAAAGTCATCGAAGAGGCGCCTGCACCGGGCATGACAGAGGAGATGCGCGCCGCCATGGGCGCGGCCGCCGTGCGCGCCGCCGAGGCGATCGGCTACAAGGGCGCGGGCACCGTGGAGTTCATCGTCGATGGCTCCGACGGACTGCGGGCAGATGGGTTCTGGTTCATGGAAATGAACACGCGCCTGCAGGTGGAGCATCCGGTGACGGAAGCGATCACCGGCGTCGATCTGGTGGAATGGCAGATCCGCGTTGCGGCGGGCGAAAGCCTGCCTCTGGCGCAGGAGGCTCTCGCAATCAATGGCCACTCTTTCGAGGCGCGGCTCTATGCGGAGGACGTGCCCGCCGGGTTCCTTCCCGCCACCGGCCACCTGTCTCTACTCGAATTTCCCGAGGGCGTAAGGGCAGATAGCGGTGTTTCTTCAGGTGACGACATCAGCCCGCATTACGATCCGATGATCGCAAAGTTGGTAGTTCACGGACCGACGCGGGCGGTTGCGCTCAAGCGCCTGTCGCGGGCACTGCGCGAGACGCGGGTGGCCGGGACGGTGACCAATCTCGCCTTTCTCGGCGCGCTTGCAGAGCACAGCGGATTTGCCGCCGGAGAGGTGGACACTGGGCTGATCGCCCGGGACTTGGAGTACCTGACGCAAGAGCCGGAACTCACGCCGGACATCATCGCGAGCGCGGCGCTCTGTGCGGCGCGCTTGGACAGTGAGGGCGGGTATGAGCGCGGTTTTGCGCTATGGCAGCCCATGGTGCAGACCCTTGTGCTGCGCGGCGCACAGGAGCATATCTGCCGCCTCGCTTTCAGCGGTCAAAATGACGTGAAGATCAACGTAGAGGGGGCTGAAATACATGCACAATTCAGGGGCGAACGATGGTGGCTGAACGGGCGCCCGGCGCCTCGTGTCCACCGCGCCGGGGCGCATTTGACCGTGCTGCGCGACTATGGGGTAGCCTTCGATTATATCGATCCGCTCGACCGCGCGGCGGAGGCAGCGGGCGGCAGCGGTGTGACGCTGGCCCCGATGCCGGGCAAGGTTGTCGCGGTGTTGGTTGAGCCGGGACAGGCCGTGCAGGCCGGGGTTCGGCTGGCCGTGCTGGAGGCGATGAAGATGGAGCATACGCTGACCGCCGATCTGGATGGTATCGTGGCCGAAGTGCTGGTCTCCGAAGGCGATCAGGTCGAGGCGGGCGCGCCCCTGATCCGGCTGGAAGACGAGACATGACAGAACGGTATTGCCTGCAGGTTCACAAACCCTCGCACGACCGCTCGACAGGAGGACAAGACGCATGATCAGACTGCATCACGTACAATATGGCCGCTCGTTCCGGGTGCTGTGGCTGTTGGAGGAGATCGGTCCGGAGACCTTCGGCGGCATTGAAATCGTCGAACATCGTATCGGAACCAGGGAGATGCGCGACAGTGGGCTGGGTCGGGTCTCGCCTGCGGTGCGCATCCCGGCGATCGAATTCGACGGGCTGGAGATGGCCGAATCCGGGGCCATCGTCGAGTACCTGTCCGAGCGGTTCGCGCCAGAATTGGCACGAGCGCAGGATCATGCGGAGCGGGCGGCCTATCTGCAGTGGATCCACTATTCGGAGACGCAGGCGAGCCTGATCGAGACGCTCAACCTCGTGCATCTGTTTCTCCGCCCGCCAGCCCGGAAAGACCCGGTATTTCTGAAGCTTATGGCCGCGCGGCTCAAGGGGACCCTGGCCGGAATGGAGGCTCGGCTGGAGACGGAGTACCTGTTGCCCGGCGGGTTTTCGGCGGCGGATATCATGATGGGGTTCAACCTGTTTGCCGCGCCATATTACGTGCATCTGGAGCCGTTTCCGAAGCTTCAGGCCTATAAGGCGCGGATCGAGGCGCGCCCGGCCTATCAACGGTGTCTGGCGCGGGAGGGGGCGCAGAGGTTTTACGATCAGGACTTCTACCCGGTTCCGGAGGCGTGATTTGGGTCTGTTTGTTAACCAAGATTTCGGGGGTGTGACGCGTGGCTGAGACAGTCGAGATTTTCGAGGTGGGTCCCCGCGATGGGTTGCAGAACGAAACGCGGATGATCCCGACGGCGGAGAAGATCGCGCTTGTGGATTGCCTGAGCGGCGCGGGATTCCGGCGGATCGAATGCGCCAGTTTCGTCAGTCCGAAATGGGTGCCACAGATGGCGGACAGCGGCGATGTCCTGGCCGGGATCACGCGGGCTGAAGGCTTGCGATATGCCGCTTTAACACCAAATATCAAAGGCTTGGAGCGTGCTCTTGAGGCGCGGGCCGATGAGGTTGCGATCTTTGGCTCGGCCTCGGAAGGCTTTTCGAAGGCGAATATCAACGCCTCGGTCGCGGACAGTCTGCAGCGGTTCCGCCCCGTCGCTGAGGCGGCGCGGGCGGCTGGACTGCCGGTGCGGGGCTATGTCTCCTGTGTGGTCGAATGCCCCTATGATGGGGCCGTGAAGCCCGGTCAGGTCGCGTTTGTGGTCGAGGCACTGCGCGCGATGGGGTGCTATGAAATATCGCTTGGCGACACCATCGGGCGCGGCTCGCCGGAGGCCGTGGACGCGATGCTGGCTGCTTTGGAAAATGTCATTCCTGTCAGCATGTTGGCCGGGCATTTTCACGACACGTCGGGGCGGGCGCTGGACAATGTCGCGGTGGCGCTGGAGCGCGGTGTGCGGGTGTTCGACGCGGCTGTGGGGGGGCTCGGCGGATGCCCCTATGCGCCGGGAGCGGCGGGGAATGTTGCGACGGAATCCGTGCATGATTTTTTGATTTCAAAGGGTTATGAGACAGGCCTTGACCGGTCCGTGCTTGATGCGGCGGCCGGCATGGCGCGGGCGATGCGGGGGTGAGACCGTGGATCGTTACCTTTTCGGGGCTGCCGGGCGTGGGCAAGAGTACGGTGTCGCGGATGCTGGCAGAAGGGACCGGAGCGCTGTGGCTCAGGATTGATGATATCGAGGCCGCGATGCGAAATTCTCATATGCAGGTCAATGACTTGGCGGATGGGGGCTACGCGGCCGCGCAGGCGGTTGCTGGCGCAGCGCTGGAGCAGGGCTTCTGTGTCGTGGCCGATTGCGTCAATCCGATCGAATTGACACGGCGTGGGTGGCGGGAGCCAGCGCGGCGGACAGGGGCGGGGCATCTCGATGTTGAGGTGATCTGTTCGAATCCGGACCTGCACCGGCGCCGGGTGGAGATGCGGCGAGACGCGCCGAAAGGCGTTCAACTGCCTGATTGGAAAGACGTTTTGGCACGAGACTATGAACCATTCGAGGGCGCCCTACGGGTCGATACGGCAAGGTTGAGCGCAGCGGAGGCGGTGACGCGGATCAGGGCAGAGATGGAGGGCCGGGGATGGCTGAGTTGATCGAGATTGAGCGGGACGGGCGCGGCGTGGCCACGCTTTGGCTGGCGCGCGAAGAGAAGCACAATGCGCTTTCGGCGCAGATGATGGAAGAGTTGGAGACCTCTGCCAAGGCCTTGGCAAAAGAGGATAATATCCGGGTTGTCGTCCTGGCGGCGAAGGGGCGGACGTTCTGTGCCGGGGGCGATCTGGCGTGGATGCGCGCGCAGTTTGGCATGGATGCGCGGACCCGGCGGGCGGAGAGTGCCCGGATCGCGAACGCCTTGGGCGCGCTGTATGACTTGCCGCAGCCGTTGATCGGGCGGGTGCAGGGCAATGCCTTTGGCGGCGGCGTCGGGCTGGCCTCTGTTTGTGACGTGACCATCGGGGTGGCGACGGCAAAAATGGCTCTGACGGAGGTGAAACTGGGGCTTATCCCGGCCAATATCGGGCCGTATGTGGTGCAGCGCATGGGCGCGAGGAACGCCGCGCAAGTCTTTATGAACGCACGGGTTTTCGAGGCCGAGGAGGCGGTGCGGCTGGGGCTTTTGACGCGGGCCGTGGCGGCGGAGGAGCTGGACGCGGCGGTTGAGGCGGAGGTGGCGCCCTACCTGAGCTGCGCACCGGGGGCGGTGCGCGATGCCAAGCGGCTCTTGCGGCAGCTTTCGGGATCGGTGGCGCGCGAAACGGTCGAGATGGCCATCGACGCGCTTTCGGCCCGCTGGGAAACCGAGGAAGCCCTTGAAGGCATTGGCGCTTTTCTGGAAAAACGGCCTGCGCCCTGGGCTCGTTAAGCCGTTTTTCGGCAAGGCCTGTCGTTAACGGCGCGCGCGATGGGGTTAAGCCTGCGCACGGCTCTCTTGGGGGCCATATCTTGTGGTGGCCCGGCGCGGCCCGGATAGGCTGTGACAGAGGTTAACCTGTCCGGGGAGCATATTCACCGGCGTTTGGTACGATTCTCCGCGAGTTTTGTACCAATTGCCTTTGGGGACTGTTTCATTCCCGGCGTTTCGGCGGCGGAGCAGGATGACGTGGCGGCAGAATTGGTTAATCTGCGCAAGAGCCGACAGAGACGGGAGCAGAGGGTCGATGCTGACACAGATTGCGCATCTTTATGCAACGGGCTGTCTGGCCATCGTGTTCTTTCAGATCGCCTTGATCGCGGGCGCGCCGCTTGGGGCCTATACGCAGGGCGGGCAGACCGAAGGCGCGCTGGCGATGAAAGGCCGGGTGATCGCGGCGCTGTCGGTCCCGGTTGTGGTCCTGCAGGCACTGGCGATCGTGAGCGCGGCGGGGTTTCCGGGGCTGGACTGGCCGCGCTGGACCGGCTGGGCGGCGTTGCTGCTGTCGTGCGGAACGTCTGTGCTGAACTGGATCACGCCGAGCGCACGGGAGCGGGCGGTGTGGGGGCCGGTGACGCTGGTGATGGCGGCCCTGGCGGGCTATGTGATGGTGGTCTCGGGCTGGGGCTGAGGCGCGGGGCGCCGCGCCAGACCCGGCCTGCCGGGAGGGAGCGCGGCGCGCGGGCGTGACGTATCGGCGCGGCGGGAATCGGCCCGGCCTGTGTGCCGGGGGCTATCCTTCTGACGAAACTCGGAGAATTGCGCTGAAAAACCGGGCAGGGCGAGCAACCGGAGGGATTGGAATATGGGGCTGGCTTGTTGACCCGGCTCGCGCGGAGCGATAAGTCAGACCGCAAGCCGCGCAGAGCCATGCGCATGCCACATTGAAGGAGCCGCCTCGTGGAAGAGATGCTGCGGGAATACCTTCCCATCCTCGTTTTTCTGGCCATTGCCATCGGCCTTGGCGTCATTCTGATCCTTGCCGCCATGGTGCTTGGGGTGCGCAACCCCGATCCAGAAAAGGTTTCGGCCTATGAGTGCGGGTTCAACGCCTTTGACGATGCCCGGATGAAGTTCGACGTGCGCTTCTACCTCGTGTCGATCCTGTTTATCATCTTCGATCTGGAAATCGCCTTCCTCTTCCCCTGGGCGGTGGCGTTCAAGAACATCAGCATGGTGGGCTTCTGGTCGATGATGGTGTTCCTCGGGGTTCTGACCGCTGGCTTTGCCTATGAATGGAAAAAGGGAGCGCTCGAATGGGAGTGATGGCCGGAGTCAATACGGCGGGTCCCGACAAGGAAGTCGCCACGCAGACCCTGAACCGCGAGTTGCAGGACAAGGGGTTTTTGCTCACCTCGACCGAGGACATCATCAACTGGGCGCGCACCGGCTCCCTGCACTGGATGACCTTTGGTCTGGCCTGCTGCGCCGTGGAGATGATGCACACCGCCATGCCGCGCTATGACATGGAGCGGTTCGGCACGGCGCCGCGCGCCTCTCCGCGCCAGTCGGACCTGATGATCGTGGCGGGCACCCTGACCAACAAGATGGCCCCGGCGCTGCGCAAGGTCTACGACCAGATGCCGGAGCCGCGTTACGTGATTTCCATGGGCTCCTGCGCGAATGGCGGCGGTTATTACCACTACAGCTATTCGGTGGTGCGCGGCTGTGACCGGATCGTGCCGGTGGACGTTTATGTGCCCGGCTGCCCGCCGACGGCGGAGGCGCTGCTTTACGGCATCATGGCGCTTCAGAAGAAGATCCGCAGAACGGGGACGCTGGTACGATGAACAACCTTGGCGAACACATCAAACAGAAGCGTCCGGATTGCATCATCGACTATTCGGTCGAGCGTGATGAGCTGACGATGAACGTGGCCCCGGCGAATATCCGGGGTCTGGTGGAGTTCCTGAAGACGGATTCGACCTGCAAGTTCACCAGCCTCGTGGATATCACCGGGGTGGATCACCCCGAGCGTCCGAAGCGCTTCGACGTGGTGTATCACTTCCTGTCGATGTATCAGAACCAGCGCATCCGCCTGCGGGTGTCGATCCGCGAGGAGGAGATGGTCCCGTCGATCGTGTCGGTGCACCCTTCGGCGAACTGGTTCGAGCGGGAAGTCTTTGACATGTTCGGGGTGATCTTCACCGGACATCCGGACCTGCGGCGTATCCTGACGGATTATGGCTTTCGCGGTCATCCGCTGCGCAAGGATTTCCCGACCACGGGCTATACCGAGGTGCGCTATGACGAAGAGCAGAAGCGGGTGGTCTATGAGCCGGTGAAGCTGGTTCAGGAATACCGCCAGTTCGATTTCATGTCCCCGTGGGAAGGGGCGACCTACATCCTGCCCGGCGACGAGAAGACGGAAGCGAAGGGCTGATGGGTCCGGGGCAAGCGGAGCCGTTGCCGGTTTTCCGGAATTTGCCCCGGTACGGACTATCAAGAAGGGTGGCCGGGTTCTGTGCGGTTCCCTTGTTCGCAGAGGCAGCCATCCGGACGGTAGCCTTGTGCGGCCCGAAGAAAATGGGTCTTGACGGTGAGTGGGCATGACGCCCGTCTCCCGTGTATTCGAAAGCGCCGGACCGGGCGCGAAGAGTGAGAGAAGGACGGCGATTGGCTGAAATGTCCGCCACATCCGAGACGTTTGACGCGGAGTCCAGTCGGGCACCGATCGTCGATCTGTATCCGGATGTTGCGCCCGCGCGGTCCGGCCTCTCGGTGCCGCCGGGACAGCCCGGCGGATGGCAGCGCCCGCATGCGGCGGGGGCCGTCGATCCGCGCTTTGCCAGACCCGAATGCCTGTTTTTCGGGATTGGTGCACAGAAGGCGGCCACCAGCTGGGTGCATGACTATCTGTCGGGGCACCCGGAGGTCCTGGTGCCGGGCTTTGTGAAGGAGCTGCACTACTGGGATACGGCGCGCCCGCCGTTCATCCGGGTCACCCATGATCGTGTCGCGGGACGGCAGGCGCGGCGCGGACTGCAGCATGTGGCGCGGCGCTATCTGGCCCCGGCGCGGCATCGCCAGCAGGAGCGGAATTGGTCGCGGTGGCATCAGGTGCTGACCAGTGGCGGCCTGCCGCCGCATGAGGCCTATGCGGACATGCTTTTTGATGGCTGGAACGGGCAGCGCGCGGTCGGTGAACTGACCCCGGAATATGCGTTGCTGGACAGCGAGACGTTCCGGGAAATGGACCGGCTTTCGGCGAACACGCGGTTTTTCTTCGTGATGCGCGACCCACTGGAGCGGATGGTTTCGGCCATCTCCTACCTCTATCCGATCCGCAGCGGCAAGCCGATCGACACCGACAGCTTCAACCGCCTGCTTGAGATCACGCTTGAGGATGATTGCGAGCTGTGCCTTGAGCGCTCGCAATATGATCGGACGATCACGGCGCTCGAAGCGGCAGTTCCGTCGGACAAGATCGCCTATTTCTTTTATGAGACGCTGTTTGATCAGGCCGAGATTGACCGGTTGACGGGGTTCCTCGGGATTGAACGGCGCAGCGCTGACCTGGCGCGGTCGGTCAATTCGCACAGCAAAGCGGCGTTTACGCCGGACCCGGCGCTCATGGCGGAGGCGCGACGGCGGCTGGCGCCACAATACGACGCGATGGCGGCCAAATTTGGTGCCTTGCCGGAGCGCTGGCAACGCAATTATGAGGGTGCCTGACACATGACCGGCACAACACGCACACTGGCCGGGCTTTTGCACGGCATTCGGATGCAAGGATAGGGGTTTCAGACGATGGACGGCTCCAAAGGTTTCGATGACACCCTGACGGGTGAGCAGAAGATCCGCAATTTCAACATCAACTTCGGCCCGCAGCACCCTGCGGCGCACGGGGTGCTTCGGATGGTTCTGGAGCTGGATGGCGAGATCGTGGAGCGGGCGGACCCACATATTGGCCTGCTGCACCGGGGTACGGAAAAGCTCATGGAGAGCCGGACCTACCTGCAGAACCTGCCGTATTTCGACCGGCTCGATTACGTCGCGCCGATGAACCAGGAACATGCCTGGTGCCTGGCCATCGAGCGGCTCTGCGGGATCGAGATTCCGCGCCGCGCCAGCCTGATCCGGGTGCTGTTCTGCGAGATCGGCCGGGTGCTCAACCACCTGCTGAACGTCACGACGCAGGCCATGGACGTGGGCGCGCTGACGCCGCCGCTCTGGGGCTTTGAAGAGCGTGAAAAGCTCATGGTATTCTATGAGCGCGCCTGCGGGGCGCGTCTGCATGCGGCCTACTTCCGGCCCGGCGGCGTGCATCAGGATCTGCCCAACGGGCTGCTGGACGATATGGAAACCTGGGCGAACGAATTCCCCAGGGTGCTGGACGATATCGACGGCCTGTTGACCGAAAACCGTATCTTCAAGCAGCGCAACTGCGATATCGGCGTTATCTCCGAGGAAGAGATCAACGACTGGGGGTTCTCCGGTGTCATGGTGCGGGGCAGCGGTCTTGCATGGGATCTGCGCCGGGCGCAACCCTATGAATGTTATGATGAATTCGACTTCCAGATCCCGGTGGGCAAGAACGGGGACTGCTATGACCGCTATCTGTGCCGGATGGAGGAGATGCGCCAGTCGGTCAGCATCATTCATCAGGCCATTGCCAAACTGCGCGCGCCCGAAGGGCAGGGCGATGTGCTGGCGCGGGGCAAGCTGACGCCGCCGTCGCGGTCGGACATGAAGACCTCCATGGAGGCGCTCATCCACCATTTCAAACTCTACACCGAAGGCTTCAAGGTCCCGGCGGGCGAGATCTATGCCGCTGTCGAGGCGCCGAAGGGCGAGTTTGGCGTCTATCTCGTCTCTGACGGCACCAACAAGCCGTACCGCGCCAAGCTGCGCGCGCCCGGTTTCCTGCATCTGCAGGCGATGGATCACGTGTCCAAAGGCCACCAGCTGGCCGATGTGGCGGCGATCATCGGCACCATGGACGTGGTGTTCGGGGAGATCGACAGGTGAGATTGGCGGCGGCCCCGGGCTGCGCAGGACTGAGAATAACGCGACAGCTGCGAGGAATTGGAATGAAAAGAGCGATCTTGAGCCTGGCTGCGGTGCCATTGCTTGCCGGTTGTATGCTTCCCGAGGGGGTGACCGAAGAGGATCTGATGAAGTTCGACACGGCGGTGGCCTCCATTGGCTGCGAGCTGTCGACGGAGTCGCATTATCTCCCGGTCGAGCTTCAGACCGGGATGACCCGCGAGAAACTGATCGAGATTGCCCAATACAAGGTACAGCGCGAGCAGGCGGTGCCGCTGCCGAGTGGCGGCGTGCGGTCGGTGGTCGGTGCCTGTGCCCCAACGGCTGCCCCGGCGCCCGCGCCGGAAGCCTGAGACTGACATGATTGCGCCGCCCGGCTGGCGGCGCACAACTTTCGGAGACTGTGCCCGATGCTGCGCCGTTTGCACAAAGAACAACCTGACAGCTTTGCCTTCACCCCGGACAACCTGGCCTGGGCCGAAGCGCAAATGACGAAATACCCCGCCGGTCGTCAGGCCAGCGCGGTGATCCCGCTGCTGTGGCGGGCACAGGAGCAGGAGGGATGGCTCACCCGGCCCGCGATCGAAGGCGTGGCCGAAATGCTTGGCATGCCCTATATGCGGGTGCTCGAAGTGGCGTCCTTCTACTTCATGTTCCAGCTGCAACCGGTTGGGTCCGTGGCCAATATCCAGATCTGCGGGACCACGTCCTGCCTGATCTGCGGCGCCGAGGACCTGATTGCGGTCTGCAAGGAAAAGATCGCCGAAAAGCCGCACACGCTCAGCGCCGACGGCAAGTTTTCCTGGGAGGAGGTGGAGTGCCTTGGGGCCTGCACCAATGCGCCCATGGCGCAGATCGGCAAGGATTATTACGAAGATCTGACGGCGGAGTCCCTGGGCGCGCTGATTGATGCGCTGTCGCGGGGGGAAGTGCCGCAGGTGGGCCCGCAAAACGGGCGGTTTGCCTCCGAGCCGAAGAGCGGGATCACCTCGCTGACCGAATTTGTGAATGCCTCGATCAAGCTGAATGCCTCGGCGCAGTTGGCGACGGATATCGGCGACACGGTCAAGCGCATCGACGGCACCGAAGTGCCGCTGCGCGCGCCTTGGGGCAATGCGTCCGAGATGACCACCACCGGCGAGCGCGTGAAGGAACCGCGTCCGGCGTCGGGCCGTCCGGCGGATGCGACCGGCGTCGACGAGCGCGAAGCGCCTGCAACCTCCAAGGCTCTGCCCGAAAGCAAGGACGAGCCGGCAAAGGCCACGTCTGATGCCTCGTCTAAGACCAAAGCAGCAGATGCCGGCACGGCGGCTGCGGCTTCCGGGGGCGAGAACAGCGGCGAAGATGTGGGCAGCAAGCCAGCGACGCTGGATGCGCCGAAGGGCGGCAAGGCCGATGACCTCAAGCAAATCAAGGGGATAGGCCCGAAGTTGGAGCAGCTCTGCAACAGTCTTGGCTTCTATCACTTCGATCAGATCGCGGCGTGGAGCGCGGAGGAAGTGGCTTGGGTCGATGCCAATCTGGAGGGCTTCAAGGGCCGTGTGACGCGCGACGAGTGGGTTTCGCAGGCAAAAACGCTGGCGTCTGGCGCGGAAACCGAGTTTTCTAATCGGGTCAAGAAGGGGGATGTCTACGACTGAGGCATTCGCAACTCGGAATAGGGGAGTGATCCGATGAGTAACCAGACCGGAAGCTGTACGATGAAATGTTGGAGCGTTGCGGGGGCCGTGGGTCTTTTCAGCTTCTTGTTGAACATTTCGCTGGCGGATCGGGGGTTTGTCGCATCGCTCCTGATCGGGATTTTGGTGGCCGTGGGTCTGGGCCTTCTGTTTACCTGGATGTTCTGCAAGTCCGGCACGGCCTCTTTGGAAGATACGCCTACCGCGGCTGTTGCAGAGGCGGTCGGTGGGGCGGTGGCGGCGCCCGAGCCTGCGGCGCCGCGTGAAGCGCCTGCTGCGCCCGCTCCGGCGGATGAACCTGCTGCGGCGGATGAACCTGCTGCGGCGGATGAACCTGCAGCGGAGTCGGCAGTGGCAGATGAGCCTGCGGCCGAGACCGAGAAAGCCGAAACGGCGCAAGCGACGGCCCCTGATGAGAGCAATAGCGGCTCTGACGCCGCCGGGCCGACGATCAAACCGTCCAAGCCTTTGGCAGGTACGGAAGAATTGGCCACGCGCAAGGGCAGCTGGCGCTATGAGGGCGGCGATCCCGCCCCGTCGGGCGCGGCAGAGGACAAGGTCGACCGCGATGGCGATGGTGTCGTCGAGGGCGATGACGAGGGCAAAAAGCCCGACATGATGTCTGCGCCCCGCGATGGCGGTGCCGACAATCTCAAGGAAATCAAGGGGATCGGGCCGAAGCTTGAGACTCTGTGCAACGATCTGGGGATCTATCACTTCGATCAGATTGCCGCATGGTCTGCGGATGAGCTGGCGTGGATTGATGCCAATCTCGTCGGGTTCAAAGGCCGGGCGACGCGCGACGATTGGGTTGGCCAGGCAAAAATCCTCGCGGCGGGCGGCGAGACGGAGTTTTCGCAGCGCGTCGAAGACGGCAAGGTTTACTGACGGGCCGCGCCTGCGGATCACATCGGGGCGCGGAACGGGAAAAACGATGGGGAAGGGCACGCAAAGCGGCCCAGGCCCTGCGACGAGAGGGGGCCTTGCACCAGTCTGTGGGCTGTGCGAGGCCTTGAGTGTGGTGTCGCCTGGGAGGAGCGGCATCTTTGAAGAACGCGGGTGTTCCGTGTTTCACCAAAGGACGGGAACGGATACGTGACCATGAAGACCTCCAGATTTACCAACCCGATGACGCCGGACTTCGGCGCCTTGATCGAATTTTGGGCCAAGCAGGCCGAAATGGTGATCGAGATGAATTACGTCATGACGCAGGCGGCTTTGGACATGCCGCTGAGTGTGGCGCGTGTGATGCGCCGGGATGTTGCGGTGCCAGTGGCTGCAAAGGCTGCGGTTGCTCCGGCCAAGGCGCCTGCGGCCAAGGCCCCGGCGGCCAAGGCGCCCACACGCAAAACGGCGACACGCAAGGCTCCGGCGGCAAAAGCGGTCCCGGCAAAAGCGCCAGCGGCGGCCAAGACCCCGGCGGCGAAACCTGCATCTGCTCCGGCAGCGAAACCTGCCCCGACGCAGGCAGCGAAACCTGCAGCCGCTCCGGCGGCCAAAACGGCCCCGGCACAGGCAGCGAAACCTGCATCTGCTCCGGCGGCCAAAACTGCTCCGACGCAGGCGGCGAAGCCTGCATCTGCTGCGGCAGCGAAACCGGCCCAGACGCAGGCGGCGAAACCTGCCCCGGCTCCGGCGGCCAAGCCCGCAGAGGCTCAGGCGGCGGCCCCGAAAGCCCCTGCCGAGACTGCGAAAACAAGTTCAAACACCGGCAATGCCGTAGACAAAACAACCGCCAAAGGGTAACGGGCAGAGGCAATGACACAGGCAACATCGGACGAGCAGAAAACCGGGCGCAAGATTGCGCTGTTGATCGCCGGAACCGGTGTTGCCTGGATCGTCATCAATGCCATTGGCGCGGCGATGGGCTGGACGACGCGGACGCTTGCGTTGTTCGACCTGGCTGCGGTGGCCGCCTTCGGTTGGGCGATCTGGATGATTTACGGACTCTGGCGTTCGCGCCGCGAGAAACAGGACGAATAGCATGCTTCAGGACAAGGACCGCATCTTTACCAACCTCTATGGGATGCACGACCGCACCCTCGATGGCGCAAAGAAGCGTGGGCACTGGGACGGCACCGCCGGAATCATTCAAAAGGGTCGCGACTGGATCATCGACCAGATGAAAGCCTCCGGTCTTCGGGGCCGGGGCGGCGCGGGTTTCCCGACCGGTCTGAAATGGTCTTTCATGCCCAAGGAATCGGACGGTCGTCCGGCCTATCTTGTTGTGAATGCGGACGAATCGGAGCCGGGCACCTGCAAGGACCGCGAGATCATGCGCCACGATCCGCATACGCTGATCGAAGGTTGCCTGATTGCCAGTTTCGCGATGCAGGCGCATGCCTGTTACATCTATATTCGCGGCGAATACATCCGCGAGAAAGAAGCGCTGCAGGCGGCGATTGACGAGGCCTATGACGCGGGCCTGCTGGGCAAGAATGCCGCCGGGTCCGATTGGGACTTCGACCTGTATCTGCACCACGGGGCGGGCGCCTATATCTGCGGCGAGGAAACCGCGTTGCTGGAATCGCTTGAGGGCAAGAAGGGGATGCCGCGCATGAAGCCGCCGTTCCCGGCGGGCTCCGGGCTTTATGGCTGCCCGACGACGGTGAACAACGTGGAATCGATCGCGGTTGTGCCGACGATCCTGCGCCGTGGTCCGGAGTGGTTTTCCGGCTTTGGCCGTCAGAACAACGCGGGCACGAAACTGTTCGCGATCTCCGGCCATGTGAACAACCCCTGCGTGGTCGAGGAAGAGATGAGCATCTCTTTCGAAGAGCTGATCGAAAAGCATTGCGGCGGGATTCGAGGCGGCTGGGACAACCTCAAGGCGGTCATTCCCGGCGGCTCCTCCGTGCCCTGCGTGCGCGGCGAGAAGATGCGCGATGCGGTGATGGATTTCGATTACCTGCGCGGCGAGCTCGGCTCGGGGCTTGGTACGGCGGCGGTGATCGTGATGGATCAGTCGACGGATATCATCAAGGCGATCTGGCGGCTGTCGAAGTTCTACAAGCACGAGAGCTGTGGCCAGTGCACGCCGTGCCGCGAGGGCACCGGCTGGATGATGCGGGTGATGGATCGTCTGGTTCAGGGCAACGCCGATCCCGAAGAGATCGACATGCTGTGGGACGTGACCAAGCAGGTCGAGGGCCACACGATCTGTGCGCTTGGCGATGCGGCGGCCTGGCCGATCCAGGGCCTCATTCGCAACTTCCGCGACGAGATCGAGGATCGAATCAAGGCGCAGAAGACCGGCAAGATGAGCGCCGTCGCGGCGGAGTAAACTGCCGGACGTTCCCGGACCGTAAACGCGATGATATCAACGCGGCCCGCCCTTTTGCGGGCCGTTCTTGTTTTGCGGGGCTGGCGTCGCGCTCCTGTGGTCAGCCGCCACGGATGACACCGAAAGCCCCCAATGTCTTCATAAATTCAACGAATAAGTCCTGTCCTTTGCCTCGCGAGAGCGAGGACAGGTGAGATGTTCGACTATGAAGCAAACGAGTTGGTTCACCCGGACAGCTGCCCGAGATGCGGCACCTGCCCCTATCCCCAGGGGGCCGCTTGCCTGCGCTGCGGGTTGGTCTGTGCGCCGCGACAGACCCTGCGCAGCGGTGTGAACCCGAAAGGCTTGGTCAAGAGCGGATGCGTGGTCGCGGGGATCTTGCTGATGACCTGGCTCTTCTTTGGCTGAACGCGGGGCTGGACCGCTTGACCATTCGGGCCAGAGAGAAGACACTGCGCCCGGAGAAACGGGGGCGTTTTTGCTCCAGACACAGACAAAAAAGTGCGAGGGAGCAGGGCGATGATGCGGGTCATTCTGATGGGGGTTCTGGCGCTGTCGCTGGCCGGGTGCAGCAGCATCCGGGACCGGTTCGGTTTTGCCCAGAACCCTGAAGTGTTCGACGGCCAGCGCTTTCGCGGCACGGCCAAGGCGCCGCGCGGCGACCGGCAGTCCTTCGTGGCGACGGCCAAGCCGGTGTCCAAGTCTTTCGATGGCGCAATCGAGGCGGCGCGCTACGAGGGTATCCAGCATTGCATCCGCTATTTCGGCACGTCCGATATCGTCTGGGACAGTGGTCCCGACACGCCGCGCGAGGCGATGCAGATCGACAATGACACTCTGATCTTTCGCGGCACCTGCGAGGATAAATAATCCGGGCGGAGTGCGCCAGAGCCGGCGAAAATACGCTGCGAGTCAATGGTTTGGGGTGGCTGCTATTGCATAACAGCCACCCCGCATCACATCTGCAGGCATGAGTATCCTGCAAGGAGGCGACCCGATGCGCCTGATTCCCAAACGCGCCGTTGCGCTGGCCCTCGGGGCGGTAATGGCGGCCGGTCCGTTGGCGGCGAAACCGGCGTTGCGTGACGTGGCGGAGATCGACAATGCGTTGATGGCCATCGCGATTGCCGATGAGATCCGCAAGACCTGCGATGATATCAATGCCCGGATGATCAAGGCCTATACAACGATCAATGCGCTGAAATCCCGCGCCGGGGCGCTGGGGTATTCCGATGACGAAATCGAGGATTACGTGACCTCCAAGGACGAGAAGGCGCGAATGCGGGCGAAGGCGACGGCCTATCTTGCGTCGCAGGGGGTGAATGCCGGGGACGGCGCGTCGCTCTGCGCCTTTGGCGAAACGCAGATTGACAAGGGCACGGCAATCGGCGTGCTGTTGCGCTGAGATCGGTGCAAGACCGAGAAAACAGGTCAGGAAAAGGCCCGCCGCAGACTCACGCAGTCCGGCGGGCTTTTTGATGCGGCACTGCGGCGCATCTGGGGTGACGCATTCATCAAAATGCATTTAAAACCCCGTATCCGCGTCGATTTTTCACGGCTTTGGTGTGGATATACGCTGGTGTCTTGGCTTCAGCCGCGTTAGAACCCGCCCGACCGCGGCCCGCATTGCCTGCACTTGATATCGGCGATCCGGGGCCGTCCCTAGGCACTGTAACTGAAGGGCTCGGGCATGTCCGATTTGCGCAAGATCATCATTGATGGCAATGAGCTGGAGGTGGACGGGGCGATGACCCTGATCCAGGCCTGCGAGCAGGCGGGTATCGAGGTGCCGCGTTTTTGCTACCACGAACGCCTTTCGATTGCAGGCAACTGCCGCATGTGCCTGGTCGAGGTGGTCGGCGGACCGCCGAAGCCTGCGGCCTCCTGCGCCATGCAGGTGCGCGATCTGCGCCCCGGCCCGGAAGGCCAGCCGCCGGTTGTGAAGACCAATTCGCCCATGGTGAAGAAGGCGCGCGAGGGGGTGATGGAGTTTCTCCTGATCAACCACCCGCTGGATTGCCCGATCTGCGATCAGGGCGGCGAATGCGACCTGCAGGATCAGGCCATGGCCTATGGCGTCGATTTCTCGCGGTTCCGCGAACCCAAGCGGGCGGTGACCGATCTGGACCTTGGTCCGCTGGTCGAGACACACATGACGCGCTGCATCTCCTGCACCCGGTGCGTGCGGTTCACCACCGAAGTGGCCGGCATCACCCAGATGGGCCAGACCGGGCGCGGCGAGGATGCGGAGATCACCAGCTATCTCGGGCAGACGCTCGATTCGAACCTGCAGGGCAATATCATCGACCTGTGCCCGGTGGGCGCGCTGGTCTCCAAGCCCTATGCCTTTACCGCGCGCCCCTGGGAGCTGACCAAGACTGAATCCATCGACGTGATGGATGCGCTTGGCTCGTCGATCCGGGTGGATACGAAGGGACGCGAAGTCATGCGCTTCCTGCCGCGCAACCATGACGGCGTGAACGAAGAATGGATTTCCGACAAGACGCGCTTTGTCTGGGACGGGCTGCGTCGTCAGCGGCTCGACAAACCTTACGTGCGCGAGAACGGCAAGCTGCGCCCTGCAAGCTGGGGCGAGGCTCTGGCCAAGGCCGCAGAGGCGATCAAGGGGGCCAAGAACCTTGCCGGGATCGTCGGTGATCTGGCGCCGGTCGAGGCGGTCTACAGTCTCAAGGCGTTGATCGAGGGGCAGGGCGGCGTGGTCGAATCGCGCACCGACGGGGCAAAGCTGCCCGCCGGGAACCGGTCTGCCTATGTCGGCACTGCCGCGATCGAGGATATCGACGAGGCGGAGATGATCCTGCTGATCGGCACCAACCCGCGCGAAGAGGCGCCGGTTCTGAACGCGCGCATTCGCAAGGCCTGGGCGCGCGGCGCCAAGGTGGCGCGGATCGGCGCGCCGGTCGATCTGACCTATGACGTGATCGAGCTTGGCACCGGGCGCGGCGCGCTCGATTGGGTGGCCAAGCAGGACCATTCCGACAAGGACGGCGTCAAGGGTGTGATGATCATCGGTCAGGGCGCTTTGACGGAGGCCGATGGCGCCGCCGTTCTGGGCACTGCGATGCAGACCGCAGAGGCGGGCCATTCGAAATTCATGGTCCTTCACACCGCCGCCGCCCGTGTCGGTGCGCTGGATGTGGGCGCGGTCAACGAGCGCGGCATGGACGCGGTCAACGAAGCCGACGTGATCTATAACCTTGGCGCGGACGAGGTGGAGATCGGCGAGGGTGCGTTTGTGATCTATCAAGGCTCGCACGGCGATCGCGGCGCGCATCGTGCCGATGTGATCCTGCCGGGCGCGGCCTACACCGAGGAGCAGGGCCTGTTCGTCAACACCGAAGGCCGTCCGCAGCTGGCGCTGCGCGCCGGGTTTGCACCGGGCGAGGCCAAGGAAAACTGGGCGATCCTGCGGGCGCTGTCCGGGGAGATGGACGCGACGCTGCCATGGGACAGCCTTGCGCAGCTGCGTCAGGCCCTGGTCAAGGACGTGCCGCATCTGGCGCAGATCGACACGGTGCCCGAGAACGCGTGGCAGGCCGAACCGGCCGGCACGCTCGGCGACGCCGACTTCCGCTATGTCATCAAGGATTTCTGGCTGACCAATCCGATCGCACGGGCCTCGACTCTGATGGCGGAGCTGTCGAAGACCGCCAAGGACCGGGCGAATGCCCCGTTGGCGGCCGAGTGATCTTGCGCGGCACCCTTCTCATAAGCCTGATGGCGCTGGCGAGCGGGCTTTCTGCCTGCACGCCCGCGCCGCAGGCGGGGACTTTTGCCCCGGTCTACGAGGGAATCGAGACGCGCCTTCTCGAAGGCGATCTGGTGCAGTTTGACGTGACGATGCGCGGGGCGCGGGGGCAGGACGATGTCGCGGAGTATGCGGAGTGCGCCGCGGCGCAATATGCGCTGATCCGGGGCTATGGCTTTGCCCGGCACCTGCGCACGAATGTGAATGAAGAGGGCGGCCTGTGGCGGGGGGATGCGGTGTATACCATCTCTGCGGCGTTGCCCGAAGGGCTGAGGACCATCGACGCGGAAGTCGTCGCGCTGGCCTGTGCCGAAAACGGAATACCGATGGTGTGAGGATCTGATGGCCGACTTCTTTACCACGCCTCTGGGCACACTGGTGATCATCTTTGCGCAATGCCTTGCGGTGTTGGGCTTTGTGATGGTTTCCCTGCTGTTTCTCGTCTACGGGGACCGCAAGATCTGGGCGGCGGTGCAGATGCGCCGGGGGCCGAACGTGGTGGGTGTCTTCGGCATCCTTCAGTCCGTTGCCGATGCGCTGAAATACGTTGTCAAAGAGGTGGTTATCCCGGCGGGGGCGGATCGTCCCGTCTTCATGCTGGCACCGATGACCAGCTTTGTCCTGGCGGTGATCGTCTGGGCGGTGATCCCGTTCAACGATGGCTGGGTGATTTCCAACATCAACGTTGCCATTCTCTATGTCTTCGCGATGTCCTCGCTGGAGGTGTATGGCGTGATCATGGGCGGCTGGGCTTCGAACTCGAAATATCCCTTCCTTGGTTCGCTGCGCTCGGCGGCGCAGATGATTTCTTATGAGGTCAGCATCGGCCTGATCATCATCGGCGTGATCATCTCCACCGGCTCGATGAATTTCGGCGACATCGTTCGGGCGCAGGATGGCTCTTTCGGGTTTTTCTCGTGGTACTGGCTGCCGCACTTCCCGATGGTTTTCCTGTTCTTCATCAGCGCCCTGGCCGAAACCAACCGCCCGCCCTTCGACCTTCCCGAAGCGGAATCGGAACTGGTGGCGGGTTACCAGGTGGAATATTCGGCGACGCCCTTCCTGCTGTTCATGGCGGGCGAATACATCGCCATCTTCCTGATGTGCGCGCTGACCTCGCTGCTGTTCTTCGGCGGCTGGCTCTCGCCGATCCCCGGCCTGCCGGACGGCGTGCTGTGGATGGTCGCCAAGATGGCCTTCTTCTTCTTCATCTTCGCCATGGTGAAGGCGATCACCCCGCGCTACCGCTATGACCAGCTGATGCGCCTTGGTTGGAAGGTCTTCCTTCCGTTCAGCCTCGTGTGGGTGGTTTTCGTCGCCTTTGCTGCAAAATTCGACTGGTTCTTCGGGGCATACGCCCGTTGGACCACGGGAGGGTAACGACATGGCAAATACCGACTACGCCCGCAGGGCCAAGTATTTCCTGCTGTTCGATTTCATCGAAGGCTTCCGCCTTGGCCTGAAGTACTTCTTCGCGCCCAAGGCGACGCTGAACTATCCGCATGAAAAGGGGCCTTTGAGCCCGCGGTTCCGCGGCGAACACGCGCTGCGTCGCTATCCCAACGGCGAAGAGCGCTGCATTGCCTGCAAACTCTGCGAGGCGATCTGCCCGGCGCAGGCGATCACCATTGACGCCGAGCCGCGCGAGGATGGCAGCCGCCGCACCACGCGTTATGACATCGACATGACCAAGTGCATCTATTGCGGCTTCTGCCAGGAAGCCTGCCCGGTGGATGCCATCGTCGAAGGGCCGAACTTCGAGTTTGCGACGGAGACGCGCGAAGAGCTGTTCTATGACAAGGACAAGCTGCTGGCGAACGGTGACCGCTGGGAAGCCGAGATCGCCCGCAACCTCGAGTTGGATGCACCCTACCGATGAGCCTTGACGCGCCGCATACCGACACCTACGCCCGCGGGAAGACCCTCTCCGAACAGGTCAATCCCGGGATGGAGGACGCTCTGCGTGATCGTTACGACGCGCTGGTTCCGGGGCTGTCCCGGACCATCGTGGATGTGGCCTATGGCCAGTTCTATGCCCGTGGCGGTGTTGACGAGAAGACGCGCCTGCTGGCGACGGTGGCGGCGCTGACCGCGCTTGGTGGCCAGACCCGGCCGCAGCTCAAGGTCAACATTGCCAGTGCCCGCGCGGTTGGCGCGAGCCGGGAGGAGATCGCGGAGATCATCTTCCAGATGACGCTCTATGGCGGTTTCCCGGCCATGATCAACGCAATGAACGCCGCTATGGAGGTGTTCGACGCCGAGGAGGCCGAGGCATGAGCGATCCCAAGACGCCATTCGAGCTGATGATGGAGCAGGCGCAGGAGATGGCCAAGGCCTTCAATCCGGCACTGTCCTCTTTCGATCCCAAGGGCTTCGAGAAGATGTGGCCGACCATGCCGAAGGACGCCATGGAAATGTGGTTCGGCAAGGGGATGTCGAAGGAGGGTCTTGACGCAAAGACCCGCCTGCTGCTGACGCTCGCCGGGCTGACCATGCAGGGCGCGCAGGCGGAGACGCCGTTCCGCATGACCGTGCGCCACGCTCTGGAGGCCGGTGCCTCCAAAGAAGAGATCGCCGAGACCATCGCCCAGATGTCGATGTTCGCCGGTATTCCTGCCATGACCCGCGCCATGGATATGGCCAAGGCAGTCATGGAAGACAGAAAGGATGAAGAGACATGATCGCCTTTGCCTTCTACCTGTTCGCCGTTGGCGCTGTTGCGGGGGGCCTGTTCACAGTGATCAGCCGCAATCCGGTGCATTCGGTGCTCTGGCTGATCCTCGCCTTCCTGTCGGCGGCGGGCATGTTCGTGCTCATGGGGGCGGAATTCGTCGCCATGCTGCTGATCATTGTCTATGTCGGCGCGGTGGCGGTGCTCTTCCTCTTTGTTGTGATGATGCTGGACGTGGATTTCGCCGAGCTCAAGGCGGAGATGGCGCGCTACATGCCGCTGGCCCTGTTGATCGGCGTTGTGATCCTGATGCAGCTGGCCATGGCGTTCGGCGTCTGGGAAGCGTCCGAGATCGCGGCGGACCAGATGGCCAACCCGATTCCGGCGGATGTGCACAACACGGCGGCGCTCGGGCTGATCCTTTACGACAAGTATTTCCTGCTGTTCCAGCTGTCTGGACTGATCCTGCTGGTCGCGATGATCGGGGCAATCGTCCTGACGCTGCGCCACCGTGCGGGTGTGAAACGGCAGGACATCGTGAGCCAGATCATGCGCGATCCGAAACAGCAGATGGCGCTCAAGGACGTAAAACCGGGACAGGGGCTGTAACCGTTGACATCGGCCTTCACATATCTTGGCTGTATCGGGGCTGCCGCCGTTTTGACGGCGGGGCAGGCTTTGGCCTGTTCCATCAACCCGATCAGCGAGGATGAGCGCCTGCGCCAGGCCTATGACCAGCGCATGAAGAGCAAGCCGGTGGTGACCCGCAAGGATTGCTCGTTCGTGAATGGCGGTGTGCATGACACATTTTCGGGCGGTCCCGCGATCGACCTTGGCAGCGCGCGTTTTTACCAGGTGCTCGAAACCGTCGAGGGCAAGGTCACGTCGGCGTTGGTCGCCGATTGTGGCACACGCGAAGTGATCCGGTTGAACTCTGCGGTGATCGACAACGAGAACCGCGTCGAGGGTCCCTGCGGCGGCGAAGACGGGGATCGCTATACCCTGGTCGGTGCGGGCGGCACGCTGAGCCTGACCGAAGGCAAGGATGTGAAGGCGCTGTCGAACATCGCCAAGGGGATGAGCGAAGTTTATGTCGACGAGGCGGTTTGGCCGCTGCGTATGGCGGACCGCGATGTGCCGGTACTTCCGAAGGACCGGGTCGATTTTCTGTGCGGGTGTCGGATTTTCTATCCTGACTCGGCGGGGGCGCGGAAATGATGGGGTTGATCGCCTCGCTCAAGGGCAGCATTGCGCTGCTGGGCGTCGGCGGGATTGCGGCGCTTTGGGTGATCAAGGCGGTGCTGGGACTGGCGCTTGTGCGCTGGTGGAAGGCGCGGCGGGCTGCTCGGGTCTGAGGCGCAAAAGAGATGAGGTCCCGGATCAGGTCCGGGACTGCGGATCGCCAAGGCGGACCGCGTGAGTAAAAGACGACAATCGGGCGAGACCCGGAGGGACGTGAGATGATCGGATTGGAACATTACCTGACGGTGGCGGCTGTGCTGTTCGTCATCGGGATTTTCGGGCTTTTCCTGAACCGCAAGAACGTGATCATCCTGCTGATGAGCATCGAATTGATGCTCTTGGCGGTGAACATCAACCTTGTCGCCTTTTCTACCCACCTCGGGGATCTGACGGGGCAGGTGTTCACGCTGTTCGTGTTGACCGTCGCCGCCGCCGAGGCCGCTATTGGCCTTGCGATCCTCGTCTGCTTCTTCCGCAACCGCGGCACCATTGCCGTGGAAGACGTCAACGTGATGAAGGGATAGGGCATGTCGAATATCGGTTTACCGGGCCTGTTTCTGATCACAGGTGGCAGCTTTGACAGCATAATGGGCTATGTGGCGACGGCGCTGCTTTTCGTGCCCTTTCCAATGATCGACCCGCAGGGGGCGCAGACCATCGCCTCGCTGATTGACGGCTGAGAAGGAAATCAAGATGGAAACCATTATCCTCTTTGCCCCGCTGTTGGGCAGCCTGATCGCCGGTTTCGGCTGGCGCTTCATTTCGATCAAGGGTGCGCAGTATGTCACGACCGGTCTGCTGTTCCTCGCGGCTTTCCTGAGCTGGATCGTCTTCTTCACCCACGGACCGGAGACGCAGCACATCCAGATCATGCGCTGGATCGAAAGTGGATCGCTGTCGACGGACTGGTCGATCCGGCTCGACCGCCTGACCTCGATCATGCTGATCGTGGTGACCACGGTGTCCTCGCTCGTGCACCTGTACTCCTTTGGCTACATGGCGCATGACGACAACTTCAAGGACGGCGAGGAGAGCTATCGCGCGCGGTTCTTCGCTTACCTTTCGTTCTTCACCTTCGCCATGCTCATGCTGGTGACCTCGGACAACCTTGTTCAGATGTTCTTTGGCTGGGAAGGCGTGGGGGTCGCGTCCTACCTGCTGATCGGCTTCTACTACCGCAAGCCGAGTGCCAATGCCGCCGCGATCAAGGCCTTCGTGGTCAACCGGGTTGGTGATTTCGGCTTTGCGCTTGGCATCTTTGCGCTGTTTTTCCTGACGGATTCGATCCGGTTCGACGACATCTTTGCCGCTGCGCCGGAGATCGCGAACACGCAGCTGACCTTCCTTTGGGGCACATGGAATGCCGCTGAGGTCGTTGCTTTGCTGCTGTTCATCGGCGCCATGGGCAAATCGGCGCAGCTGATCCTGCACACCTGGCTGCCGGATGCGATGGAAGGCCCGACCCCGGTGTCGGCGCTGATCCACGCGGCGACCATGGTGACCGCGGGTGTCTTCCTCGTTTGCCGCATGTCGCCGCTGATGGAATTCGCGCCGCATGCCACGGGCTTCATCACCTTCCTCGGGGCGACCACGGCGTTCTTTGCCGCGACGGTTGGCCTCGTGCAGAACGACATCAAGCGGGTCATCGCCTATTCGACCTGTTCGCAGCTGGGTTACATGTTCGTGGCGGCCGGCGTCGGCGTCTATTCCGTTGCCATGTTCCACCTGTTCACCCATGCGTTCTTCAAAGCGATGCTGTTCCTGGGCGCGGGGTCCGTGATCCACGGTATGCACCACGAGCAGGACATGCGGAACTATGGCGGGCTGCGCAAGAAACTCCCCTATACCTTCTGGGCGATGATGATCGGCACGCTGGCCATCACCGGCGTCGGCATTCCGCTCACGCACATCGGATTTGCCGGCTTCCTGTCGAAGGACGCGGTGATCGAAAGCGCCTGGGCCGGGACGGCGGGGGGCTATGCCTTCTGGATGCTGGTCATCGCGGCGCTGTTCACATCGTTCTACAGCTGGCGCCTGATCTTCATGACCTTCTATGGCGAGCAGCGCGGCAACAAGCACACGCATGATCACGCCCATGAAAGCCCGACGGTGATGTTGATCCCGCTGGGTGTGCTGGCGCTTGGCGCGATCTTCTCCGGCATGATCTGGTACAACAGCTTCTTTGGCGATCATAACCGGGTGAATGCGTTCTTTGGCATTCCTGCACATCACGAAGAGAGTGCCGACGCCGGTCACGGGACGGAAGAGCCCCACAACGCGCCCGCGAGCGCCGACAGCGGTGAGGGCGCGGTCGAGGCGGCGGAGGCCGGCCACGCGGACAGCGCGGCAATGGCCCTTGCCGATGAGACCGAGCAAAGCGCGGCCGAGGGCGTCGATGCCTCCGGCGATCATGCAACGCTGACCGATGGCACACATGCGGCGATGCCGCCGGTGCATGGCATGGCTCCGCAGGGGGCGATCTACATGGCCGCCGACAACACGGTGATGGACGATGCGCACCATGCGCCGACCTGGGTCAAGATCAGCCCCTTCGTTGCGATGATCATCGGTCTGGCCACGGCGTTCTGGTTCTATATCGTGAACCCGTCGTTGCCGAAGCGGCTGGCCGAGAACCAGCGTCCGCTGTACCTGTTCCTGCTGAACAAGTGGTACTTTGACGAGATCTACGGCTTCCTCTTCGTGCGTCCTGCCAAGGCCATTGGCCGCTTCTTGTGGAAGCGCGGCGATACGGATGCGATCGACGGGTCGATCAACGGGATCGCGATGGGCATCGTGCCCTTCTTCACCCGGCTCGCGGGCCGCGCCCAGTCCGGCTACATCTTTACCTATGCCTTTGCGATGGTGATCGGGATCGCCGTTCTGATCACCTGGATGACGCTCAGCGGAGGAGCGCACTGATGGATAACCTTCTTTCCATTGTCACTTTCCTGCCCGCGCTGGCGGCGCTGATCCTCGCGGTCTTCCTGCGCGGCGATGATGCGGCGGCGGAACGGAACGCGAAATGGCTGGCGATGATCGCCACCTCTGCGACCTTCGTCATCTCCTTGTTCATCCTGTTCCAGTTCGATCCCTCCGACACCGGTTTCCAGATGGTCGAGGAGCGCTCCTGGCTGCTGGGAATGCAGTACAAGATGGGCGTCGACGGGATTTCGGTGCTGTTCGTGATGCTGACCACCTTCATGATGCCGCTGACGATCCTCGCCAGCTGGGAGGTGAAGACGCGGGTCAAGGAATACATGATCGCGTTCCTGCTGCTTGAGACGCTGATGCTTGGCGTGTTCATGGCGCTGGACCTCGTGCTGTTCTACCTGTTCTTCGAGGCCGGTCTGATCCCGATGTTCCTGATCATCGGCATCTGGGGCGGGGCGAACCGCATCTATGCGAGCTTCAAGTTCTTCCTCTATACCTTCCTCGGCTCGGTGCTGATGCTGGTGGCCATGGTCGGCATGTATTCCGACGCGGGCACCACGGACATCACCGTGCTGCTCAACCACAATTTTGCCTCCGAGAGCTTCAGCCTGTTGGGCATTCAGATCGTTGGCGGGATGCAGACCCTGCTGTTCCTGGCGTTCTTTGCCTCTTTCGCGGTGAAGATGCCGATGTGGCCGGTGCACACCTGGCTTCCCGATGCGCACGTGCAGGCGCCGACGGCAGGCTCGGTGGTGCTGGCGGCGATCCTGCTGAAAATGGGCGGCTACGGCTTCCTGCGCTTTTCACTGCCGATGTTTCCGGTGGGCTCCGAGGTGATGCAGAACCTCGTCTTTACCCTGTCGGTGATCGCGATCATCTACACCAGCCTCGTGGCGCTGGTTCAGGAAGACATGAAAAAGCTGATCGCCTATTCGTCGGTCGCGCACATGGGCTATGTCACCATGGGGATCTTCGCGGCCAATCAGCAGGGCGTCGATGGCGCGATCTTTCAGATGATCAGCCACGGCTTTATCTCCGGCGCGCTCTTCCTCTGTGTCGGGGTAATCTACGACCGGATGCACACGCGCGAGATCGACGCCTACGGCGGCCTCGTGAACCGGATGCCGGCCTATGCGCTGATCTTCATGCTCTTTACCATGGCCAACGTCGGCCTGCCGGGCACCTCCGGCTTTGTCGGGGAATTCCTGACGCTGATGGGCGTGTTCCAGGTGGATACATGGGTGGCGGCCGGGGCGACCACCGGCGTGATCCTGTCGGCGGCCTATGCGCTCTGGCTTTATCGCCGGGTGGTCATGGGCGATCTGATCAAGGAGAGCCTGCGCACGATCACCGACATGACCCCGCGCGAAAAGTGGATCTTTGCGCCGCTGGTCGTCATGACGATCTGGATGGGGGTCTATCCCGCGCCGATCCTCGACCGTATCGGGCCGAGCGTGGCGGCACTTGTTGAGCATTATGACACGGCCGTGGCGGCCGCCAATCCTGGCGGTGAGACCCACGTGGCCGAAGCAGCAGAACACTAAGGGGGCGGGGCCATGATCTCGGCTGATCTCAATACAATCCTGCCGGAAATCGTCCTGGCGGTGTATGCCATGGTCTCGCTCGTCGGGGCGGTCTACACCGGCAAGGACAAGCTGGCGCCGGTGCTGGTCTGGGCGACGTCGGGGGTCTTTGTACTCCTGGCGGTGTGGCTCGGAACTGCGGGCGGCAACGGCCATACGGCGTTCGACGGCATGTTCATCGACGACGGGTTTGCCCGCTTTGCCAAGGTGATGATCCTGCTTTCGGCGGCCGCCGTGCTGCTGATGAGCGAGGGCTACATGGAGCAGCGCGGATTGCTGCGCTTCGAGTACCCCATTCTGGTGGCGCTGGCCGCGGTGGGCATGATGATGATGGTGTCCGCCGGCAACCTGATGTCGCTCTATATGGGGCTGGAGCTGCAATCGCTCGCGCTTTACGTCGTGGCCTCGCTGCGCCGGGACTCGATCAAGTCCACGGAGGCGGGTCTCAAGTATTTCGTGCTGGGCGCGCTGTCCTCGGGGCTGCTGCTCTATGGCTGCTCGCTGGTCTACGGCTTCGCCGGGACCACCGATTTCGCCGGGATCATCGCGGCCACGGGCGAGGGCGATCTCTCCGTGGGTCTGCTGATCGGTCTCGTCATGCTGATCTCCGGTCTGGCGTTCAAGGTCTCTGCCGTGCCGTTCCACATGTGGACCCCGGACGTCTACCAGGGCTCGCCGACGCCGGTCACGGCCTTCTTTGCCACCGCGCCCAAGGTTGCCGCGATGGGACTCTTTGCCCGTGTGATGCACGACGCCTTTGGCGGCGCGACGCAGGATTGGGGGCAGGTCGTGGCGCTGCTGTCGGTGCTGTCAATGTTCTATGGCGCCGTGGCGGCGATCGGCCAGACCGACATCAAACGCCTGATGGCCTATTCGTCGATCGCGCATATGGGCTTTGCCTTGATGGGGCTTGCCTCGGGCACGGCGCTTGGCGTGCAGGCGATGCTGATCTACATGGCGATCTACGTGACGATGAACGTCGGGACCTTTGCCTTCATCCTGTCGATGGAGCGCGATGGCCAGCCGGTGACGGATATCGCGGCGCTTGGCATGTATTCCAGGAAAGAGCCCGGCAAGGCCCTGGCCATGTTGGTGCTCATGTTCAGCCTTGCGGGCGTGCCGCCGCTGGTCGGCTTCTTCGGCAAGCTGTACGTGCTGCGCGCGGCCTATGAGGCCGGAATGGCGTGGCTGGCGGTGGCCGGCGTGGTCGCATCCGTGATTGGCGCATTCTACTACCTGCGGATCGTCTACTACATGTATTTCGGCGAGGACCGCGAAGATGCTCTGGACGGGGGGAAATCGCCCGTGCTCTGGGGCTTCTTGATGGCCTCGGCGGTGATCATGGTGGTCGGGGTGGTGAACCTCTTCGGGATCGAAGGCATGGCACAGGCCGCGGCGGCGACGCTGGTGAACTGAGACCCCGCACGGGTTGTTACACGGTGACGCGCCTTCGGGCGCGTCGCTTCGTTTTTAGGGAACGCCTGCGGCGTGCCGGGGCGCTGCCCCGGACCCCGAGGTATTTCAGGACCAAAGAGACAAGGGGACGGGCATGGCTTGGCCGGAGGGGTATGGGCGCCGGGTTCTGGCGGAGGTGGACAGCACCAATGCCGAGGGCGCGCGGATTGCCGGGACGCTGGCGGGGCCGGAGTGGATCCTGGGATTGCGCCAAACGGCGGCACGGGGACGGCGGGGCCGGGCCTGGGTGAACCCGCCCGGAAATTTTGCGGCGTCTCTGGTGATGCGGCCGTCGGAGGCGCCGGAGGTGGTGGCCTTGCGATCCTTCGTGGCGTCGCTTGCGCTTTATGATGCGGTTTCGGCGGTTGTGGGGGATGCCACGGGTCTGGCGCTGAAATGGCCGAATGACGTGCTGCTGCATGGCGGCAAGCTGGCCGGGATCCTGCTTGAAAGCGTCGCCGGGCATCTGGTGATTGGCATCGGGGTGAACCTGATCGCGGCGCCGGGCGCGGAGCTGGTGGAGCCGGAGGCGGTGCAGCCGGTGTCGCTGCTGGCGGAGACTGGTCGCCGGGTGGCGCCGGAGGCGTTGTTTGAAGCGCTGGCTGCGTCCTATGCCCTTCGGGAGGCGGCGTTTGTGGCCTACGGGTTTGCGCCGATCCGCGAGGCGTGGTTGTCCCATGCGGCACGGATCGGGGAGGAGATTGTCGCCCGCACCGGCAGCTCCGAACACCGTGGCACGTTCGAGACGGTGGACGAGCGGGGCAATCTTGTCCTAAAGACCTCGGAAGCCCGTCGCGCGATTGCCGCGGCGGACGTGTTTTTCTGAAAGGGGCGGCTCATGCTGCTTTGCATCGACTGTGGCAACACCAATACCGTCTTTTCCATCTGGGACGGGACGGCATTCCTGTGCACGCTGCGGACGTCGACCCATCACAGCCGCACGGCGGATGCCTACTTCACGTGGTATTCGACGTTGGTCAATCACTATGGCATCAACGCGGAGATCACCGATGTGATCATCTCCTCGACGGTGCCGCGCGTGGTGTGGAACCTGCGGGTTTTTGCGGATCGGTTTTTCGGCTGCCGTCCGATGGTGGTTGGCAAACCGGAGTGCCTGTTGCCCCATGCGCCGCGTGTCGATGCGGGGACCGGTGTCGGGCCGGACCGGTTGGCCAATGCGGCCGCTGCCTTTGATCGCCATGGCGGCGATTGCGTGGTGGTGGATTTCGGCACGGCAACGAATTTCGATGTGGTCGCCGAGGATGGCGCCTATGTTGGCGGGGTTATCGCACCGGGGGTCAACCTGAGCCTTGAAGCGCTGCACCAGGGCGCGGCGGCGCTGCCGCATGTGGACATCACCCAGCCCGACAAGGTGATCGGCACCAACACGGTCGGCTGTATCCAGTCCGGCGTGTTCTGGGGGTACGTCGGCCTGATCCAGGGCATCACGACACGCATAAAAGCCGAATACGGCCGTCCGATGAAGGTCATCGGGACGGGGGGGCTCGCGCCGCTCTTCGCCAGCGGTGATTTGCTTTTCGACACAATCGAGGATGATCTGACCATGCATGGTCTCACGGTCATCCACGCCTATAACAAAGACATGACAGAGGCAGAGGCCCAAAACGCATGAGCGATGAACGACTGATCTATCTTCCCCTTGGGGGCGCCGGCGAGATCGGCATGAACTGTTATGTCTACGGATATGGCAAACCGGGGCAGGAGCGGCTGATCGTCGTGGACCTTGGGGTGACGTTTCCAGATATGGACGGCAGCCCCGGTGTCGATCTGATCCTGCCGGACATCACCTGGCTCAAGGAAAACCGCAACCGGATCGAGGCGATCTTCATCACGCATGCCCATGAGGACCATGTGGGCGCGGTGGGCCATACCTTCGAGGATCTCGGCGCGCCGATCTATGCGCGGGCGTTCACCGCCAATATCGCGCGGCACAAGCTGAACGAATACGGCGTCGAGGGAAAAGCGGTGCGCACCGCATCCGCCTGGCCGGAGACGGTGACGGAGGGGCCCTTTACCGTTGGCTTCCTGCCGATCTCGCATTCGATTCCTGAGAGCAGTGCGCTTGTCATCGACACGCCGGCAGGGCGGATCGTGCATTCGGGCGATTTCAAGCTCGACGTGACGCCGCTTGTTGGTGAGGCCTGGGATCCGGCGCTTTGGGCCGAGGTGTCAAAGGACGGTGTAAAGGCGCTGATCTGCGATTCAACCAACGTCTTCTCGCCCAATCCGGGCCGGTCGGAGGCTGAGGTTGGACCGAACGTCGAAAAACTGATCGCCGAGGCGCCGCATATGGTTGTGGCCACGACGTTCGCCTCCAACGTGGCGCGGGTCAAGACGCTGGCCGAGGCGGGGGATCGCGCCGGGCGCTCGATCTGCCTTATGGGGCGCGCGATGCGGCGGATGATCGAAGCGGCGGTGGAAACCGGCGTTCTGAGCAGCTTTCCCAAGGTGATCCAGCCCGAAGAGGCGAGCCAGATCCCGCGCGAGAACCTGCTTTTGCTTGTGACCGGATCGCAGGGGGAACGCCGTGCGGCGAGCGCGCAACTGGCGCGCGGCAAGTATCATGGCATGTCGCTGAAGGAGGGGGACGTGTTTCTGTTTTCGTCCAAGACGATCCCCGGAAACGAGCGCGGCGTGATCCGCATCATGAACCAGCTTTCCGAGCAAGGCGTTGATGTCATTGACGATTCAAACGGGCTTTACCACGTCTCCGGCCATGCGAACCGGCCTGACCTTGAGACGCTTCAGGATGTGGTTCAACCGCAGGTCGTGGTGCCGATGCACGGCGAACACCGCCATCTGCGCGAGCATGTGAAGCTGACGCAGAGCAAGGGGCGCGCCGGGATTTTGGCAGTTAACGGTATGATGATCGACCTCAGCGGCAATGAGCCGAAGGTGGTGGACTACATCGACACCGGACGCACCTATCTCGATGGCAGCGTCAAGATCGGTGCGCTGGACGGGATCGTGCGTGACCGGATTCGCATGGCGCTGAATGGCCATGTGGTGGTGACGGTGCTGATTGATGAGGATGACGAGCCGCTGGGCGAGCCGTGGTGTGAGCTGATGGGCCTGGCGGAAACCGGACGCTCGCGTGCGCCGCTCACGGATGTGCTCGAAGAGGACCTGACGCAATGGCTGGGCCGGGCAGGCAGCAAGACGCTGACCGATGATGACAAGCTCGAAGAGGGTATGCGCCGGATCGTGCGTCAGACCTGTCAGAACGAGATTGGTAAAAAGCCGGAAGTGACGGTCGTGGTCAGCCGCCTGATGTAAGCCCGAACCGCAATGCAGGCCGCATCGCGCCCGAGGCGTGGCGGCCTGTTGCGCGGGGCGCGTTCGGCAGGTGGCCCCTAGGGCCCATCCGACAGTTTTCTGTGCAGAAGCGCCGGGTTGAGCGCGGTGTTCGTGAACCTGACGCCGATGCGCGTCCCTTCGCACCATTGCAGCGCAACGGGCAAACGCCCAATTTCGGGGGTGTCGATCAGCAGCGGCTTGTCCTGCGTGCAGAGGTTTGACTGCGGGTCGTAGCACAGCTGTGCGCCGCTGCTTGAGATGTCGACGACGATGCAGGGCACTTGAACGCCATCCTGAACGGCATGGGCCGACAGGCAGCAGGCGAGACGTTCATCCTCGCGCATCTTGCGGTACTGGGTGTCGGGCTCTGCGCGCCCGCCTTCGAATGAGATATCCCCGAGGGCATTGGAAAAATCCGTCATGACAATCCTTTGGCACACAGAGGGTGTGGTCAGGATATCGCGGATTTTGTAAACGCTTCGCTAAGTGCGGAACGAATTTCCCAAGGCGCGCGGATGCGCACTGTGGGGAAGGGCCCGACCCGCGCGCATGCGCCGCGGGTCGGGATCGCCGTGTCTCAGCCGGCGCGGCGTTCGTCGAAGCTCAGGGCGATGAACTCGGGCATGTGATCGCCCATGCCGACAACGTTGGAGTCGCGGCGGTTGCCCCGGTCATTGTTCCGATCGTTGCGCGGCGCCTTATCATGGCGGGTCGGCTTGTCGGCTTCGGGCCGTTGGCCACGGCTGCGGGTCGTCCGGCTCTTGGCACTTTCGTCCTCGCCCTTGGGCGACTCGGCCTGTGTCTTCGGAGCCTCCTCCTTGACAGGCGCTGTCTCAGTGCGCGCGGGGCGCTCGGCCTTGTCTTCTGCCTTGGCCGGAGCGTTCGATTTGATCGAGGCGTCGACGCGCGGGATCTCTTTCTGCATCAAGGCTTCGACGGCGGCGAAGTTCTTTTCGTCGCGCGGCACAACGATCATCAGCGCCTTGCCTGCACGCCCGGCGCGCCCGGTCCGGCCAATGCGGTGGACGTAATCCTCTGCGTGGCCGGGGACATCGTAGTTGAACACATGGCTGACCGAGGGCACGTCGAGGCCGCGCGCGGCAACGTCGGAGGCGACGAGGATGCGCAGCTTGCCTTCGCGGAAGCCATCGAGAGTCCGCGTGCGCTGCGATTGGTCGAGATCGCCGTGGATCGGCGCCGCGTCATAGCCGTATTTCGACAGCGATTTGGAGACGATGTCCACGTCAACCTTGCGGTTGCAGAAGATGATGCCGTTTGTCAGCTTGTCGCCCTCTGCATCGATCAGATCGCGCAGGACCCGGCGTTTTTCGCTGCCTTCGCGGTCCTTGCGGGAGGCCTTGAAGAAGACAGCATGCTGTTCGATGGTCTCCGACGCGGTGGCCTGACGCGCGACCTCGATGCGGGCGGGAGACGACAGGAAAGTATTGGTGATACGCTCGATTTCCGACGCCATGGTGGCGGAGAAGAACAGGGTCTGACGGGTGAAGGGCGTCAGGCCGAAAATGCGTTCGATGTCAGGAATGAAGCCCATGTCGAGCATCCGGTCGGCCTCGTCGACGACCATGATCTTGACGTCCGAAAGGATCAGCTTGCCCCGTTCGAAATGGTCAAGCAGGCGACCGGGCGTGGCGATGAGCACGTCAACACCCTTGTCGATCAGCTGGTCCTGTTCCTTGAAGGAGACGCCGCCGATCAGCAGGGCCTTGGTCAGCTTCACGTTCTTGGCGTAGACGTCGAAGTTCTCCGCCACCTGCGCCGCGAGTTCGCGGGTCGGGCAGAGCACGAGGCTGCGGGGCATGCGCGCGCGGGCGCGGCCACGGGCCAGCATGGTGATCATCGGAAGGGTGAAGGAGGCGGTTTTGCCAGTGCCGGTCTGGGCGATGCCAAGCACGTCACGTCCCTCAAGGGCCGGGGGAATGGCGCCAGCCTGGATCGGCGTGGGCGTCTCATAGCCGGCTTCCTCGATGGCCCTTAGGACCTTGGGGTTCAGATTGAGGTCTGCGAATTTCGGTATCGTGTTGGTGTCAGTCATGCCTGTCCGATCAAGGCAGGCACTCTATCCATGGCCTGCGCGTCCGTATGTGAGTCAAGGCCCGTATGACCCCGCGATGCGCCGCGTTCATGACTCGTGTGCGCCTGCCTAGTCAAAACTGGGGCAAAGGTCAATTGCGGCCTGCTTTGCTTTGACAAGAAGCGCAGCGATTTATGCCCGTTCTGGCAACAGTCGGGCGATTTTACCTCGGATTGACGACGGGAAAGTGTTTGTGGCGCAGGCCGGGCAGGTTCATCACGCGCCGCCGCAGCAGGCCGTGCTCTTCAAGTCGGTCACACAGGGCGGGCGTTGCGGTGCAGACTTCGGCGTAGAAGGCGCGCAGCGCGTCCTCGCCGCCAGAGCGTTCGATCAGGTCAAAGAGATCGTGAAGGTTGAGCGCATCGCCACGCCGGACCTGCGGTTTCAGCTCGGCGCGATAGGAGCCCCGCTGCAGGCGGAAGCGATAGGCCGCGATGAAGTGGTCCCAGTCGGCGGCATGGAAGTGGCCAAGCTCACACCCGGTCAGCTCGACCTGACCGGGGTTTTGCACGCCGTCGAGGGTGACGTTGTGGATCTTGATATCGAGCCCTTTCAGGCCGCTGCGAAAGAAGAGCTTGCCCGCAACATGGCTCAGAAAGCCGCCGGAAAGATGCGCGCCGAAGGTTGGAAAGCACGCCTCCGACGCCTGCTGGCGGCGGCTCTGATCGAGGTGGAAGGCCTTGAAAGCGGTGCCCTGCGGCGCGGTGCCCGGTCCGGGGGCGAGCGCTTCGACGGGGCGCACGCGGGCGCAAAGCGTGTCGGCGCTTTGCCCGGCGAGTTGTTCGGCGACAGGGAAGCCGGGCAGGAGAAATTCGTCAACGTCGATATGGGCGATCCAGTCGACCTCCGGTTTGCGGTTGTTTGCATGGCGCGCGTTGCGGCATTGCCGGACCTGATGCTTGTCCGGGCGACCGCCGCGCTTTTCCCACCAGGCCGCATCGGTCTGCCAGACGCGGATTTTCGGATGGGCGGACAGGATGGCCTCCGTCTGCGGGGTGGGGTCGTCGAGATAGAGATAGAGCCGGTGCGCGCCGAGTTCGAGGTGCCATGCGGCGAAATCGAGGATGGCCGTAAGCGGCGCCTTGACGGTGGAGACGGTGCCCCATGTGGGCAAGGCGGTCATGGCCCGGCCCCGAACACGCGGGTGACGGCCCCGTCGAGGTCGAAGTCATGGGTCAGCAACATGCCGCGCGCGGCGAGTCTTTCGCGAAGTGCCGGGGTGTCGGCGCAGACCTCTTCGAAAAACGTATGCAGGCCAAGCTCGCCCTCTTCCTCGGCCAGAAAGCTCAGCAGTTCGGCCTGACCGAGTTCGGGGCGGTCGGAGCGCGGGCGGTAGGAGCCTTTGGTCTTGCGGAAGTCCAGATGCCTGCGGAAGTGATCCCAGCTGGGCGCGTGGAAATGCGCCAGAAACAGTCCCGGCGGTTTGATGCGGTTGGTGGTGTCCGCGCCGCCGAATTTCATCGTGTGAATGCCAAGGCGGGTGTCCGGGATGCCGGTGCGGGCAAACACCTTGCCGGAGGTGTGCGACAGGAACCCGCCGTAAAGGTGCATACCGAAGGTTGGATAGACCTCCTGCAACTCCGCTTTCTTCACGCCCGCCTGTTTGTGGGTGAGTTTGAAGTGAATTGGCGTGCCCGTCTCGACGGCGAGGGCCTCGGCGGGGGGAATGCGGGCAATGACATTGGCGGGGCCGACGGCGGCGAGGGTCTCGGCGATCGGGCGTTCGCTGATCAGGAATTCATCGACGTCGATATGGCCGAGCCAGTCGAGGCTTTCGCCGCTCTCGCGCAGGGTGCGGGTGGCATTGTAGGCCTGTCGGCGCTGATGCTCTTCCATGCGGCGGCGACCGGTGGCCTGCCAATAGGCCTCATCGCATTGGATGACGCGGATATTCGGATGCCGGGTGAGAAAGGCGGCGGCCTTCGCGTCCGGCTCGTCAAGATGCAGGTGGAGTGCATGGGCGCCCATCTCGATGTGATGCGCGGCGAACCGGGCGATCTGGAGCAGCGGTGCCTTTATCGTGCTGACGAGTCCCCAACGCAGGGTTTCGGGCGTGAGCTTGGCGGCGCGCGCAGGTGCGGGCGCGATGTTGGAGCCGGTCTTCTGTGCGGCCTCGCGCCGGGTCTTGCGCTGGCGCATGGTCATCAGGCGGCGCAGGACGGTGCGGTCATCCTCGATCAGCAGGGTCAGCAGGCGATGCGCGAGGGGGGCAACCGTCGCATCGCCCGCCGCCTCCTGCCAGAGCCGCGCGATCAGGTTGACGTCGAGCCCGCCGGAGGTGAGCGCGTAGCTGTCCATTTCCAGCGGCAGCTTGGCGCGGGCCTTGCCCTCCAGGGTGAAGGGCTGATCGGGTGTGTGGCCGGAATACAGGCGCTCGCTCTCGTAGAGCTTCATGGCGCCGAACAGCGTGCTGAGGGCGAGGCCGGTGCTGCGCTGTGTGGCCGTCGTGCCATGATCGCCGAAGGTGGTGATGGCCGAGACCAGCCAGCGCGCGTCGAGCTGCTCGATCAGATGCGCCGCATGGTCGGCCCAGAGCCGGACAAAGAGCGCAGGGGCCTGTTCGGGCCATGTGCGTTTGCGCAGGTGAGCGATGAGGATGCCGTTGAGATAGGCAAGCTCGGACAAACCGGTGAGTTCCTGGCGCAGGGCAAAGCGCTTGCGGTGGTAGGACGAGCGGAAGGGCGCGGCCTCGCGCGGGTCCTTCTCCGGGTCCGCGATGACCTGTTCGGCCAGCGGTGCAAGGTCGATGCCTGCCGGGGGAAGCCCCTCTCCGGGAGCGTAGCTGAAGGCGTCGCGGCGTGTTTCGTATTGCGCAAGAAGCGCGGGCATTCCGCCTGGATATGTGCTGCTCATGGCGGCAGTTTGGCGGGCTGCGCGGACTTCGGCAAGCGGCAGGCTGTTAAAATGTGCGTCTGCGACGCGCTGTGATCCGGTTCGGCTTGGCGGGCGGTGCATGGACCCGGTCACCGCGGCGCTTTTGGTTTAGGGAGCCGTTGGATATTTGGACAGAGAAGAAGCATGAGGGCTTTTCAAGCCAGGCTGGCTGGGGCAAAGGAGGCGGCATGGTACAGACATCCTTTACGATAAAGGCCCGGGACGGCCGGGCGCGGCTTGGCGTGATCGAGACGCCGCGTGGTGAGATACGGACGCCGGCGTTCATGCCGGTGGGCACCGCGGCAACGGTCAAGGGCATGATGCCGTCCAGCGTGCGGGAGACCGGCGCGGATATCCTGCTGGGCAATACCTATCACCTTATGTTGCGTCCCGGGGCGGAGCGGATTGCACGGCTTGGCGGGCTGCACCGGTTCATGAACTGGGAGCGGCCGATCCTGACGGATTCAGGCGGGTTTCAGGTGATGTCGCTGGCAGGGCTGCGCAAGCTGACGGAAGAGGGCGTGCGGTTTTCCTCGCATATCGATGGCTCCAAGCACATGCTCAGCCCGGAGCGGTCGATGGAGATCCAGAAACTGCTCGGCTCTGATATCGTCATGGCCTTTGACGAATGCCCGGCGCTGCCGGCGGATCGTGATCGGATCGTCGAGAGCATGCGGCTTTCGATGCGGTGGGCGCAGCGGTCGCGCGATGCGTTCGGGGATCGGCCGGGGCATATGCTCTTTGGCATCATGCAAGGGGGGCTGGAGCAGGACCTGCGTAAGGAGAGCGCGGAGGCTTTGAAGGCGATTGGTTTTGACGGCTATGCGGTGGGCGGCCTCGCCGTGGGTGAGGGACAGGCCGCGATGTTCGGCTGTCTCGATTATGCGCCCGGCTTTCTTCCCGAGGACAAGCCACGGTATCTGATGGGCGTGGGCAAGCCCGACGATATCGTCGGCGCGGTGAAGCGTGGCATCGACATGATGGATTGCGTTTTGCCGTCGCGTTCGGGGCGGACCGGGCAGGCGTTCACGCGGCATGGGGTGGTCAATATCAAGAATGCGCGCCATGCGGATGATCCCAGACCTCTGGATGAGGCCTGCTCTTGCCCGGCCTGTACCGGGTACAGCCGCGCCTATCTGCATCATGTGTTCCGCTCGCATGAGATGATTTCCGGCATGCTGCTGACCTGGCACAACCTGCATTATTTCCAGCAGATCATGGACGGGATGCGCGGTGCCATTGCCGAGGGGCGCTTTGACGCATGGGAAGAGGATTTTCATGCGGTCCGGGCGGGCGGTGATATCGCGCCACTTTAGGTGGCAGCAGGAGAGTGTCGCCCGACGCGTTTGTCAGGGAGACGACTGGTGCGCGCATCAGCCGCGCTTGCGGCGCAGCAGGCCGAGCGAGCCGAGACCGGCGGCCAGCAACGGCAGACCGGCGGGCAGGGGGACCTCGGAGATCTGACCGGTAAAGCTCAGATCATCGACCGCAAAATCATTGCCCGAGAATGCCGTGGAGAGGTTGACCAATTCCAGCGTTGCAGTGGTTGCGGTGCCGGAATTCCATGTCAGCGAGTCGTAGGACCAGACGTCCAAGGCCCCGCTGATAACGTAGGAGCCGACCATCGTGCCGTTGATCCGCAGCCCCGTTGACACCGCGCCGCCAAACCACAGGGCGCCCCAGGCGCCGAAGGTGTATTCCGTGTTTGCCACGGTGCTGACGGTTTGCTTCCAGAATGCCTTGGTGTTTTCGGTGGAGCCGTTCACGAACAACGCAAGGCCGGTGCCGGTGGTGTGATCGCCGCCGCGCGTCCCTTGATTGGAGTTGTTGGAGAAGGCGCTGTTGATGTGCGGCGCCACAATGGCTCTTTGTGCACAGCAACTGAGCAGGCCATAGGTGTATTCGGTGGTGAAGCCGGTGTAGCCGGACTCGAATGTGCCATTCTGGATGGCGTTGACGATGGCGGCGGAGGCAGGGGGCGCGGCCAGAAAAAGCACGCTGAGCGTGCCGAGCACGTGTGATTTGAACATGGATAAACTCGTCTTTAATAAAGGGACAGTTCCGGGAATTGGATAGAATTTATCCGCGGTATGAATATCTGGCAAGATCTATCCGCTGAGTGCCTCCCGATCGCCGGCCTCCGTTCCGGACAGCGCGTGCTGGAAGGCACGGTTTTCGAGGTCTGCCGTGACCGCGGGGCCAGATGGCGATGCGCCGTGTCGCGGGCGTCTTGTGACAAATCGGTCGGAAAACCCCTCTTGCGCCCATGATCCGCTGACGCCATTCTGTGCGCCAACCTGCCGGGGCGGGCCGGGTTGAAAATCTGCTAACCTGCCCCATCTACATAATCCGAGACCGGAGGGTTCCGACGCTGCCGCAACGCGGGGCAGGGAGCCCTTGCCAAGAACAGGATACGAGCATGAAACTTCCCCTCAATCCCTCTTACCCGGTGCTGCCGCTGCGTGATATCGTGGTGTTCCCGCACATGATCGTGCCGCTCTTTGTGGGGCGAGACAAATCCGTGCGCGCGCTGGAAGAGGTGATGAACGACGACAAGCAGATCCTGCTTGCGTCCCAGATCGACCCATCCGAGGACGACCCGGAAACCTCCGGCATTTACAAGGCCGGGGTTCTGGCCAATGTGCTGCAACTGCTCAAGCTGCCCGATGGCACCGTGAAGGTGCTTGTCGAGGGGCAGAGCCGGGTGCGCATCGCCGAGTATATCGACAATCCGAACTTCTTCGAAGCCTCCGCCGAGTACCTCACCGAGATGCCGGGCGATGAGGCCGCTGTCGAGGCGCTGACGAACACCGTCGCCGAAGAGTTCGAGCGCTATGCCAAGGTCAAGAAGAATATCCCCGAGGAGGCTCTGACGGCCGTCGGCGAGGCGCAGGAGCCTGCGAAGCTGGCCGATCTGGTCGCCGGGCATCTGGGTATCGAAGTGCCGCAGAAGCAGGAGCTTCTGGAGACGCTGAGCGTGAGCGAGCGACTTGAGAAGGTCTATGGCCTGATGCAGGGCGAGATGAGCGTTCTGCAGGTCGAGAAGAAGATCAAGACGCGCGTGAAATCGCAGATGGAGAAAACCCAGCGCGAGTATTATCTGAATGAGCAGATGAAGGCCATTCAGAAGGAGCTGGGGGACGGCGAGGAGGGCGAAGGCGAGATTGCCGAACTCGAAGAAAAGATCGCCGGAACGAAGCTGTCGAAGGAAGCCCGGGACAAGGCCGATGCGGAGCTGAAGAAGCTCAAGAACATGTCGCCGATGTCCGCAGAGGCGACCGTCGTGCGCAACTATCTCGACTGGATGCTGTCGATCCCGTGGGGCACCAAGTCGCGGGTCAAGAAAGATCTGAACAAGGCGCAGGATGTTCTGGACGCCGATCACTACAGCCTGGAGAAGGTCAAGGAGCGGATCGTCGAGTATCTCGCCGTTCAGGCGCGCTCGGCCAAGCTCAAGGGTCCGATCCTCTGCCTCGTCGGTCCTCCCGGTGTGGGCAAGACCTCGTTGGGCAAGTCGATGGCCAGGGCGACCGGACGCGAGTTCATCCGCATCTCGCTTGGCGGCGTGCGGGACGAGAGTGAAATTCGCGGTCACCGCCGGACTTATATTGGCTCCATGCCAGGCAAGATCATTCAGGCGCTGAAAAAGGCCAAGACGACCAACCCGTTGATCCTGCTCGATGAAATCGACAAGATGGGTCAGGACTTCCGCGGTGACCCGGCGTCGGCCATGCTTGAAGTGCTCGATCCGGAGCAGAACGGCACCTTTGTGGATCACTATCTGGAGGTCGAGTATGACCTCTCGAACGTGATGTTCGTGACCACCTCGAACAGCTACAACATGCCGGGGCCGCTTCTGGACCGGATGGAGATCATCCCGCTGTCGGGCTATACCGAGGATGAGAAGCTGGAGATCGCCAGGCGGCACCTTCTGGACAAGCAGATCAAGAATCACGGTCTGAAGAAGAAGGAGTTCATGGTCGATGATGCGGCTCTGGTGGACGTGATCCGCTACTACACCCGCGAGGCGGGCGTGCGGAACCTTGAGCGCGACATCGCCAAACTGGCGCGGAAGGCTGTGACCAAGATCGTCAAGAAGGAAACGGACACTGTGCATGTCACCTCCGAGAACCTCGATGACTTCCTTGGGGTGCGCAAGCATCGCTATGGTCTGGCCGAGGATGAGCATCAGGTGGGCGTCGTCACGGGGCTTGCCTATACCTCTGTGGGCGGCGATCTGCTGCACATCGAGGCGCTGCGCCTGCCGGGCAAGGGCCGGATGAAGACCACCGGCAAGCTGGGTGATGTGATGAAGGAGTCGATCGACGCCGCATCGAGCTATGTGCGCTCCATCGCGCCGCAGATCGGTGTGAAGCCGCCGAAGTTCGACAAGATGGATATCCACGTGCACGTGCCCGATGGCGCAACGCCAAAGGATGGCCCGTCTGCCGGCCTCGCCATGGTGACGTCGATCGTGTCGGTTCTGACCGGCATCCCGATCCGCAAGGATATCGCCATGACGGGTGAGGTGAGCCTGCGCGGCAATGCCATGCCGATTGGCGGCCTGAAGGAGAAGCTGCTCGCGGCGCTCCGTGGCGGCATCAAGACGGTGCTGATCCCGGAGGAGAACGTCAAGGATCTGGCGGAGCTGCCGGACAACGTGAAGAACGGGCTGGAAATCATCCCCGTCAAGCATGTCTCCGAAGTGCTCAAGCTGGCGCTGATCGACACGCCGACGCCCATTGAATGGGACGAGGAAGCCGAAGAGGCTGCTGCCGCAGCGGCGTCGAAGGCCAAGGACTCGGAAGCTGGTGTCACCGCGCACTGAGGCTGCCGATCAGGCATGAAACGGTAAAGAGCGCCGCGTGGATCACGCGGCGCTTTTTTCGTCGGGCTTTCGCGAATGCGAGCTTGGGAATATGTTTGACGTGAGCGCAGCACCGGCGCGCGCAAGCCATGCGGATTGCCAAGACTGAAGCCGTTGAAACGGCGGCGTTCAGTGGATCAGGCGCAGCGTGGCGTCGATCTTGTCATAATTGACCAACAGCGTGCCGGAACTGTGGCGCGTGACCGCATCAGGACGCAGTGTCAGCAGATCCTGCGCCAGCACGCCTTCAAAGACGTCAGGGTAGCCTTTGTAGCGATAGTGATAGAGCGGCAGGCCCGACGCCGTCTGTCCGACACGTGCGATGTCCGTTTTCAGGGTGGCATCACTGACGTAATGGCCTTCGTAGCCGGGAATGTAATAGTAATTGTGACCACCGCCACCGCTGGCCGCCGCCACCCCGAGGATCACGAGGAACATCAACGGTACGAACAGGTTGACCGCAGAGGAGGAGCCTGCCGATTGTGACGAGACGATCATGTCGGATCGCAGGGCGTTTTGTGACATCTTTGGCTGCGCCTGCTGAGCATACCCAGCCGTGGCGAGACCGGTGGCGAGAGCGGTCGTAAGAAAGAGCTTTTTCATCGTGTCCCCCGAAAAAGGTTGGAAATCTGAAATGTCTGGCGGGGCTCAAAATCCGTGCCCCGCTTTACCTAGGGTAATCCAAAATGCGGTCTTTGGCTAGTCTTTGGCGATTTTGCCGATGGTGGCCATGGGGGATCTGAGCGTTATGAGGCGTGGTCTGATAGGCAAGTGCTGGCGTTTTTCTGCTGTCAGAGCTAGGATTCAGGAGACTTGGGCCACGTGGCGCAGGTTTGGCGCTCCGCCAAAAAAAAACGCGCGCACCCTCACCGGACTGTGGGTCGCCGGAAATGAGCAGACAGATGAGCACTGAGACGAAACCTGTAAAGCCCGCCGCACGGCGCAAGCGCAGGGCTGCGCCCCCCGTGGCTGCGCCCGAACAAGCGGCCCATGCCGTGTCGCTGACGTTGGATGGCGAGGCCCATGTGGCGTTGCCGCCGAACGATCTGAGGAAAGCGGAACTGATCGACCTTGTGGTCGAGCGCAGTGGTGTGCGCAAACGCGATGCGAAACCGGCGGTCGAAGCGGCGCTTGCGATCCTGGGACAAGCACTCGCGGAGGGGCGTCCGCTGGCGCTGCAGCCGCTCGGCAAGGTCCGGCATCTGACCGTGAAGGAGCGGCCGAACGCGCGCGTGATCAACCTGCGCCTGCGTCAACCAAAACAAGGTGAAATTTCCAGCCAAGACCCTCTTGATCCTTCCGGCGAGGAGGGGTAATAGCCGCGTCACGGGTGATTAGCTCAGTGGTAGAGCGCTTCGTTCACATCGAAGATGTCAGGAGTTCAAATCTCTTATCACCCACCAGTTTCAAGGGCCTCGGTGCAAGCCGGGGCCCTTTTCGCATCGTCGGATGAATAAAGATGGAGCGGCCGGCAACGGGTCACAGGCGTCGGTCCTGACGGATCACGTGATGGGGGCGGCGGGCTTCGACGGATTTTTTGCGCTGCGGCGGTGAAATTGCGCAAGTCTTCTTGCGCCCGTCCGCGCGCTTGGCTAAAAGCCCCGTCACCGGGTGATTAGCTCAGTTGGTAGAGCGCTTCGTTTACACCGAAGATGTCGGGAGTTCGAGTCTCTCATCACCCACCATCCTTTCATTTGAAAACAAACACTTATGGTGTGACAGTCTTAGGGCGTGTCGCAAGTTCAGTGTCGGTTGCCGCCGCAGAGGAACATCTCGCCGGCGGTTTGGCATCAATGCTCTTCGCTCTTGGAAAACGGCTGGGTTTCGTTCGGGGGATTCTCCCGTGTCCGGCAACTCGCGCAAAGCCACGATCTGCTTCGTTGTCGCTTGCGGGGCGCGTCCGAAGCCGAAGATTTCGATAAACTCGATCCGTGCTTTCGCCTTCGCGGAGTGCTGCTCCCGCTCGCCTGAGTCTTGCGGTGGACAATCGCCCGCGTCGGTAACATTGATGCGTTTGCCCGCGGTGTTCGCAGGTGACACCAATCACGTGCTCCAGCGGCCCGGCTCTGTGAAGAGCGGCTGCTGTGCTCTGAGCTTAGTGAGCGAGATACTTGCTGAGCAAGTGTTCAAGAGTCCCGAGCCTTCCAGACGTGTCTGACCCATCGACAAGGCGCGTTTCGATTAATGCGAACCCGAGGGTTCGTCTATCGGGGTGGCTTTCGTCCAGGGAAAAATCAATCGGCGCGCCGGAGCGGAAGGTGACGAGGCAGGGGCTGTCGTCCGGTGGATGGTCGAAATTGAGCACCACCAACGAGCGCTTGTTCGGTGCAAGCGTGCCATGCCACTCGCTGTCTCCGATGGCGACTGTCAAGGGCAGGGTGCCGTGGGCCAGAGACGCGGTGACGACGGCGTAGAAGCTGTATGGGCCGGGGCCGGGCATACCGAATGCGAGTTCGGCAACCGGCTTGCGCGACCAGTTCCCCCAATCATCTGGGGAATTCCAGCCAAGCCCCGACCGAAAAAGCTGCCCGGTGGGGGTTGTCGAGGAGAGGTCGACAGGCTGGTCTGTCCCGTAGGTGCACGCGCGGTTCAGCGCCATGTAGGGTGCTGCCTGCTTTGCCGGGGAGGGCAGGGCGGTGCTGAAGTTCTGAAGGTCGTTCGCGAAATCTTCCCAGGTCCTGAACCGGACGTCTTCCCGGATCCGATCCCGCATTGCGTCGAGCGCAGGACGATCCGCCAGCAGGGCGGACAGGCGATCCGTGATGTCGCGTTCCGAGAGCGCGTCCACCTCAATCGCCAGTCCTTGCGTCGCGGCCTTGGCGGCCGATTGGTTCCCGACCACGCAAGGCGTCCCGGAGGCAAGCGATTCCGTGATTGGCAGGCCCCAGCCTTCCCGGCGGCTGATGGACAGGGTGAACAACGCGTTTCGATAAAGCGCAGCCAATTCCAGGTCGTTCACATCTTGCAGGACCATGACCGAGCCGGGGAACCGCTTCTCCTCGATCCTTTCGTAAATGCCGGCGGTCATCCAGCCGTTTTTGCCGACGAGCACCAGACAAGGGCAGTCCTTGCCCATCCGTGCGGCGAGCGATGTCCAGACATTCAGCGCCGTGCCATGGTTCTTGCGCGGCTCCAGCGTGCCAACCATCAGAACGTAGTCACGGCCTGCCAGCCCCAGCTTTTCCAGGGGGGCGGCTTTGTCCGTCGCCGGAAGAGATTGAAATGTCTCTATGAATGTCGGCAGAATGTTCAGATCGGATACCTCGACCGGCCCGTCATAGCGGGTGTGCTCAAGCAAGCCGTCGCGGGTTTCTTCGGAGTTGCAGACGATTCCATCGGCGGCGGTCAGAACGGCCTTGAGCCAATGCTTGAAATCGGCGGCATGACCGGCGGTGAAGTGTTCCGGCACTTGCAACGGCAGGATGTCATGCAGGAAAAAGACGCAGCGCACCCCCTTGAGGCGGAGCGGTACGAGGGATTCGAAAAGCGACGGTGTCGCCCACGTCGCGCCGAGCAGGAAAATCACGTCGCTTTCGGTAAAGGGCGTTTCAGCGAAGGTCTGCATCTGCCCGAGGATTTGCTCAACGGCGGCTCTCGGGTCCGGGGCGGATTGAATGCAGGCGTTGAATTGGTCGAGAGGCATGTCCAGCCATCCGCGATCGGCGTCGAGATAGGCCACGAAGGTCTCCGGATCCGATATGGCGGACAGCGCGTCGAGTTGGACCCTCTGGATGCCGGTCACGGTGCCATGCACCTTGAAGAAGTTGACCGTATCGGTGATGTCATAGAACCGCCGCGTGCCGGTTGCTGTGCGGGCGGCGACCTGCGATTTTGCCGGCTGTGCGATCATCGCGCCGTGCAGGGCTTTACCGAGAGCAGGATCTATTCCGGAAAAGACATGATCGTAAAATCCGGCGATTTCCGCCTGATAGGCGCGCACATCCGGATTGGCCTCCGTACGCAGATGATCGAGGGCGCCAGCGATGAAAGCATCGTCAGTCAGGATCGTTTCGGCGGCGTGTCGGATTTGCGCCTGCACCTTGGAGAGCGGAACCGTGCCCTCGGCATCGGCGGTCCTCGGAAACTGGTCAAAAAACGGATGGTCTGAGGTGAAGTCGACCGGATCCGCGTTGCGGTTTCTTGTGCGCGAGGCCTGCGTCATTTGGGCTTCATCGGCCATGACTTGGCGCAGTTGGGAGGCGCTCGAAACACCGAGATGCGCCGCGATCCTATCGAGCACACAGGGTTGCGTGTCGGGGTCGACAAGCCGCGCGTAAGAGACCAGCAGCACGTCCTCGGGTCTTTCGATCCTGCCCAGTTTCCAGGCCAGAACCGTGCTTTCGAGATAGGGGAAAATTCCGCGCATCCCCCTGTGCCAGGTGGTGTCTTTGGCGTTTGCCGCGCGTCGATACCAGGAGTTCGCAATGTCCCCAACGTCGCGCAGCAGGACGATCATGCGCAATTGGCGGCCTGCCTCGCGGAACTGCGGCAGGAACTCATCAATGTGCATATAGGCGCGCGGAGACTTCTCTCCGAAGACAAGGGCGGGATTGTTGGTTTTCTGATTGAGCAAGTCCATCGCAGGCGCCGCTGCCTTGCGGTCGAGATCAAGCGTGCGGAACCCTTCGCGGGTCAGGCTTGCCGGGCCGAACGTATGACCGTGGAACCGCTCGCTGCCACAGAGCAGGTCCGGATGCCCATTCAGGACCTTGGCAAAGAGTGTGGTCCCTGATCTGGGCACCCCGAAGACGAGAAATCCAAAGGCGTCTTGCGATGTCAGATGGCGGGTCAGCTTGGTGTCGTTCAGATCGTTCATTCAGTCCTCGGGCGGGGCACGGGCGGCGGATCAGAAACCGCTTCGAACCCGCATGATGTCATCGTGAGAGAGCGTCCGGGCGCGGGCCACCCAGTCGGCAACCTCGGCATCGGAAACCGTGATCTTTTCCGGCGTCTCCGGATAGGGTCTGATGTCTTCGAAAAACCGGGATTCAGCGGGCAGATAGCTGCCGCGCAGCGCTTCACGATCTTCGGCAAACACCTTGAGATGCTCCGCCACGGCGGCGGCGGACGGCAGACGGGGCGCGCCGGTCGGCAGGATCGCCTTGAGTGCCCGTCGCAAGATTTTTTTCTCACGCTCGGTTGCCGTGTCCACCTGCGCGGCGGTTTCATTGTGTCGGCGCAGCACTTCCTGACCAAGGGCGGAGATGCCGAGGTTCTGCCGCTGGTTCCATGGCGCCCGCGGTTCAAACCCGATAGCGGCCCGGTAGGGGTCCAGCACATCCTCGTAGTCCTCGAAGGCGAACACCGTCATGTTTTCGCGGCCGACATGGCGCTCCCAATGCCCGAGAAGCCGGGTGTACAGCATGCCGTGCGGACGTCCCTGTTCGTTCGTCAATTGATCCTTCATCGTCGTGCCGTGGCCGACGAGCCGCGTGTTATAGGAACTTACCGCCCAGCGGTCGTGCCGCCGCAGTGAGACGAGGATGGTGATATCCGGAGAAATCCGCCGGAACAGAGCCATGATCGTGTCCACGTCGTCCTGCGGTCGTGGGAGCAGCCCTTCGAAGGAAAACACGATCTTAGTGGGCGCATTTTGCGCGATCTCTTCCAGCAGCCGCGCCTCGAACGCCTGTTGGAACACATCATGGCTTAAAGGCTCAAGGCCCTGCACCTCAAGATAGCGACGGAGGTTCGCTTTCACCCCGAGATAGGCCCCAAGACCAAGATCGTTGATCAGCCCCATGGTTGATAGCGGCTTGAGAATGCCCTGTTCCAGCATCTCCTCGCGGTGATGGCGCAAAAACGACTGAAATGAGGTCGTCCCGCATTTCGAGGAGCCGAGGTGCACAATGATCTTGGGGAGCGTGGACAAGGATGGCTCGCTGTGTTGGTGGTAGAAGGTCAGGCTGCACGGAACACACAAAACAGCCCGGCTTTCTCGATGCCGTTCGCTGAAAAGCGCATCCTACGCGCTTGTTCGAGCGTGAAAAAGCCTTTGAGACCATTTTCAAGAAATCCGAGCAGATCGGGCACCTTGCCGTCTTCCTTATGTGCGAGCAAAAGGCGCCCGTGGTCCTTCATGTGCGCGCGCATGGTGCGCGCATAAAGCGGCACGCCAGGCGCGCGGATCGTGTGCAGGCAGCCGCGGTCGTGCACAATGTCGTAGGGTGCTCCGGGAATTGGACCATTCATCGCGTCCGCAACGGCAAACTGTGCGGATGCCCCGGTTTTTTCGGCGTGGGCCCTGGCCAAGGCAATCGCCGATGGTGCAAAGTCGATGCCGGTCATGTCCATGCCCTGATCGGCAAGCGCACAGGTCAGTTGCCCGTCGCCGCAGCCGACGTCGAGCCACCGTGCGCTTTTGGGGATCTTCAGTCGCGCCAGCGCCTCGATCACCATAGCGTGGGGCTTTTGGCCATGCCACCACGGGGCGAACTCGGCGTCGCTCCACTTCTTTTCCCAATCCGGCTGTTTCGACTCAATTGGCGGCAAGCGCTTGCTCCTGCTTGCGTTTTGCATCATGCGCTGCCAGATCGCGCATCAGGCGCACGGCCTCGACGTCGCCGATATCCTCATCATAGACACGCCCCGCCAGAAGGTCTGCGATCTCGCTCTTATTCGAGAAATGAGCGAGTTTGAGAAAGGCCAGAGGATAGCCCCAGAAGGTATTGATAATCAGCGATATCACGTCCTGCCCTCGATTTGACACGGCGCTGAACTCGGTCAGGGCGGCGGTCTCCTCGCCCGGGTTCGAGAGCGTGCGCAGGATCGCCTCTTCGGCCAGTTCCGCCTCCTTCAACCCAACCCAGACCCCAAAAGAGAAGATCGGGTCGAGGAAACGGTGTGCATCACCGATGGCAAGAAAGCCCGGTCCGGCGAAAACCGGGATCTCGTAGGAATAGTTGGCCCGTTTCCAGACCTGCGTGGCGCGCGTGGCACCCGAGGTCCGGCGGCTGAGTTCGGGGTGGAGCGCGCTGATTTGGTCGTCAAAGAAGGCATCGGGCGTTTGACCGCTGGCCTTGAAGGTCTCGGCGGGGACCACAATGCCAATGCTGGTGCGTTCATTGCTGATCGGGATGTGCCACGACCAATGCAAGCGTTTTCGATAATAGAGCAAGGTGTTGCCTTGCTCCGGCCCTTCATCGCGGCGCACCCCGTCAAGATGGGCGTAGAAGGCGATTTGTTTGTCAAAAGAGCCAAGCTCCCGCGCGCCCAGAACACCGGATTTCGACAGGAAGGTGCTGAAACCGGAGGCATCGACGACGAACCGACAAGGCAGGGACTCCGCCGCCCCATCCGGATGGCGCACAGTCAGCCCGGCCACGCGGTCTCCATCGCGCAGCACGCCCCGGGCCTCCGCCTGCAAAAGCGTCGCGCCCGCGGCCCGTGCCGTATCGAGCAGAAGCTGGTCGAACTCCGGGCGGCGGACCTGCCATGTCGGGGTCTCGAAGGGAACGCCGTGCTCATCGCGCGCTTCAACCGGCACGAAAAAGGTCGTGCGCGGGTCGGGGCCATAGACCGTAACCCCGTGCTTGACCGGGAAACCATGCGCCCGCATCTGCGGCTCAAGCCCCATGTCCCGCAGCAGCATCCCGGCGGAACCGGTCAGCGACTCGCCGACACGGTGGCGCGGAAAGGTCTGCTGTTCGACGATCAGAACCCGAAGCCCACGTTTCGCCAGACGCCATGCCAGCGTGCTGCCCGCCGGACCTGCGCCGACCACGATCACATCATGGGGAGTGGACAGCGCGGTCATGCGGCGGCCTTTGCCAGCATCTGTGCAACAGCGTTTGGCGTGGCGAAATTCTCCGGTGTCAGCATCTCCAGCGGAATGGTCACGCCTTGGGTCTCTTCAAGATGATAGACCAGATCCATCAATTGCAGCGAGTCGAGCAGCTGTTCTTCGAGAAGCGGTGTCTCTGGCGTCACGTCGACCGCGCCGAACCGGGGTGCGGCGGCGTCCTCGATCCACGATATGATGGCTGGCAGGGGGGAAGATGTCATGGGTCAGGCGCTTTCGCTTGGCAGGTCTGTTTTGTGATCCGCAAGACCGGCCCTGTCAATCTTGCCGGAGAAGGTTTGCGGCAACGTCTCGCAATAGCGGATGGTCGCGGGCATGGCGGCGGGCGCGAGGTTTTCAGACAGGAATTGCATCAACGGTGCAGTGTCGGCGCCGTGGTCAGGGCGGGGTATGGCGTGGAGTTCGATCCGAGCACGCAAGCTTCCGGCATCCTCAACCGTCGCAGCGGCAGCCGACAGCGTCCCCGACTGCATCGCGACGTTTTCGACCTCGTCGAGGTTTACGACCATGCCGCGGATCTTGATGTGCCGGTCGCGCCGGCCTGCGAAATAGAGGGTGCCGTCATCCGCCTGCCAGCCAAGGTCCCCGGTGCGATAGGCGTCGCGCTCCCCGGCCACAGTCGTGCGCAGAACATGTTCGGGCTGTCGCCAATAGCCGGAACTGACCGTGGGACCTGCGGCGCAGATTTCGCCGATCGCTCCGGCAGGCAGCGGCGCGCCTTCGGCATCGGCGATCCAGACCCGGGCAGGCGTGCAGGGCAAACCGATGGGCAGGGCGTCCGGAGGCGCTGCCAGCTCTTGTGGCGTCAGCATATGGCAGGTGATGACGTTGGTTTCTGTCGGTCCATACAGATTGGCGAAGCCCGCACGCGGCGCAAGAGCGGCAAGTCCGGCCAACGCGTCGGGAGGCATTGGCTCCCCGGCAAACAGCAGCCAGCGCAGATCGGGCAAAACGGCCCCGCGCAGGCGCATGAGCATCTGCAGAACCGTCGGCACGGTGTAGAGAATGCTGGTCTGCTCGCTCTGAGCGGCGCGAAGAATTTCGGCGGGGAAGGCGATCTGCTGCTCGCTCAGGACATGCACGGCAGCGCCGGCGGTCTGGCTGACCAGGAGGTCGTACAGCGACAGATCGAAGTGCAGAGGCGCGATGGACAGGAAACGGTCATCCGGCCTCGGCGCGAACACGTCGATGGCCCAGTCAACGAAGGCCCGCAGGTTTGCGTGGGTGATCTCGATGCCTTTCGGCGTTCCCGTGCTCCCGGAGGACATGAGGATGAGCGCCAGTGCCTCATCCGGTGGGTCCGTCACCTGCGGAACGGCAGGCCCGCTCTCCAGCAAGCCCGTCGCGGTCGCAACGGCGGGGCCTCCCAAGCCCTGCATTTGCGCCGCATGCCCCGGCGCGGTTACCATCAGGGAAGGGGTGATCCGCTCCAGAATGCGCGCAAATCGCGGCCCTGGCGTTCGGATATCGACCGGCACGGCCACTGCGCCCATGGAGAGGCAGGCAAACAGGATGCTCACCGAGACGACGGATTTTGGCAGGTGGATCACGACCCGCTGCCCCGGTGTGACGCCCTGATCGCTCAGCCATGCCCTGCGCGCCGCAACCTGGTGGCCGAGTTGCGCCCGCGTCAGGCGGCAGTTGGCATCGCTGATCGCCGGCCTGGTATCACAGCCGTCCCGCGTCGCAAGGCACCGGGTGATGACTGGCATCGTCATGGCGAGCCAAGCCGGGACGCAATCAGATTGCGCTGTATCTCGTCGGTCCCGGAGGCGGCGGCCATGGCGAGCGCATCCTGCACCCCATCCGCCAGACCCAGCGCATTGGCCCAGCCCGCTCCGGCCATAAGGCGTTGCAATTCCACACTTCCGTTGACCAGTGTCCGTGACAGGGTCAGCTTGCAGAGCGCGGATTGGCGCAACGCGTCCTTGCCTTGATCCAGCGACCATGCGGCGCGATAGAGAACAAGCCGCGCGGTCTCGACCTGCTGCCACAGATCGACAAGCCCATGGGCGATGGCCTGATGGCCAAGGAGCGATCCCCGGCCGTCCTTTCGTTCGCTCAGGGCTTTGCGAACCTGGGCAATATCCCGGTCGAGCGCCCCGAGCGCCCCGGCAAGGATGCAGGTGCGTTCCCATTGCATCATCGACAACACGACGCCTAATCCGGCACGCCGTTTGCCCAGGATTTGACCTTCCCCGATCCGGCAGCCGTCGAAATGCAGCGTGCCCATGTCCGACCCGCGCAGCCCATACCCATCCAGAGGCACAGCCCGGATCCCCTTTGCGTCTGTGGGGACCGCTACGACCGTCAGGTTCATCGGGGCAGGGACATCCGCTTCCCGAGCAAGAACAATCGCAACGCCGGCGCTGGTTGCGTTGGTCACGAAGGTCTTTGTTCCCGTCAACGTGAACCCGTCCGAGCCGTCGTCGGTCAGGACCGTGCCGTCGCAGCCGAGCGCTGAGCCTCCTGTCGGCTCCGTCAGCGCCAGGGCGCCGACACAAGCGCCATCGCCCATGCGCGTCAGCCATTCGTCTCGAACCTCCGGCTGCGCAAAGTTTTCGATAGCCTTGGCCGCACCGAAGAGATGCGCGCCAAGCGCAAACAGAGCGCCGCGCGCCGCGCCGCCACGGCCAAGCGCTTCGAACCCGGCGACTGTCTCCAGCGCGTTGTGCCCGCCGCCGCCAGTCACGCACAAGCCAGCCCAGCCAGCCTGTGCCACCCTCTGCCAAGCCTGCGATTTGCCGAAAGCGGTCCCCTCGGCGGCAAACAGCATCGCATCTCTCTTGCCACGCGCGATCAGGGCCTCTTGCGCCTGCGTGTAGCCGAAATCCATAATCAGAGTGTCTCCGTTTGGCTTTGCGGCGCATCTTCGAACCGGCTGTTTATACGAACAAATCGGTCTTCTACATTGCCGAAATCACTCAGCCAGACATCTTCAAGAACCCTCAGGTAATGGCTGATGATATGATCGATGCGCGCTTGTCTCGGGGCGTCTTTCGGCAGGTCGGGTATCGGCGCATGGCAGGTGATACGCAGCTTGCCATTGCGATCGAGACTGCTGAAGATCGGCAGCGCAACCGCAGCGGTTTGCGCAATCATATAAGCGTAGCCTTCCGGCACGGGGCGCATCTTGCCGAGGAAGGGGCGCGGTTTGCCGCTGCTGCCCTGAAGCCCGTCACCGGTCGTATGCAACACCCGCCCCGACCGAAGCGCGGCAATCCCGGTGGCCACGGTCCGCAGGTGAAAGCTGTCGGTCGTCTGACACTCGATTGCCGCATGCCCGGGAAGGTCCAGGAAAGCAAAGACGTTCTTGGCCCCAAGATGCGTTATGGGGATACCCAAACGAGACAGCAGATACGGCACGATCTGCCCGGGACCGACATGTCCATTCAGCAGGCAGACCGGGCGGCCCGAGGCACGCGCCGAATCGAGATGCTCCAACCCTTCGAGGCGAACCCGGTTCGGGATGTCGGCGGCGGGAATAGCGGCGTAATGGGTCATGATGGATGCTTGGAAAATCTTGGTTTTCAAGATCTTCTGGGTCAGGATCGTCTGGCGTCGGTCTCCCTCCGGCTCCGGCCTGCCCGGAAGGTGCAGCAAGACATCGCGCGACAGGCCGTACCGCTCTCCCTCTGCGCCGCCGTCCGCCGTGTGCTGCGCAATGGCCACGGCATCGGGGTAGGGCAGGCGCCAGAAAGCCTGAAGCCGCTCCAGCGGAACACCGGTGTTGCGTTCCAGAACAGCAGTATAGTCCCGGGAGAAGTTTATCGGGTCTGGCCGCTGGGACGGAACCATGGTCGCTACGTCTCGTTTCTTCCTCATCTTGCTCGGGTTTAGTCCATCTGAGTGCCCGTGAATACGGCAACTCAGCAAAGCGCGCGGGAAAAAGTCCTTTCCGCGCACGCGGCGCCGGATCCACCACAGCCCTGACGGTGCCGGGCGCAACACGGATGTCCGGTCTGTCTGCGTCGAACCCGGCTCAGGACTTTGGTAACGGCGTCGTCCCGTTCAAGCCTTTCGCGCAGAATGAGTGATCCGCCAGAGCGGTTGAGTTGCAATTTTTCGTGTCCATCCTGCGTGCTGTCGCGGCTTTCGAGCGAAATCCTTCGGGGACATGCTTCGGTGCGTGGTCAGCGCGGCGGCTGCCGACAGTATGCCGGTTCGATGTGATTCCGACGCGCCCATCTCACGGGCGTGCTTGTCAAGGTCAGCGACAGTCCGGACCGCGGCATCATTTGAACCACGTCCCTGCTGGCCCCCGAAAGCCTGTGCTCAGGCAGGCAATGGCCAGGACAGCACACTGTCAGACAGGTTTCTGCGCCGCGTCTGGCCGGAAGGGCGTGCCACCGAGCCAAAGCCAATGCGGCGTGCGAGCGCGACCAGGTTCAGGAAATCGCGGAGAGGGCCTTTGCATGCAAAGCCAGGTTGGCCGAGGCGAGAACTTTCCCTTCGGATTCCAGGGTCAGCGGCTGCCCGTGCCAATCGGTGATGACCCCGCCTGCGCCTTCGATGACCGGGATCAGGGCCATGAAGTCGTAGGGATGCAGATTCATCTCCATGACCAGGTCAACGTGACCGGATGCCAGCAGCCCGTAGGCATAGCAATCGCCCCCGAAACGGCGCATGGCGATCTGAGCTGACAGCCGCCCGAACAGCGCAAGGCCGGCCGGGTCGAACGTGTCGGCGCTGGTCGTGTAGAGGATCGCTTCGGACAGGGTGCTGCGGGCGCTGGTGTGGCAGGGCAGGCCATTCAGCGTCGAGGACGTGCCGCGCTGACCACACCAGCGCTCCCCGGTGGGGGGGATCGAAATGACGCCGAGGTCGGGCGCGCCGTCGTGCAGACAGGCAATCAGCGTGCCGAAGGTCGGCATCCCGGACAGAAAACTCTTGGTTCCGTCTATCGGATCAATGACCCAGACCCGGCTCGCATCCAGGCGGGCGTCCTCGTGCTCTTCTCCCAGGATGCCATGGGCCGGATACCTCTGCGTGATCTGCCTGCGCATCTCTGTCTCGATGGCCCGATCCGCCTGAGTCACGGGCGAGAGGTCGGCCTTGGCCTGCACGTCCAGCGGTTTGCGGAAATAGGACAAGGCCATGGCATCGGTCACATCGGCAAGACGGGTTGCGAATTGCAGCAGCGCCTCCGTTTCTGGGGAGGGTGTGGTCGTGTGCATGGTTTTTCCTCATCCGCGGATAATCGGCAGGCCGCAACGGCGCGCTTTCGAAAATTAACGTAGACAAATGCCACAAAAGTGCAAGACTACACAAATAAACCCAATCCCCACCATGGGGCGCGGCCATCAGAACGGGTCCGAGCAAGGCCCGCACCCGACCGGACAGCGTTCCGGCACACGACACCTGTGCACCAACAAGGAGACGACGATGAAATCCTGGACACATCTATCCGCCCTCTCGATTGCCACGCTGAGCCTTGCGGCTCCGGCGTTCGCCGATGAGCTGACGGTTTATACCGCGCTTGAGGAAGAAGAGATCGCGGCCTATGTCGACGCCGCCCAGAAGGCGATGCCCGACACCGAGATCAACGTGCTGCGCCTGTCCACCGGCAAGCTCGGGGCGCGTTTGCTGGCCGAGGCGGGCAATCCGCAGGCCGACGTGATCTGGGGCTGGGCGGTCAGCGCCATGATGGACCCGCAGATCCTCGATATGCTGGAGCCCTATGCGGCCAAGGGCGTCGACGTTCTGCCGGACACGTTCCGTGGCGGGGATGGCAAGTGGTTCGCCCCGATTGGCTATATGGGCGCCTTCTGCGTGAATACCGCGCGGCTGGAGGAAAAGGGTCTGCCGATGCCGACGAGCTGGGCGGATCTAGAGAATCCCGCCTTCGAAGGCGAAGTTCTGATGCCCGATCCGAACTCTTCCGGCACCGGATATCTGCATGTGAATGCCGTGCTGCAAAGCATGGGCGAAGAGGCTGGCTGGGCGCAGCTTGCTGCGATCGACCCGAATATGGCGCAGTATACGTCTTCTGGGTCAAAGCCCTGCAAATCCGCGCGCGTAGGCGAATACACCGTCGGCATTTCGCTGGCCTTCACCGCGATGCAATCCATCGACGAAGGCTATCCGCTTGCCATGGTCTTCCCCGAGGGCGGCGTCGGATACGAGCTTGAAGCGTCCGGCCTGATGGCCAGCTCGGACAACAAGGACGCGGCCAAGGCCTTCCTCGACTGGACCATGTCGGATGAGGCGATCGGCCTGTATCAGACCTACAAGGCGCTGATCACCGTGCCGGGCGTGGATGCGTCCAAGGCGGCAGAGGCCGCAGGCCTGCCGGCGGATATTTCGACCATTCTTGCGGAAATCGATTTTGTCGAAGCGGCGCAGAACCAGACGGCGGTCAAGGCCGCGTGGAAAGAGAAGTTCGGCCGCTGATAGCGGGCGAGGGGGCGGCGCCCGCGCCGTCCCCGTGACAGGCAGGTCGCCGCGCTGCGGCCTTGGAGACAGTGAAGGACACCCCGGACGCCATGTACCTGACAGTTCGAAACGCCACGAAAACATACGGCACGTTTACCGCGCTGGATGCTGTATCGGTCGAGATCGACCGTGGGGAATTTGTTTGTCTGCTGGGGCCGTCGGGCTGCGGAAAGACAACGCTGTTGCGGCTGATTGCCGGGCTGTCCAAACTGGATGGCGGCGAAATCACGCTTGAGGGGGCGCCGCTTTGCGATCTTCCGGCGCGCAAACGCGGTTTTGGCATCGTGTTCCAGTCCTATTCGCTGTTTCCGAACATGACCGTGGCGGAAAACATCGGCTACGGGCTGAAGATCCGGGGCGTGCCGCCCGGCGATGTGGCGGCCCGTGTCTCGGAGCTGCTTGACCTGATCAAGCTGCCACAGGTGGCGGATAAGTTTCCCGGTCAGCTTTCCGGCGGGCAACAGCAGCGCATCGCGTTGGCGCGTGCCATTGCGGTCGATCCGCGCGTGCTGCTGCTTGATGAGCCGCTTTCGGCGCTCGATGCCAAGGTGCGCGCCGAGCTGCGCAGCGAGATCCGGCAGGTGCAGCGCGCGCTTGGCATTCCGACCCTGATGGTGACCCACGATCAGGAGGAGGCGTTGGCGCTGGCGGACAAGATCATCTGCATGAATCACGGAACGGTCGTGCAGGCGGGCACGCCAGAGGACCTCTATAATCGACCGGCTACGCGGTTTGTCGCGGAGTTCATGGGGATCAGCAATCTGATCCCGGCGGAAGACATCGCCCGGCATTTCCCGGATTTGCTCAAGACACGGCCCACGGGGGGAGATGCGCGCCTCATGGCCTGTATCCGGCCTGAACAGATCGCCCTGTCGCCCGCCCCGAACGGCAGCGCAACCGTGCGCAGCATCAGCTTTCTGGGCAACCTGCGCCGCCTTGAGCTGGACAGCCCGATCGGACCGCTCTTGATCGAGACACACGGCAGCAATCCCTGCCGCGAAGGCGATCGTGTCGATCTTGTCATTGCGCCCGAGGCCTGCACATGGGTCATCGACGACAGCCCGAAGGCCAAGGTGGCATTGGCATGAGCGCGCCGGAAACGAGCGCCCCCGCGCGCCGCGCGCTGGATGCGGACCGGCTGCTGACGGCGCTGTGCGTGGGCTTGCCGCTGCTCGGGCTGATCGTGTTCTTTGCCTATCCGATGCTGATCGTTTTCCTGCGCTCGCTGACGGTGGAGGAGGGATTTGGCTTCGGGAATTATGCACAGGTGCTGGGCTCGTCCGGCTTCTGGCGGGCGACGCGGCATTCGCTGGTCATGGGGGGCGCCACGACGGCTCTGTCTGTGCTGCTTGGCTTTATCATCGCCCATGGCCTTTATCGCTGCGCCTTTCCCGGCAAATGGCTGATCCGGGGCATTATTGTCCTGCCGCTGCTCGCGCCCTCACTGGTGCAGGCGCTTGGGCTGATCTTTCTGCTGGGCCGCAACGGTGTCATCAGCCGCGCGCTCGGTGTCGAGATCGAGATCTATGGCTTCTGGGGCCTGCTGATCGCGAACACGCTTTATGCCCTGCCGCAGGCGGTGATGATCATCGGCGCCGCGCTGGTGCTGCTCGATGCCCGCACCTACGAGGCGGCGGAGGTCATGGGGGCCTCGCCAACACGCCAGTTCCGCGACCTGACGCTGCCTGCCGCGCGGTTCGGCATCCTGAACGCCGCCTTTGTCTGTTTTACCATCACCATCACCGATTTCGGCAATGCGGCGGTGATCGGCGGTGATTATTCTGTGCTGGCCACGGAGATTTATGCGCAGGTGGTCGGGCAGCGGAATTTCAACATGGGGGCCGTGGTCGGGATCATGCTGCTGCTGCCCACCGTGGCCTCCTATGCCATCGAACGGCAGGCGATGAAGCGCCAGAAGACCGGGCAGGCCACCGGGCAGGTCGCCTTTCGGCCCGTCTTTGCCCCGCTGCGCGATCTGGTCATGGCGGCGCTGTCCGTGCTGATCTGCGCCGCGATCGTCGCGGTGATCGGGATCGTGGTCTATGCCAGCTTTGTCACGCTCTGGCCCTACAACATGGCCCTGTCGCCCAAGCACTACGACATCACGCTGGCGGGGGGCTATTCCTCGCTCTGGATGACGATCCTGATCTCGCTCGGCGCGGCGGGGGGCGGCACCGTGGCGGTCTTTCTGTTTGGCCTCGGCCTGCGCCGTATGCCCAAGGGCATCGCACAGCCGTTGCAAATCCTCGCGGCCATGCCCGCCGCCGTGCCCGGCATGGTGCTTGGTCTTGCCTATATCCTGACGTTCAATTCGACGGCGACGCCGCTGTACCTGCTGTATGGCACCGCTGCGCTGATCGCGATCGTCAATTTCTACCACTACCACACGCAAGCGTTCCTGACCCTGATGACGGGCTTTCGCCAATTGCCACAGGCGCTTGAGGAAGCGGCAGGCAGCCTTGGCGCGGGCCTTGGGCGCACGGCGACGGACATTGTCGCGCCTTTCATCGCGCCGATGCTGGTCTCGGTCTTTTTCTTCCTGTTCATGCGCTCCATGGTGACGCTCTCGGCGGTGGTCTTCCTGACCACGCCCGATCTCAGCGTCGCCGCCGTGACCATCATGCGGTTGGATGATGCCGGCCTGACCTCGCAGGCGGCGGCGTTCTCGACCTGTGTGATGGGCGTTGTCTGTCTGGCGGTTTTGGGTATGAAGCTGACCCTTGCCCTCATGGGGCGGCGTCGCGGCACAAAAGGGGCAGCATGATGTGGGCAAAGGAACGGCATCAGCGGATCCTGTCGATGCTGACCGCCAATCAACAGGTCAGCGCCAATGACCTGGCCGAGATGCTCAGCGTCTCGCGCGAGACGATTCGTCGTGATTTGCTGGACCTTGAGCAAAGCGGCAAGGTCGCGCGGGTGCATGGCGGCGCGGTGCTGCCCGAGCCGCGCTCCGAAGATCCGTTCCGCCAGCGAATGGGCGCGCAGATCCGCGCCAAGTCCGAGATCGGCAAGAAGGCGGTCGGCCTGGTGCAGCCGGGGCAGACGATCCTGATTGATGCGGGCTCGACCACAGCGATCTTTGCGCGCGAGTTGGCCAAGGTGCCCGGCGTCTCGGTCATCACGAATTCCATCGACATTGCCATGACGTTGCAGGGGGCGGAACGCGAGGTTCTGCTGCTTGGCGGGCGGATGGCGGCAGACGTTCCGGCAACGGTGGGCGAACTGACGCTGGCGGAGATACGCCGCTTCCATGTGGATCTTTGTTTTTCCGCGCCGGTTGCGGTGCATCCGGCAAAGGGCGCGTATTTCTACGATCTTCAGGAAGCTGAGATCGCCATCGCCATGGCAGCGCAGGCACAGCAGCGGATCATCCTCGCCGATCACGGCAAGCTCGGCGAGACGAGCCGCGTGCAGTCGTGGCCCGCTGCACAGATCTCGACTTTGGTGACCAACCGCGCTGCGACGGACGATCAGATTGCCGCGCTGCGCAGGGCGGAGATCCCGGTGCTGGTCTAGCCTGCTTCAGTCCGTTCCGACGACAGGAGCACCTGAACCAGCGGATGCGGGAACGAGCGGTTCGCCGTGACGGCATAGAAGCTCTCGACGATGTCGAGCGGGAAGGGCGCGCGGATCAACAGACCCTGCGCGATTTCATCGGCCAGCACCACCGCAGGGGTGATCGCCAGCCCGGCGTCGTCGCGCGCCAGCAGCCGGACCATCGCCATGTCATCCACCGTCGCGGCAATTCTCGGGGCGATACCAAGCCGCGCCACGAGACTGTCAAACCCGGTGCGGATGGAGCTTTCGGTCGGCAGGATCACCGGCTCTGACGCGAGCAGCCCGGCAAGGGTGTCATGACGCAGGCGCCGTTTCGTGCCGTGGATCGCGACGGGCTGGTCGGCGATGTGATGCGCGACGAGGCCGGGGAAGGCGTCCCGCGCCGGTGGATCGGTCATCAAGACCATATCCAGTGCAAGGGTTTCCAGCGCCTTGAGAAGCCGTTGACTGTTGCCCGACGTCAGGACCAGCTCTGCCGCGGGCTCCTTGAGGATCGGCCGCAGAAACCGGAGCTGAAAGTTCCGGGACAAGGTCGACATGGCGCCGACGCGCAGGGGCGGGGTGGTGCCGCCGCTGCGTGTGAGCGTGGCAATCAGATCCTCGCCCACGCCAAAGATGCGCTCCGCATGATCGAGCGCGATATGCCCGGCTTCCGTCAGGGTCATGCTGCGCCCGGTGCGGTCGAACAACGGGCGGCCAAGCTGCTCTTCGAGCTGGCGGATCTGCGTCGACAGCGCCGATTGCGACAGGTTCAGCCGGGACGCCGCCCGGGTCAGGTTCCCTTCGTGGGCGACTTCGCGAAAATACCGAAGGTGATGATAGTTCAGGCGCATATCGTTCACTTTTACAGAATGATTTGATCCATACAATGAATTTTTCTTCACTATTGGTTGCCGCTACCTCACGGGGCACACACGCTACGCGAGGTTTCCAATGAGTTTTCTGCTCCTTCTGTCTCCGCTCTGTCTGGCCATTGTGGCCGCGGCGCTTTTCCTCTCTCCACCCGAGCGCGGCAATTGGCGCCTGCGCCTGCCCGAGATCGCCGCGCTTGTCTCTGTTACCCTTGCGGTGCTGGCGGCGGTCGATCTTGCGCTGTCCGGGCCGTCCACCAGCCCCCTGATCGGGATCGCCTCCATCGGGGTTTCCGTGCGGCTGGACATCGTCAGCGTCGCAATGACCCTGACCGTGGCGTTCGTCGGCTGGGTCGTGCTGCGGTACTCGCGCGTGGCGCTTGACGGCGAGGCGCGGCAACCGGCGTTCATGGGGTGGATGGCCGCGACGATCGCGGTGGTTCTGCTGTTGGTCGGGGCGGGCAATGTCGTGCAGCTTGTCGTGGGTTGGATCGCGGTCGGCATCACGCTGCATCAGCTGCTGCTGTTCTATCCGGACCGCCCCCGGGCGCGCCGCGCGGCCCGCAAGAAAGCCGTGAGCGGGATCATCGCCAGCGCCGCCTTGCTCGGCGCGGCCGGGGGGCTTGTGCTGACGTTCGGCAGTGCTGACATCGCGTCGATCAACGTGGCCGCGCGGGCCGGTGAGGGGGCGGGATCGCTTTGGCTGATCGCCCTTCTGATCGCCGTCGCGGCAGTCTTCAAATCCGCGCTCGTGCCGACCCACGGCTGGCTGACCGAGGTCATGGAAGCGCCGACCCCGGTGTCTGCCTTGCTGCACGCGGGCGTTGTGAACGCGGGCGGGTTCCTTCTGATCCGCTTTGCCGATGTGCTGATTGCCGCGCCCGGCGTGATGGCGACCCTCGCCCTTGTCGGTGGGTTCAGCGCGCTGATCGCGGCGGCCGTTGCCTTGACGCAACCGGCGGTCAAGACGGCGCTCGCGTGGTCCACCTGCGCGCAAATGGGCTTCATGGTGCTGCAATGCGGGCTGGCGCTGTTCCCGCTCGCGCTGCTGCACATCGTGGCGCATTCGCTCTACAAGGCACATGCCTTCCTGTCTGCGGGCGGGGCGGTGCGCGATGTGGCGTCGATCCGGCGGCCCGGGCCTGTTGCGGTGCCGACCTTGCCCGCCGTGGCCCGGGCCTTTGGCCTCGCCATTGTGCTCTATCTCTGCGTCGGTCTGCTCTTTGGCATCGCGGACAAGCCGCCGCAGTCGGTTGCCCTCGGGGCGATCCTGATTTTCGGCGTGGTCTACCTGATTGCGCAGGGCCTGGCGGACCTCGCGCCGCGTGCCCTGACCACGCGCACCATCGCGATGTCGGTTCTCGCGACCATCGCCTACTTCGCCCTGCAGCAAGGGGCGACGCTGGCCTCGGCAGGAACTCTGCCGCCGCCGCCCGCGCCGGACGGTCTGATCTGGGCGACGATCGTGCTTGCCCTGTGCAGCTTTGCGCTCGCGGCGGTGGCCCAGACGACCTTCCCGCTTTGGGCGCGCCATCCTGCGGCGGCGGGACTGCGCGTACACCTGATGAACGGACTTTATCTCAATGCGGTATCCGACCGGCTCAGCGGCCTGTGGACACCCAAAACCGGAGAGATCAAATGACCCTGAACATGTCCTGGCCGGGCAAGGCCCTCGAACTCTTCGCCGCTGCTGAAACCGCCACGGGGCAAGTGCCCCCGGCCTTCCCGCTGGATGCGGCGGTTGCGGTCAACCCATGGCTTGGTCAGATGGCCGAGACACGCAGCAGCGCCGCGGCGCGGATGGCGCGTGTGGGCGGCGGGCGGATGTTCGTTCCGCGCGAGACCGTCGCCGCGATGATCGCGGATGGAGAGGTCACGCAGGAGGATCTTGCCGCTGCCGCCAGCGCGCATGGCATCGACCCTGCCACTTTGCGGCGCGCAGCCGAAGAGCCGTCCGAGCCGCTGCAGCCCCTGCCGACCGTGGCCGAACTCGTCAGCGCGGCCTCCGGCGTCGATTGGCCTGCGTTTATCGAGGACCGGGTCAGCCTTTGGGCCGCCGGGCATTTTGACCGGGGGCAGGCGTTCTGGCCAGCGCCGCACATGACCGTTTGGCGGTCCTGGCGCGCCTTTGCCAGCCGCGATCTGACGCCGGATCTCGCCGGGATCGACGGGTTTGCGGCGCGGGTGAGCGAAATGCCGCCCGAGGCTCGCATGGCGTTTTTCGAGGCCTGCACGGCGCTTGGCCTGACCTCTGACGCGGCGCCGGTCTATCTGCACCGGCTCCTGGCGACGCTTGGAGGCTGGGCGCAATACGCACGCCACATTGACTGGTCCGCAGAGCGGGACGGGGAGCGGCAAAACACGCTGTTCGATCTGCTGACCGTCCGGCTGACCTTTGAGGTGGCCCTGCTCGAGCTGGGCGGCGCGGCGATTGCGCAAGACTGGCATGCCGCGCAGGCGGATTACGCCGCCGCGATCACGCCCGATGCGGGAACGCGGATCGACGCGGCATTGCAGGACGCTTGCGATCACAGCGCGGAGCGGGAATTGGCCGAGAGGCTTTCGCAAGACACAGACGCTGCTGCGGAGGGCGATGCGGAAATTCAGGCTGCCTTTTGCATCGACGTTCGGTCAGAGCCCTTTCGGCGGGCGCTCGAAACCGCAGATCCGGGCGTGCGGACCTTGGGCTTTGCTGGGTTCTTCGGACTGGCCGTGCGCCATCGCGGCCATGCCTCCGATCTGACGGAGATGCGCGCACCGATCCTGCTGTCTCCGGCTGTCGCTTCTGCAACGCGGACGGACGATATGGCCGACCGCATCCATCTGCGGGCGATCCGCGCCTGGGGCCGGTTCAAACGCGCGGCGGTTTCGGCCTTTGCTTTCGTGGAGGCGGTCGGGCCGCTCTATGTCGGCAAACTGCTGCGCGACAGCCTTGGCCGGGCAAGTGCGCCGTCGAACGACCCCTGTCCGGTGCTTGATCTGCCGCTTGCGGATCGGATCGACGCGGCGGAGGGCATCCTGCGGGCGATGTCGCTCACAACAGGGTTCGCCCGGCTTGTGCTGATCTGCGGTCATGGCGCCACGGTCACCAACGCGCCGCATGCCAGCGCGCTGCAATGCGGGGCCTGTGGCGGCCATGCCGGGGATGTGAATGCGCGGTTGCTCGCCGCTTTGCTGAATGAGGATGCGGTGCGGGAGGGGCTCGCGGCGCGCGGTGTCAGGATCCCGGAGCAAGCGCTGTTCGTTGCGGGGCTGCATGACACGGTGTCCGACGCGGTGCGGCTCTTTGCGGAGGATGTGCCGGACAGCCATGCCAAAGATCTCGACAGGCTGCGCGTCGCGCTGGCACGGGCCGGGGTCGTGGCGCGGACCGCGCGCGCCGGAACGCTCCCACGGGGGGCGGCAGAGAACCTCGCGGCGCGCGGACGGGATTGGTCCGAGCTGCGGCCCGAATGGGGGCTGGCCGGCTGTGCCGGCTTTATCGCGGCGCCGCGGCATCGCAGCGCCGGGCGCGATCTGGGTGGCCGCGTCTTCTTGCATGACTACGATTGGCAGCGGGACCCCGACGCCGCGATCCTGGAGCAGATTCTGAGCGCGCCGGTTGTCGTGGCCAGCTGGATCGCGCTGCAATATCACGGCTCGACCGTGGCGCCCGAGACTTTCGGCGCTGGCAACAAGCTGCTGCACAACGTGGTTGGCGGGATCGGCGTGCTGGAGGGGAACGGCGGCGCACTGCGGGCCGGGCTGCCGATGCAATCGGTGCATGACGGTGATCGCGCAAGGCATGTGCCCAGCCGGTTGGTGGTTGCGGTCGAGGCACCGGAAGAGAGGATCTCGATGGTGCTGGAGCGGCGTCCGGACGTGCGCGCGCTCTTTGACAATGACTGGCTGACGCTGACCGCCATGGATGACCGCGGCGCATTGACCCGGCGCTATACGCGGGGCGGCTGGACCGATCGCGCGGTCGCGGCGTTGCGGTGTGTTCAGGCGGCATGAGGCAGACACGTTGAGGAAGAACCGCTCCGGCCACGGGCCGGGGCGGTAAGCGGGGCGCGAGCTGTGCGGCGGTCCCTAGTGATAGGACAGGTCCGCCGTCTCGCTGCGCGTGGGGTGCCAGGCGGCGCGCGAGGAGGGGGGCATCCATGCGGCATCCCCGGCGGCGGCCTCGCCCATATGTATCGACAGGCTCAACTCTGACGTGTCGTGTTGTGCGGTCACGCGCAGAAAGTCACCGGCTTCGGCCAGCGCCGGTCGATCCAGCAGGAAGGCTGTTCTGCCCCAGTGACCGTCCGAATAGAGCCCGTTCGACAGCAGGATGTCGGGTGTCAGCTCCATTTCGAAACTGACGAACACCGCGTGCACGGTGCCCGCGCCGGAACAACTGAGGTCTTCCGTGGTGCGCGCGGGCTGCAGGCTGGGCCGGGTGAAATCGAATTGGAACAGGTCGGTCGCGGGACCGAGGGGGCGCAACCCGCAGGCGGAAAAATCGTTGGGTGTCAGCTGTGCGACACGGGCGAAGCGGTGAAACGCGCTGAGATCGAAGCCCTCCGCCTCATAGGGGCGCCACAGGTGCAGCAGCTTGTCGCTTTCGACGAGCTGCGCCATCAGTGTCCCGCGTTCGGGGATCGCGCGGGCATTGGGTTTGGCCAGTCTGGACATGGCATCCTTCAGCGTCGCCAGCGCCCCTTCACCAAGCAGAAGCGTATCGACGATCTCGGAAACCACCACATCCGCAGGCTCCGGCAGGTCGACGCCAACGACAAGGGTGTGCGACATCCTTGGAATGACCGTGATGCGATCGCTCAGGCCGTTTTCGGCGATGACGCGGGTCGCGGCCTGCGCAATCAGAGGTTGCTGCTCGCAGGTGTAGACGTGTTTCGCGCCAGCCCGCGCCGCAAGCATCGCCGTCAGCCCCGCACCACAGCCAATGTCGAGCACGATGTCGCCGGGCCGGACCTTCGCGGCGATGGCCTCGGCATAGGCTCGGTTGCGTGCGGCATCGGCAAGCATGGGAAAGTGCCAGCGTGGAACGAACATCTGGTGCAGCCTCTCGCGCAGGATCCGGGCTTCGTGATGATGGGGATCCAGCGCGAGCGCCTCTTCGAGGATTTCGGAGCTTCGAACGCCCCCATCGGTCAGCGGCTCCAGCGTCGCGTCCAGAACGCGCGCGTCGGCGTCCTGTGCGTCGCGGTGGGAAAAATCCTGAAAAGGCGAGGACGGCTGTAACGCGTGTTTTTCTGGCACTTTTTATTTTTCCTTTTTTGAAGAAAATGCTGCTGATCGCCATATTCACCATGCCCCTCTAAAATAGGGTAAAGGATCGTGCGAAATGCGCCCGGCGCCGCTGCAAACGCGCGATCGCCGGGTAATCCCGCAGGATGGCTGGCCTTTTCCACCGGCGCGCTATGTCTGCTTCATGAGGAAAATTGTTTCTTCTTTTCGCGCGAAAGAACCCCGATGAGCCAGCCCCCGGACACCCGCAAGCCGCTTGGCGTTCCGGCCAGCCGGTTGGGCCGGTTTGCCCGGCTTGGCTCGATGACGGCGGGGATCGCGGGGACCATGGCCCTGCAGGCCGTTGGCGAGATGGCGCGCGGTACGCGGCCGGAGATGCGCCGCCTGCTGATCACTCCGGGGAACATGCGGCGCGTGGCCGAGGAACTGGCGCGGATGCGCGGCGCGGCAATGAAGATCGGCCAGCTCATGTCGATGGACGCGGGCGAGGTTCTGCCGCCAGAGCTGGCCGAGATCATGGCGCGCCTGCGCGATCAGGCGCATTTCATGCCGCCACATCAGCTCAAACGGGTTCTCGATCGCAACTGGGGGGCGGATTGGCGGCGCTCCTTCCAGTCCTTCAATGTGCGCCCGATCGCAGCGGCCAGCATCGGACAGGTGCATCGCGCCTGTCTGAAGGATGGGCGCGACGTGGCGGTCAAAGTGCAGTATCCGGGCATTGCGCGCAGCATCGACAGCGATGTTTCGAACGTGGCGGGCCTGCTGAAGATGTCCGGCCTCATACCAAAGGGGTTTGATCTGACGCCTTACCTCGATGAGGCGCGCAGACAGCTGCATGAAGAGACCGATTATATCCGGGAAGGCGCGCATCTGCGCGAATTCGAGACGCTGCTGGAGGGCGACACGCGGTTTGCCTTGCCGCGCTATCATGAGGATTGGAGCACGGGGGATGTGCTGACCATGTCCTTCCTCGCGGGCGAGCCGATCGAGACGGCGGGGCCGATGGCGGGGGAGGGCGAGCGCAACAGGATCGCGGCCGCGCTGATCGAGCTGACGTTGCGCGAAGTGTTCCGGTTTGGAGTGACGCAAAGCGATCCGAATTTCGCCAACTACCGATATGATCCGCAAAGCGGCACGATCATCTTGCTGGATTTCGGCGCCAGCCGCCGGCTTGATCCGGGTCTGACGGAGGCTTATTGCGCTCTGATTCGGGCGGGGCTGTCGGGGGATGAGGCGGGTCTGGCGGAGGCAGCGCGGGCTCTGCATCTGACCACGGGCGGGCCGTTCGATGCACAGATCCTGCGGATGATTTGCACGGTCTTCGATGCGATCAGGTCCGAAACGCTCTTTGATTTTAACGATCGCCAGCTTCCGGACCGGATGCGCGCGCAGGGCATGGCGCTGGCCGATGCGGGCTATGTCCCGCCGACCTTGCCGATGGACGTGCTCTATCTGCAGCGCAAGATCGGCGGGATGTTCCTTCTGGGCGCGCGGCTGAAGGCCCGGCTGCCGATTCGCGAGATTTTGGAGCCGTTCGTCGCTGCGACATGATCTGCACGGCCTGCGTGTTCCGGTCGGGGCAGCGCGCGTCGGGGAACGGATCCGGTGCGCTGCGCGGCGTGGCGGTCGTGCCTCCACGCGCGTCCAGGCAGGGGCCCGCAGTGGTGGTTCCTGTATTGCTCCCGCAAGGTCATTTTCGTCCCTCCGGTTCGTCCATTGGATGTAAATGCTTGAAAAGCTGACGTATTCACGGAAGTGTCATGAACAAGCTCCATAAGGCGCCAGCCGATAATACGTTTGACCATTCGGTAAACGCTGCGCATCCTGTGGCAAAATACGATCCGACCAACAGAGGGGAAGACTATGACCAAGACATTGCTGACCACAACCTGCCTCGCCGTGCTGGGCCTCGCGCAGGCGGCCTCCGCCGATACGCTTCGGCTGCTGACCTGGGGCGGTTATGCGCCCGACGAGGTCATCGAGCTGTTCGAAGCCGAGACCGGCCACACCGTTGAGGTGACCAAGTCCAACAACGAGGAAATGATCGCCAAGCTGCGCGCCACCGGCGGCGGCGGCTTTGACCTTGCGCAGCCGAGCCAGGACCGCGTGATGGGCCCGCAGATGGAATTCGGCATCTACAAGCCGATCGACGTCTCCAAGCTGAACCAGGACCAGTTCATCCCGTCGATGCTGAAGGCCACCATGGCCAACACCACGGTGAACGGCGATGTCTATGGCGTGCCGCACGTCTGGGGCACCTCCGGTCTGGTGCTGAACACCGCCGAGGCGGGCGATACGGTCAAGGATTACACCGACCTGTGCGACCCGGCGGTTGCGGGCAAGGTGTCCTACCGTCTCAAGCGTCCGACGCTGATCGGTTTTGCCTTCGCCCTGGGCGAGGACCCGTTTGCGGCCTACGGCGACGAAGCGAAGTACAAGGAGATCATGGACAAGGTCGAGGCCAAGCTGACCGAATGCAAGGCCAACGTCAAAACCTATTGGGGCGGCGGCGACGAGCTGATGAACCTGCTGCGCTCCGGTGAGGTCACCGCCTCCATGGCGTGGGACACCGGCGGCTGGAAGCTGAACGACGACAACGCCGACATCACCTTTGTCGCCCCGGCCTCCGGTGCGCTTGGCTGGATCGACACCTTCGTTCTGCCCGCCAAGGGGCAGGCGGACGAGGCGGCCTATGACTGGATCAACTTTGTCATGCAGCCGGAAATCGCGGCCATGATCACCGCGGCGGCGGGCAATTTCACCGCCTCTGCCGGGGCCGACGAATTCGCCGAGGACGCGCTGAAGGCCAAGTATCAGGCCAGCTTCCCGCCCGAAGCCGTCGACAACATCAAGTGGTATCCGCCGGTGCCCGCCGGTCTCGAAGCCATCGAAGGCGACGTTCTGGACCGCGTTCAGGCCGCCAACTGATCTCAATGAAACGGGCGGCATCCGGGTTTCGGGTGCCGCCACACGAACGGACCCCTCCGCATGACCCCTGATCTTGAATGCACCGACCTGGTAAAACGGTTCGGCGAGACGACTGCCGTCGACACTGTTTCTTTTTCCGTGCCGCCGGGCAGTTTCTTTTCGATTCTCGGGCCTTCGGGCTGTGGCAAGACAACGATCATGCGGATGATCGCAGGCTTTCTCGACCCCACCTCCGGGGACATCCGGATCAAGGGCGGCTCGGTTCTCGACACGCCGCCCAACAAACGCCCGGTCAACATGGTGTTTCAGCATCTCGCGCTGTTCCCGATGATGACCATCGCGGAAAACATCGGCTACGGGCTGCGGCGGCAGAAAATGCCGAAGGATCAGATCGCGCTCAAGGTCGATGAGGCGCTGGACCGTATCGGCCTGCCCGGTATCGGCCATCGCAAGGTCGACGAGCTGTCCGGTGGACAAAAGCAGCGCGTGGCCATTGCCCGCTGCATGGTGCTGGAGCCGGATGTGCTCTTGCTCGACGAGCCGCTTGGCGCGCTCGATCTGAAGCTGCGCGAACATATGAAAGTCGAGCTGAAGACGCTGCAGGCGGCCTTTGACACCACCTTTGTCTATATCACCCACGACCAGTCCGAAGCGCTGGTGATGTCCGACCAGATCGCCGTGATGAACGCCGGTCGCTTCGAGCAGGTCGGCACCGGGCAGGACCTGTATTATCGCCCCGAGACCCCCTTTGTCGCCGGCTTCATCGGCGAGGCGAACCGCTGGAAAGGCCGGATCGAACGCGTCGAAGGCGAAGCGTTGCTGATGCGCACGGAGTCCGGCCTTGCCATGCGCGCCACAGCCTCCGGGGCGCTCGTTGCCGGAGAGGCGGCCGAGATTTTCGTGCGACCCGAGTCGATCCGGCTGGCGGGCAGCGCAGAGGCGCTCTCCGGCTTCGACAACTGCCTGCAGGGCACGGTGACCAGCATCCTGTTCAACGGCGCGGCCTCGCGTGTCCTGGTGGAGGACAATGTTGGCGAGACGCTCGAAGTCACGCTGCCGCAGTCCGGCGAATTCGCCAGTCTCAAGCGCGGCGACACCGTGCACATCGGCTGGGGTGCGGCGCAGGCGAGCTGTTTCAAGGGAGCCGCCTGATGCGCGCTGACGCCCGGATCGGATTTTTCCTTCTGCTGACGCCGCTTGTGCTCTGGCTGGGCCTGCTGATCATCATCCCGCATATCGACATGCTGCTGATCTCCCTGCGCGAGCGCATCAGCTTCGGCGTCTACGAGACGAGCCTGACCAACTACGAAAAGGCGCTGACCGAACCGCTCTACCTGCGCACGTTCTGGCGCACGGCGATCATGTCGATCCTCGCCACGGGGATTACCCTGCTGATCGCTTTTCCGGTGTCCTACTACATCGCCAAGATGGCGCGGGGGCGGTTGCAGCAGGTGCTCTTCATGCTGTGCCTGATCCCGTTCTATGTCTCTGAACTGGTGCGGACCTTCGGCTGGATGATCCTGCTGCGCGAGACCGGCCTGATCTCCAGCCTGCTGCAATGGGCCGGTCTCGCCGATCAGCCGGTCGAGATGCTCTACAACGACGCGGCGATGATGGTGGGGCTGGTCTATACCTCCATGTTGTTCATGGTCGTGCCCCTCGTCACCACGCTCGAAAGCCTGGACGACAGCGTGGTCGAGGCGGGCTATGATCTTGGCGGCAACGGCCTGTCGGTGCTGCGCGAGATCATTATTCCCCACGCAATGCCGGGGATTGTCTCGGGCAGTATCGTTGTCTTCATGCTCTCGCTCGGGAATTACCTGACGCCGACCATGCTGGGCGGCAAGGACAGCCTGTGGTTCACCGAGATGATCTACAACCAGTTCATCGTGCGCTCCAACTGGGAGCTGGGCGCGACCTTTGGCTTCATGCTGCTGGTGCTGTCCTCGGTGATCGTCTGGGGCATGTTGCGCCTGACGGGCCGCACGCTGCAAGAAACGATGGGATAAGGCCATGATCCCGACCATTCCCCAATCCCGCAGCTTTCGCATGATCTACGGCGGCTATGTGCTGCTGTTTTTCCTCTATCTGGCCTTGCCGCTGACCGTTGTCGCGGTGTTCGCCTTCAACGACAGCCAGTTCCCCTCGCTGCCGTGGGAGGGCTTTACCTGGAACTGGTTCTTCGGAGAGGACCGCCCGCAGATCGGCGTCTTCCACGAACGCGGCATCCTGCGCGCCGTGGGCACCTCCGCCTTTGTCGCGGTTTGCGTCGCGGTGCTGTCGGTGAGCGTGGGCACCACCAACGCCTTCCTGTTCAACCGTTATGATTTCCGCGGCAAGGGGGCGCTCTACGTACTGATGCTCTTGCCATTGGTCGTGCCGGGGATCGTGCTGGGCATTTCGATCCTCGTGTTTTCCTCGACTTTGGCGAATGGCATCTGGGATCTGGCGCAGATGGATGTTCAGGCGCTGCGCCCGGGTCTGCTGCTGGTGATCCTCGGGCAATTCTCCTTTATCACCACCATCGCGACGCTGGTCATCACCGCGCGGCTGCAAAAATTCGATCGAACTCTGGAAGACGCCGCGCTCAATCTTGGCGCAACGCGGATGGTGGCGGTGCGCACGATCACCATTCCCTTCCTCATGCCGGCCATGATCGGCGCGGTGGTGGTCGGCTTCCTGATGAGTTTCGAGAACTTCAACACGACGCTGATGCTCGTCGGCTCCGATGCACCTTTGACGATCGCCATGTTCGACCGTCTGAAGGAAGGCTCGACGCCGCTGCTCAACGCGGTCTCGCTGCTGTTGATGCTCGGCTCGTCGCTGCTGGCGCTTGTGGTGATCCTGTTTCAGCGCCGTTAGGGACGGGGAAGGGGCCTGCGCTGCCCCGTCCGGGTGGTTGGCTATTCCGACGGCTTCGGCGGCCTGACCGAGTGCCGCGTCCCGCGCCAATTGCCTGGGCGCGGGGCTCGGGGATCAAAGCCGACGCACTCCGCGCACCCGCCCTCAGAGGATCTCATCGGTCCAGACCTTGAAGTCGATCAACGTGTTTTCCCCGAACGTCTGGGTCAGGGGCACATCGGCAGCGTCGCGCCCGCGCGCGATCAGAATGCGCGCGATCATGGGGCGATTGTTGCGCGGATCGAACATCCGCCACTCCCCGTCGAGATAGACCTCCATCCACGCGGCAAAATCGCCCGGTTGATGCGGCTCCGGCTGACCAATGTCGCTGATATAGCCGGTGCAATAGCGCGCCGGAATGTTCATGCAGCGGCACAGCGCGATGGCAAGATGGGCAAAATCCCGGCACACGCCCTGCTGCTCGGCGAGGGTCTGCGAGGCGGTGCGCGTCGCATTGGCCTGCATGTAATCGAACCTGACATGCCCGTGCACGAAATCGCAGATTGCCTGTACCCGCTGCCATCCCGGCGCGACGCCCTCGAACAGGCGCCAGGCTTCCGCCGACAACAGGTCGGTGTCGCAGTAACGGCTGCCCTGCAGAAACACGAGCGTCTCGACCGGCAGATCCTGAACTGCATGCTGCCTTGCGTCGGGGTATACCGGATCGGGCAGACCGGTATCGCGGAAGATGCCATCGGTTTCGAGGCTGAACACGCCGGCGGGCGCCACCAGACGGGTGCACCAATTGCCAAACCCGTCGCGATAGCTTTCCACCGGAACGCTCGGCGTGGTCAACAGATGGTCGGTGCGTTCGAGATCGCCAAAGCGCGAATAATGCACATTCAGGATCGCGATCAGCGGCGTGGGCTGCGGGAAGCTATAGCTCAGACGGCAGCCGATATGGACGCGCATGCCGGGGCTTTGGGGGTGTGATATGGGATGAGGATCATCGTGCAACGATTTGTTTCCTATGAGTAAGGTGCATTTTCGGAGTATTGGCGCCCGAAGCGCGCGCGCCGGGAGGCAGGCCGGGGAAAATCGCACAGTACAGGCCATGGCCGCACAAAGCCAGAGACCGTAAGCAGACCGGCCTGTGCGGCAGCTTTGCCGGGATGGCAATCTCAACGCGCTCTGCAGGCCACTGACCGGATAAGGGCGCGCTGCAGGATTGGCTGGAACAGGGCCTTGTCGATCTGGACAGCCGCGTGTTCATTCGTCGTGGTCATGGATCAGTCACAGAAGGCCGCAAAGGTGTCTCGGTACGCGCGGCTGCGATACGGGCGCGCCTCTCTTACCGCCCTGCCACGGGCCGTCGAACGCCCGCCTGCTGCCCTTTCTCCGCAGGCCATCGGGGTGGATCTGAACAGAGCGGATCGCCCCTCCGACAGGATATAGGCCGCCAGCGCCGACTGTCATCGGCCCCGGGACACGGATGCGGGCGCAGTGGCGCCTGGCCGCGCAGTTCGAAATCCCGTTCTCTGGATGGCCCGGCGCTAGCCGCGTTTGTCCGGGACCATGCGGCCGACATAGGGAACGGTCAGTTCCGCAGGCAGCTCGCTCGGGTCAACGACCCCGATCAGCACGCCAAGATCCGCCGACGATCCCTTGCGCATGCGGTCTATTTTCTCATGCGGCAGCGTTGTTCGCTGCGACGGTCTGCGCGCCCATTGGGCGAGGCGCGCGTACATCCGCGCGATCACCGCCTCATGTGCCGCACTCTGCCCCAGATCGACCAGCTCCTGCGGATCGGCCTTCAAATCAAACAGCATCGGGCGAAAGCCGCCTTCGAAATGGATCATCTTCCAGGTCTTGTCCGCCACCATGAACATGCGGCCTTCCTCCGGTCCCAGCCCGAGTTTCGTGGCCAGTGGCGTCATGGAATAATCGTATTCGCAGACCACATAATCGCGCCGCGCGCCGTCCGCTTTGCCGTGCAGCAGGGGCATCAGCGATCTGCCCTCCAGAACATGGCGCACCGCATCGACATCGCCGCCCGCCGCCTCAAGGAAGGTCGGGGCAAGGTCGATGCATTCCACCAATGCGTCGCAGACCGAACCGCGTGTGGCGTCGGCCTCTTGTGACGGGTCGTAGATGATCAGCGGCACCCGGGTGCTGGCGTCATGGAAGAACGTCTTCTCTCCAAGCCAATGATCGCCAAGGAAATCCCCGTGATCCGAGGTCACCACGATCAGCGTGTCCTGCATCCGGCCCGTCCGCTCCAGCCAGTCGAACAAAACGCCCATCTGGTCGTCACATTGCTTGATCAGCCCCATGTAGGCGCGCAGCACCTTGTCACGCACCGCATCGCGGGAAAACGCCTTGCCGACGGGCGCGTTCATGAACCCCTTGAAGACCGGATGCGCCTGATCCGCCTCCTCGGCGCTGCGCACGGGCGGCAGGAAATGCTCGGGGCCGTACATGGCATGATAGGGCGCGGGCACGATGTAGGGCCAGTGCGGCTTTATGTAGGACAGGTGGCAACACCACGGCTGATCGCCCTGCGCTTCGATGAAGTCCATGCCCCGGCGCGTCAGGTAGGGTGTTTCGCTGTCTTCCTCGCGGATATTCGCGGGGGCATCGGCATTGTTCAGGAACCAGCCCGACAGCACGCTGCCATCCGCGCCGATCCCCGAATTGGCATAATCGTGCCAGGGATTGTCGCTCTCATAGCCCTTGTCGCGCAGGTATTCGTTGTACTTGAGCGCGCCGCCCGCGTCGTAAAGGCCCATCGGCCCCTCGGGGCGCATGCCGTCATCGCGCTCGAAGATGTCAAAGCCGCATTCCGAAACCCGTGCGCCGATCACGCTGTCCGGCTCGATCCCGAGGCGGCGCATGCCCTCCGCATCGGCGGCCATATGCGTCTTGCCCACCAGCCAGCAGCCCATGCCCGCGTCGCGCAGATAATCGCCCATCGTGCGCTCGCCCACCTTGAGCGGCACGTTGTTGTAGCAGGCGCCATGCGAGTGGACGTAGCGGCCGGTATAGGTCGACATCCGCGACGGACCGCAGAGCGGCGATTGGATATAGGCGCGGTCAAACCGCACTCCACGCGCCGCGAGCCGGTCGATGTTCGGCGTGTGCAGGTGGGGATGGCCATAACAGGACAGGTAATCCCAGCGCAGCTGATCGAACATGATGAAGAGTATATTTCTGGCTTTGGCCATGCGTTTTTGTCGAAGGGACGCATCGAGCGCGGCCTCTCCGATCCTCCCTGGATCTGTCCGGGGCAAGGCTAGCGCGCTTCCGGGGGGCGATAAAATACACATTCCGCCAAGCCCACGGAAATCTTCCTTGTCCGGCGGGCGCGCGCAGCAGTGTCCCGCTCCGGCGGCAACAGAAATCAATCGCGACGGCTGCGGGCTTTCGGCGGCGGCGGGGGTGTCGTACCCTTTGCGCAAGCATCAAAGGAGACGGACATGAAGATCACCCGAAGCGGCAGCACGCCCTCTACGAAGGGGCCCGCAGAGTGGTTCACCGGAACGGTGCGTATGGACCCGCTGTTCCGCGCCGAGGACCCGGGCCGCGCCGCGGGCAGCCACGTGACATTCGAGCCGGGTGCGCGCACCGCCTGGCACACCCATCCTGCCGGGCAGACTCTGATCGTCACCTTCGGACGGGGCAGGGTGCAACGCGAAGGCGGCCCGGTCGAAGAGATCAGCCAAGGTGACGTGGTCTGGTTCCCGGCGGGCGAGAAACACTGGCACGGCGCGACACCGGACACCGCCATGAGCCACATTGCCATTCAGGAGGTCATCGACGGAGAGGCCGTGACATGGATGGAGAAGGTCACGGACGGCGAGTACGGCGCGGCCTGAGGCGGGCCCGATTTGTCACGCGCCGGCGTAGCATCCGCACCGCAGTTGACGGCAAATATGGTGCGGATCGTCGAATCGGGTTTGAACCCCGGCCGGTTTCCCCCTTCATGGCGAGGAATCCGGTCCGCGTTTGCGCGGCCCGGAGTTATGGCCTGATATGTCCGGAGACACGCCCATGCTGACACGGCGCACGATGATTGCTGCTCTATCCACCCTTGCCATGCCCGCGCTTTTGCGGCCTGCCTTCGCCGCGCCCGCAGATTGGGATGCCTGGGACGCGCAGGTGACACCGGAGAATTTCGACCTCGGCAGCAGCAACCCATGGGGATTGCACAAGCGACTGCTTCCGGTCCGGGTCAAGGCCAATCCCGGCCTGAAACCGGGGGATATCCACGTCGATGCGGTGGCGCGCTATCTCTATCACATTCACGAAGACGGCTTTGCGATGCGCTACGGCGTGGCCATCGGGCGCGACGGTCTGTACGAGCCGGGCGTCTACACGATCAAACGCAAGTCGAAATGGCCGGGCTGGACCCCGACCCCGACGATGATCAAGCGTGAACCGGACAAATACGCCCGCTGGGAAGAGGGCATGCCGCCGGGACCGGGCAATGCGCTGGGGTCGCGGGCGCTCTATCTCTATGTGGGCGATCGCGACACCTACCTGCGCATTCACGGCACGCCCGCGCCGCGCTCCATCGGCACACGGGCCAGCTCGGGCTGCGTGCGCATGGTGATGCCGCATATCAATGCGCTCTACGACGAGGTGGACACCGGTGTGACCGCCTATCTTTATCCAACGGATGGCAGCGGGCTCTGACCCGCCGCCGTGCCTGCGTCAGCTTTGCGCGCGGGTGCAGATCGGGTTGCCGGCAGTCGTGCGCAGCGGCAGCTCGGTCGTCTCCACCGGTCCGCGATGGGTGTACCAGTAACAGCCGTCCTCGGCCTTGATCCGGGCTGTGCTCAGGTCCTGAAACGGCGCCGCAATCGACGAGACGGACTCCGGGACGGTCACGATCCCGGGGGATGCCGCGCCGCCGCCGGGCACCGGCTCGCAGGCCGCCACGGCCGACAGGATCAAGGGACAGAGAAGAAGCGCGAAAGGTCTGGTCATCTGGGCCAATCCGGTTTGTGATTTTTCGAACAGGACTATGTCCTCCCGAAGCCAGAGCCGCAAGCGCCGAGCGCGCCGGGGCCGCCCGTCAAACCCGGACTGCGGGCGTGGTATCCCTTCACCACCCGCACACCGGGCGCGTGTGCCCCCCATGAAACTCTGGAAACCACCGGTTCGGGGCGCTACAGAGTCCCCAACACCCGTCATGTCGGCGGGGTGTCCGACGGGAGACCCGCATGAAGTTCCGCTTTCCGATTGTCATCATCGACGAAGATTTCCGATCCGAGAATTCCTCGGGACTCGGGATCCGAGCGATGGCGGAAGCCATTGAAAACGAAGGGTTCAGTGTGCTCGGGGTCACGAGTTATGGCGATTTGAGCCAGTTTGCCCAGCAGCAGTCCCGCGCCAGCGCCTTCGTTCTGTCGATCGACGACGAGGAATTCAGCGCCGGTCCCGATCTCGATCCGGCGGTGGTCAACCTGCGCAATTTCATCGAGGAAGTGCGCTGGAAGAATGCCGATGTGCCGATCTATGTCTATGGCGAAACCAAGACGTCGCGGCACCTGCCCAATGACATCCTGCGCGAGCTGCACGGCTTTATCCACATGTTCGAGGACACGCCCGAATTCGTGGCGCGTCACATCATCCGCGAGGCCAAGAGCTATCTGGAGTTCATCCAGCCGCCGTTCTTCAAGGCGCTGCTGGATTACGCCGAGGATGGCTCGTACTCGTGGCATTGCCCGGGGCATTCCGGTGGCGTGGCCTTTCTCAAAAGCCCCATCGGCCAGATGTATCACCAGTTCTACGGCGAAAACATGCTGCGCGCGGATGTGTGCAACGCGGTGGAGGAACTGGGCCAGCTGCTGGACCACAACGGCGCCATCGGCGATTCCGAGAAGAACGCCGCGCGGATCTTCAATGCCGACCACTGCTTCTTTGTGACCAACGGCACCTCGACCTCGAACAAGATGGTCTGGCACCACACCGTTGCCCCCGGTGACGTGGTCGTGGTTGACCGCAACTGCCATAAATCCATTCTGCATTCGATCATCATGACCGGCGCGATTCCGGTCTTTCTCAAACCCACGCGCAACCACTGGGGCATCATCGGCCCGATCCAGCGCAGCGAGTTCGAGCCAGAGGCGATCAAGGCCAAAATCCGCGAAAACCCGCTTTTGAAGGACTATGACGCCGACACTGTGCAGCCGCGCATCATGACGGTGACCCAATCCACCTATGACGGCGTCCTCTACAACACCGAGGTGATCAAAGGCATGCTCGACGGCTGGGTCGAGAACCTGCATTTCGACGAGGCGTGGCTGCCGCATGCGGCCTTCCACTCGTTCTATGGCACCTACCACGCCATGGGCAGCAAGCGTCCCCGCACGCAGAAATCCGTGACCTATGCAACGCAATCGGTGCACAAGCTGCTCGCCGGGATCAGTCAGGCCAGCCATGTCCTTGTGCAGGACGCCGAAGAGACCAAACTCGACCGGCACCTCTTCAACGAGGCCTACCTGATGCACACGTCCACCAGCCCGCAGTATTCGATCATCGCCTCGTGCGATGTGGCGGCGGCGATGATGGAGCCGCCGGGCGGCACCGCGCTTGTCGAAGAGAGCATCGTCGAAAGTCTCGAATTCCGCCGCGCCATGAAGAAGGTCGGCAAGGAATACGCCAGCGATTGGTGGTTCAAGGTCTGGGGGCCGGAGGACTTTGACGAAACCGAGGATGGCATGGGCCGCGCCGAGGACTGGGAACTCAAGCGCACCGACAGCGAGGGGCTCGAAAGCGGCGGCAAGGACAGCTGGCACGGATTCGGCGACATGGCCCGCGGCTTCAACATGCTCGACCCGATCAAGGCGACGATCATCACGCCCGGCCTCGATATCGACGGCAACTTCGGTGACACCGGCATTCCCGCCTCCATCGTCTCCAAATACCTGACAGAGCACGGCGTGGTGGTTGAGAAGACCGGGCTTTACAGCTTTTTCATCATGTTCACCATCGGCATCACCAAGGGGCGCTGGAACACGCTTCTCGCGGCGCTTCAGCAGTTCAAGGATGACTTCGACAAGAACCAGCCGCTGTGGCGTGTCATGCCGGAATTCTGCGGCAAGCAAAGCCGGTACGAAAAGATGGGCCTGCGCGATCTGTGCCAGCATGTGCATGCGATGTATGCGAAATATGACGTGGCACGGCTCTCGACGGAGATCTACCTCAGCGATCATCACCCGGCGATGACGCCCACCGACGCCTACGCCCAGATCGCCCGCCGCAAGACTGAGCGCGTGCCGATCGACGCGCTCGAAGGGCGCATCACGACCTCGCTCGTCACGCCTTACCCGCCCGGCATTCCGCTGCTGATCCCCGGCGAGGTCTTCAACCGGAAGATCGTCGAATACCTCAAGTTCAACCGCGAATTCGCCAAGGAATGCCCCGGCTTCGAGACCGACATTCACGGTCTGGTGCAGGAAAAGGGCGAGGATGGCCTGATGCACTACTTCGCCGACTGCGTGGCAGCGTAACGGATGGGGCAGGGCCGTCGCGGCGGCCCTGCCTGCCCCTCCCGTTGCGCCAATCCTGCGCAGGCGTGCAACCAACGGATGCACCGCCTGAAGTCGCCTCATTGTCATGGTAGAGCGTGAAAAACAGGCAGATCCGCCCGCATTCGATGCAGGGTGTGATTAAAATTTGATCGAAATGGGCCGGTGTGATGCAAAATGCGTCACTTTGCGCCGGCCCGGCCGCAATTCAAGGCAAACCCGTTCCCTCCGGCCCTTGCGCCCCGAATAGTTCGGACGCATCCAACCCAGGAGGATTCCTTGTACACCCGTTTCGCATCCGCAGCCTTTGCTGCCTCCCTTGCCGCCCTGAGCTTCACCGGTGCGGCCTCTGCCGAAACCGACGTTCCCTTCGCCCTCGACTGGAAATTCGAAGGGCCTTCGGCGCCGTATTTCCTCGCGATCGACGCGGGGCTTTTCGCGGACGCCGGTCTGTCAGTGGAAATCTCCGAAGGCAAAGGCTCGCTCGACGCGATTCCGAAGGTCGCCACCGGCGCTTTCCCGGTGGGCTTTGCCGACATCAACAGCCTGATGCGCTTTCTCGATCAGAATCCCGACGCGCCGGTCAAGGCCGTCATGATGATCTACGACAAGCCTCCCTTTGCCATTGTTGGCCGCAAGTCGCTGGGCGTCGAGACGCCGAAGGACCTCGAAGGCAAGGTGCTCGGCGCGCCGCCGCCGGACGGCGCTTGGGCGCAGTTCCCGATCTTCGCCGCCGAGAACGATCTGGACGTCGATGCGATCACGGTCGAGCCGGTCGGCTTTCCGACCCGCGAGCCGATGCTGGCCGAAGGCAAGGTGGCCTCCGTGACCGGCTTCTCCTTCTCCTCCACGCTCAACCTCAAGCGCCTCGGCGTGCCGCAGGATGACATCAGCGTTATCCTGATGGCGGACAATGGCGTCGCGCTTTATGGCAACGCCATCATCGTCAACACCGACTATGCCGCCGAAAACCCGGAGATCGTCACCGGCTTCCTCGGGGCGATCGCGGCCGGTTGGAAAGGTGCGATCGCCGATCCGGGCGCGGCGGTCGATGCGTTGCTCAAACGCAATCCGGCGGCGGACAAGGAGCTCGAAACCGAGCGACTGCAAATGTCCATCGACGCCAACGTGCTCACCGATTACGTCAAGGCGAACGGCCTCGGCGGGATCGACGCCGACCGCATGGCCACGGCCATCGAGCAGACCAAATCGGTCTACACCTTCAGCGCCGAGCCGGAGATGTCGCTCTATTTCGATGACAGCTACCTGCCTGACGCCGCCGCGCGCATGCTGCAGTAAGGCCATGGATCTCCGGCGGCGCTTTTGTGCTGCCGGGGATCACGCAACCCCATGACAAATCTCATTGAAATCAAGGGCGTGACCCACGCCTACAAAACGCCGAGCGGCCCGCTTCCGGTGCTCGACGATCTCAACATCGCCGTGCCCGAAGGCGAGTTCGCCGCCGTTGTCGGCCCCTCGGGCTGTGGCAAATCCACGCTTACACGGCTTGTTGCCGGGCTGATGAAGCCCGATCAGGGCGAGGTCTGGCTGCACGGGGCGCTGGTCAAATCCCCGCGCAAGACCGTTGGCATGGCGTTTCAGAACCCGGTGATGCTGGAATGGCGAACCATCCTTGAAAACGTCATCCTGCCGCTGGAAATCGTCGCGCCCTCCATGCCGCGCGCCGACCGTGTGGCCCGCGCCATGGAATTGCTGACGCTGGTCGGGCTTGATGGGTTCGAGAACAAACGCCCCTCCGAGCTGTCGGGCGGGATGCGCCAGCGCGCCTCGCTCTGCCGCGCCATCGTGCACAAGCCCGACGTGCTGATCATGGACGAGCCCTTCGGCGCGCTCGACGCCTTCACCCGCGAGGACCTGTGGCAAACCATGCACGCGCTGCGCGCCAAGGAGCCCTTTACCGCCGTGCTGATCACGCATGACCTGCGTGAAAGCGTCTATCTTGGCGATCAGGTCATCGTGCTGTCGGGCCGTCCGGCCACTACGCAATACGTGCTGAATGTGCGCTATCCGGGGCAGGGCGGTCTGCGCCAGCTGGACGGGCTTTACACCCCGGAATGCTCCGAGATGCTGGCCACCCTGCGCGAGCAGATCAAGATCGCCCAGGGGCGACAGCCGGAGGCCGCGCACTGATGCAGACCGTCAAGAAAATCGCGATCCCGGTGATCGCCATCGTGCTGTTCCTTGCGTTCTGGGAATTCCTCGTCTGGGTCAACGGCTGGCCGAATTACGTCATGGCCTCGCCCTCGGATCTGCCCGAAGCCTACGCGAAATTCTGGAACCTCTTCCTGATCGGCAGCTGGCAAACGCTATGGCGCACCGTTGCAGGGCTGGCGCTGGCGGTGATCTTCGGCACGCTGCTCGGCATGATCATGGGCTTCAGCCGCGTCGCCCGCGATGCGCTTTATCCCTTGCTCGTCGGTTTCAATGCGGTGCCCAAGGCGACGCTGGTGCCGGTGCTGGCGCTGCTGTTCATCGGACAGCACAACTTCAACACGGTGCTGATGGCCTTCCTCATCAGCTTCTTCCCGATTGCCGTTTCCGTGGGCATTGGCCTGTCGACGCTGGAGCCGGAATACCGCGATATCCTGCGCTCTCTGGGCGCCAGCCAGGTCACGATCTTCCGCAAGATCGCTCTGCCCAAAACCCTGCCGGAGTTCTTTGGCGCGTTGAAGGTCTCCGCGACGCTGGCCTTCATCGGGACCAACCTTGTCGAGATCATCTCGCCGCATGGCAAGGGGCTGGGGGCGCTGTTCCTCTCGGGGCAGACGAACTCGAACTATCCGCTGATGTTCGCGGTGCTGATCGCGCTCGCGGTGCTGGGCATCGTGCTCTATTACGCGGTGGTCGCGCTTGAACGCATTTTCGCCGGCTGGGCCGAACGTCCGCAGCATTGATCTTCCGGCAGGGGGGGCGCATCGTGCGTCCCCCTGCGCATTTCATGCCAATTCCCGGCCGATGCCGTCTGCGCCAAAAGTCTGAGCGCGAGGGCGGCGGCTTTTGTGCTATGATCCCCTCAGGGGAGAGTGCAGAGGATGATCCACCATCGCCACGTAGATGAGATCGAACGCGTTCTGGATGGTCGGGCCACCGGACGCGACAGCGCGGTCTCCGCGTCATGGCGGCGCTGTGTCGAGGTCTACGGCATGGACCCGACACGCTCCGATCCGGCGCATATCGTCACCGAAACCGAGCTGCGAGAGCACCGCGATCAGGCCGAATGGATGATCGGCGCGGCGCGCTCCGGGCTGCAAAGCCTGTTCCGGCAGGTGGCTGGCCAGAATTACGTGCTGTTGCTCACCGATGCGCAGGGGGTTTGCGTCGATTTCTTTGGTGACACCCGGTTCACCGATCAACTTCGGCACACTGGCCTCTACCTTGGCGCCAATTGGTCCGAGGATCTTGCCGGGACCTGCGGCGTCGGCGCCTGCCTCGTGACCGGGGAGCCGGTGACGATCCATCAGGACGATCACTTCGGCAATGCCCATACCGCGCTCTCCTGCACCGCCGCGCCGATCTATGACAGCCTCGGGCAACTGGCCGCGGTGCTGGATATCTCGCTCCTGCGCTCGCCCGCTCCGAAAAGCAGCCAGAACCTCGCCATGAACCTTGTCATGGCCTCCGCACGCCGGGTGGAAATGGCCAACCTCATGGCCAGCAGCCGCCGCGATTGGGTGCTGCGCCTGTCTTCGTCGCCCGAGTTTCTCGACGTCGATCCCGAAGCTGCGGTGAGTCTTGATGGCGCGGGTCGCATCATCGGCTTTACCCGCGCCGCCGGTCGGATGCTGGGCGAGGGCAAGCCGCTGATCGGTCGCCGCATCGACGATCTTCTTGGCCTGTCCGTTGACGATCTGCCCGACCTGATGCGCGATCGGCCCACCGAAGAGCGCATTGTGCCGCTGCCCGACGGCGGCGCGGTTTTTGGCCATGCCATCGCGCCGCAAACCCCGCGCAGCGCTGCCCCCGCGCGGCGTGCCACGGGCGGGGCGCTATCGGGGCTGGCGGGAGCCGATCCGGTGATGACCCGGCTTTTGTTGCAGGGCGAGAAACTCGCTGGCACCGCCATTGCACTGCTCATCACCGGGGAGACCGGCACCGGCAAGACCAAGCTCGCGCGCGCGATCCACATGGCCTCCCGCCGCGAAGGATTCCTGAGCGTCGACTGCGCCGGGCTGAGCGTCGCGCAGTTGCACGAGCAGACCGCCTGCGCCCATCCCGCCACGCTGCTCCTGCGCCGGGTGGAGGATCTGCCGCCGCAGACCTGCGCCGCGCTGCCGGGCTTTCTCGACACCCGCCCGGACCTGCGGGTTCTGTCGACCAGCGGCCTCGATCCGGCGCGGCCGAACGGGCCGAACGGCCTGCCGGGTCCGCTGTATCACCGTCTTGCCGGAACAACGCTGAGGTTGCCGCCCCTGCGCCAGCGTCAGGACCTTGGCTGGCTGATGGAGCGGGTGCTGCGCCGCAAAAGCGGCGGCGAGCTGCGCCTCAGCCCCTCGGCCCGCGCCGAGCTGATGGGCCGCGACTGGCCCGGCAACCTGCGCGAACTGGCCAATGTGCTGGAGGTGGCCGCCGCTCTTGCAGAAGGCGATGTGATCGACCTGCCGGACCTGCCCGCCGCACCGCAAAGCGCTGCCCAACAGGAAGAGAGCCTCGAATCCGTTCTGGACGCCTGCGGCTGGAACATGGCCCGCGCGGCGCGGCGGCTTGGCGTCAATCGCTCCACCGTTCTGCGCCGGATTCGCAAGGAAGGGTTGCAGCCGCCCGCCTGATCCGTTGCGTCCCGTTGCGCGCGCAACATGCTGCACCGCCGCAAGCGCCGCCGCCGCCGAAACGGCCCGATTTTCATGGATCGACAGCGCGCGACGCCGCGATACTCCCGCCATCACATTGCCGACGAGGAGGAAACGCGATGCTTGATTCAACCGTGACATCACAGACGCAGGAGATGCTGGACAGCCTGAACGCTGCCCTGCAGGCAGGCGATGCCAAGGCCGCCAGCGCCCTGTTTGCAACCGACAGCTACTGGCGCGACCTGGTCGCGCTGACCTGGAATCTCAAGACGGTGGAGGGGCCGTCCGGGGTGAAGGACATGCTAAGCGCACAACTCAGCCACACCAAACCGCATAATTTCCGGATTCAGGATGGCGAGATCCCCGGTGAGGACGGCGGCGTGATCACGGCCTGGATCACCTTCGAAACCGACGCCGGGCGCGGCTGGGGCCTGATGCGGATCAGGGACGGTCGCATCTGGACGCTGCTCACCGCCTTGCAGGAACTCAAGGGCTTCGAGGAAAACCGCGGGACGCGCCGCCCCATGGGCGCCGAACATGGCGCGAAAAAGAACCGCACCACATGGCAGGAGAGCCGCGAGGCAGAGGCGGCCATTCTCGGCTACACCGAGCAGCCCTACACCGTCATCGTCGGTGGCGGGCAGGGCGGCATCGCGCTTGGCGCGCGTCTGCGCCAGCTTGGCGTGCCGACCATCATTCTCGACAAACATGACCGCCCCGGCGATCAGTGGCGCAGCCGCTACAAGTCGCTCTGCTTGCACGATCCGATCTGGTACGACCATCTGCCCTATATCAAATTCCCGGACAACTGGCCGGTCTTTACCCCCAAGGACAAGGTCGGCGACTGGCTGGAGATGTACACCAAGGTCATGGAGCTGAACTACTGGACCCGCTCCGAAGTGCAATCAGCGCAGTATGACGAAGCCAGCGGCACATGGACCGTCACCGTCAACCGCGACGGCGAAGAGGTCACGCTGAAGCCCACCCAACTGGTGCTGGCCACCGGCATGTCCGGCAAACCCAACATGCCGGACTTTCCCGGCATGGAGCGCTTCAAGGGCGAGATTCAACATTCCTCGCAGCACAAGGGCCCCGACGACTGGACCGGCAAAAAGGTGGTTGTGGTGGGCTCCAACAACTCCGCCCATGACATCTGCGCCGCGCTCTGGGAGGCGGACGCCGATGTCACAATGATCCAGCGCAGCTCGACCCATATCGTGCGCTCGGACACGCTGATGGATATCGGTCTTGGCGCGCTCTACTCCGAAGAGGCCGTGGCCAGTGGCATGACCACCGAGAAGGCCGACATGGTGTTTGCCTCGTTGCCCTACAAGATCATGCACGAATTCCAGATCCCGCTCTATGACCAGATGCGCGAGCGCGATGCGGAGTTCTATGCCGGGCTGGAGAAGGCCGGGTTCGAACTGGACTGGGGCGACGATGGCTCGGGTCTGTTCATGAAATACCTGCGGCGCGGGTCGGGCTATTACATCGACGTCGGCGCCAGCCAGCTGATCATCGACGGCGAGGTGAAGCTGGTCAAAGGGCAGGTGGACCACTTTGACGAGACCGGCGTGGTGCTGTCGGACGGCACGCATCTCGATGCGGATCTGGTGGTCATGGCCACGGGCTATGGCAGCATGAACGGCTGGGCGGCCGATCTGATCAGCCAGGACGTCGCGGACAAGGTCGGCAAGGTCTGGGGCCTCGGCTCCGACACCACCAAGGATCCTGGCCCATGGGAGGGCGAGCAGCGCAACATGTGGAAGCCGACCCAGCAGGACCACCTGTGGTTCCATGGCGGCAACCTGCACCAGTCGCGGCACTACTCGCTCTATCTCGCCTTGCAGCTCAAGGCGCGGATGGAGGGGATGGATACCCCCGTCTACGGGCTTCAGGCCGTGCATCACACCGCCTGACCCGTCGCTTGCGTGAATCGCGCGGCCTGCCGTTCCCGGGCTGGCCTGTGAAGGCGCGATCACAGGGGCAGGCCGTCCGGTCCGCCCTCAGGATGTCCCGGCAAGATCCTCCCGCCGGGGCATCTCTGCGATCTGATCCGCCGCACGCCGCAGGTCCTGCAACAGCGCCGCGCGCGCGGTCTGCGCCTCCGTGCCGCTCAGTCGCAGAATGTAACTCGGGTGATAGCTGACAAGGACGGAGCCGCCATCCCGCGCGGTTTCGATCCCGCCACGCCGCGCTGTCAACGCCCCGCGATCCCCGGTCAGCGCATAGGCCGCCGTTGCCCCGAGCGCCACGGTCAGCCGCGGCCGGATCAACCGCCGCTCCAGATCGAGCCACCACCGGCAGTGGTCGATCTCGTCGCGGTCGGGGTTTTGGTGCAGGCGGCGTTTGCCATTCGGTCGAAACTTGAAATGCTTGACCGCATTGGTCATCCAAACCGGCCCGATGCGCGCCTCCGCCATCACCTCCCGCAAAAGCTGCCCGGCCGGGCCGACAAAGGGTCGTCCCGCCAGATCCTCCTGATCACCGGGCTGCTCGCCGACGATCATCAGCGGCGCCTGCGCCGGACCCTCGCCCCAGACCGTCTGCGTGGCGGCCTCGCACAATCCGCAGCGTCGGCAGGTCCGCGCCGCCGCCTGCGCGTCCTCCAGCGTTGCGGGGGCCTCTGTCACCGGGGTCTGCGGCAGCCGGTCCAGAATTCGCGCGGCCCGCGCCGGGGCCTGCGTCGGCATGGCATCCCGCATCGCCTGAACCCGGCCCTCCGCCGCCTCCAGCATGCCGGGGATCAGCTCTGTCTCCGGCAGGTTTTTCCAGTATTTCAACGGCATCTCCGACCGCATCGCCTTCAGGTGCAAGCGCGCGGGGTTGAAGATATTGGCAAAATACGTCCCCCAAAGCGCCTCTGACGCATCCTGCGGCAAATCGGGGCGGGGGGCTGCCGGGTGAAAGCTCAGCCCGCCCGCCACAAAGGCCGCAACGCCCTGCGGCGTGGCGATGGTCCAATCCATATCGGCAAACCGCTTGGCAAAGAACGGCGTTGCCTGCTCCAGAATGTGGTGATCGGGTTCGAACCAGGCGCCGAACCGGCGCCGCTCGCCCGCCTGAGGCAATTCCCGAAACCGCACGAAAGCATGCATCTTGTGCATGTCCCGTCCCACGGCCTTCGACAGTTTGGCAAGCCGCCGCGCCAGGGGATCCGCCGGATTTGACAGCAACGAACGCTGTTTCTGATGCCGGTGCAGCGCCTCGTAGAGCAGGGCGGGCCCGCCTGGATCGCTGTGGCACAGCACGCTTTTGGCCAGCGCGGGAAAGTCCTTCGAACTGGTCACATGATGAATGCCGGTCTGACCGGGCACCGGCTTTCCGCCAAACAGATCGCCGTCGCCGCCCCGGTGCCATGTCACCTGCTCGGGCGGCACCCCATGGCTCAGCAACCGCCGCGCCGCATCGCGCCACACCTCGAAAAACCCAAGGTCCGGAAGATCGACCCGGTACATCAGAACAGGCTCAACTGCTCCGGCTGCGGCAGGAATTTCGCGCGCAGACCGTCGCTGTCCGTCAGGGCCCCGGGCGACCAATCGGGCGTGCTGACAAAGCTCTTGGCTTTGCCCATGATCGCCCCGATCCGCAGCAAGTCGCCATAGCGCAGCACACCGGACCGCCGCGCCTTCAGGATGCGCCCCACGGTCTTCGTGCCGAAGCCCGGCACCCGCAGCAGCATCTCCTTGCCAGCCCGGTTCACATCCACCGGAAACTGCCCGCGATGCGCCAGCGCCCAGGCCAGCTTCGGGTCGACGTCCAGATCAAGATTGCCGGACGGGGTCACCCCGGCGATCTCCTCCACCTCGAACCCATAAAACCGCAGCAGCCAATCGGCCTGATACAGCCGGTGTTCGCGCATCAGCGGCGGTTTGATCAACGGCAATGCAGCCGAGGAATCCGGGATCGGCGAGAAGGCCGAATAATACACCCGGCGCAGCCGGTATCCGGTATAAAGCCTTGACGCGGTTGTCAGAATATCCTGATCGTTGGCAGCATCGGCGCCCACGATCATTTGCGTCGACTGCCCGGCGGGCGCAAATCGCCCCGGCCGCTTGCCGCGAAAGGACCGCTCCTTGCTTTCCTCCTGTTTGAGACGCACCGAGGCCATGGCTGACCGGATCGTCTCCGGCTTCTTCTGTGGCGCCAGCGCGCGGGTGCTGTCATCGCGGGGCAACTCGATGTTCACCGACAGGCGATCCGCATAAAGCCCTGCGTCGTCGATCAGCTCCTGCGAGGCCTCCGGGATCGTCTTGAGATGAATATAGCCCTTGAACCCGTGCTCCTCCCGCAACATCCGCGCAATGCGCACCATGTCCGCCATGGTGCTGTCCGGACTGCGAATGATCCCGGAACTGAGGAACAGCCCTTCGATGTAATTCCGCCGGTAGAACTCCAGCGTCAGGCTCACCACCTCCTCGGGACTGAACCGCGCCCGCTCCACGCCGCTGCTGACCCGGTTGATGCAATAGGCGCAATCGTAGATGCAGAAATTCGTCATCAGGATCTTCAGCAGGCTGATACAGCGTCCATCTGGCGTGTAGGCATGGCAGATCCCGCTCCCCCCGGCACTGCCGATCCCTCCCTTGGTGGAATCGCGCCGCGTCGTGCCGGAGGAGGCACAGGAGGCATCATATTTTGCCGCATCGGCGAGAATGGCGAGTTTGTCTTGAAGGCTGCGTTGCATGAGAACGAAAATAGAACATCAGTCGCGGCAATCAATGCTTCTTTAAGGGTGCGCTGCATTTTTGCATGAAGGCCCCGGTGCCCCCCGTGTCTTTTGCCATACCGGCGCTATCTCTCTGTTTTCGAAGGAAGGGTGACGATCATGACAGGTGCAGGTACGGGACAAGCGGCGCTCGCGGTCATCGGGATGGGACCGCGCGGCCTCGGCGCGCTCGAGTCGTTGGCGGCCCGGCTGCTGGAGGAGGGGCGCAGGCTGGCGGTTCATGTCTACGAGCCGTTCCACGCCCCCGGCGCCGGTCCCAATTTCGATCCTGCCGAAAGCCCGCTCTGCCTGCTGAATATCCCGCATCGTGACATCGCGATTCGCCCACCGGCTTATTCGCCCACCGGCAGCTTTGCCGATTGGCTGGGCGGCACACCGGATCCGGATGCCTTTCCCCGCCGCGCCGATCTCGGCCGCTATCTCGAAGCCCGCTTTGCCGATCTGCGCAACTGCGGCGCGCTCGACATCACGGTGATCCGCGAGCGTGCGATCTCGCTCCGCAGGCTCGGCCGCGATTGGGTTCTGAAAACGGCGTCCGGCCATGCCGGGCGCTATGCCGAGGTGTTGCTCACCCTTGGGCAGCCAAAGACGCGCCCGGACCCGCAACTCGCCGACTGGCAGGCCCATGCCGCCGATGGCCGCGCGACCCTGGCGCAGGCCTATCCCGCCGCCGCTCTGCAAGAGCAGGCGCAACAGTGGCAGGGCCGTACCATCGCCATCCGTGGCCTTGCGCTGTCCTGTTTCGACGTGATGCGCGTTCTGACCCTGGGGCAGGGCGGGCGTATCGAGCAGGGGAGCTATCGCGCATCCGGGGCCGAACCCGCCCGCATTCTGCCGTTTTCCCTGGACGGCAAGCCACCATTCGCGAAGCCTGAAACCAAAGCAATCGATGACCGTTTCACGCCGCGTGCCATCGAAACCGATCGCTTCTCGCAAGCCCTCGACCGGGCCGTGACGCTCGATCCCCATGGCGCCTGCGCGGCCTTGACCGAGGCGCTTGCCCCCGTCGTCGCGCGCATCCTTGAGGAAACCGGCGCCGCCTTCGACAGAACGGCCATAACAGACTGGCTCCGCGCCGAATGGCAGGATCCGGGTGTTCAGGAAACCGGCACCGCACTGGATTTGCTGCGGCGGGGCCTCGCCCTGGCCACCGGTGCGGAGCCGCCGACCATCGGCTATGCCGTGGGGCAGGTCTGGCGCAAATGGCAGGACGCGCTGCGCGTCGGCTTCAATCCGGTGCATCACGCGCCGCAAACCGCGCAGACCATCCTGAATTTCGACGAGAGCCTGAAGCGCTACAGCTATGGACCGCCGGTCAGCGCCCTGCGCGAGATGTTGGCTTTGGTCGAGCACGGCCTTGTCGACCTTTCCTGTGCCGCCGATCCCGAGATCACGTTGCGGGACGAAGGCTGGCGGCTGAACGAAACCCCGGTCACGGTCATGATCGACTCGGTCTTGCCCGCGCCAAAATTGCGCATGCTGGATGCGCCGCTGCTCGACGGTCTCATGGATCAGGACAAGGTGTGTGCCCGCGGCGATGGGCTCGCCGCGAATACCGCCGCCGACGGCAGCGTTCTGGGTCCGGACGGCAGCCGGGCGCCGGGCCTGTGCCTGCTTGGGCGTCTTGCGCTTGGCAGTGTGATTGCGGCGGATTCGCTGCATGATTGTTTCGGGGCGTCGGGAGATCGCTGGGCAGGGGGCGTGCTGTGCCGGATCGCATGACGCCATGGAACCGGGCCCTTCCCATTCTTGCGCCTATTCTTCCGGATATGAATTTCAATCCGGCTGTAGCCGTGATTTTTTGAGCTGATGCTGTCAAACGTCAGATTGAAAAAGGAGTTTTTCATGACCATGCGTCCGATGTGTCTTGCCATCTCCCTGGCCGCAACGCTTGCGGGTCATTCCGCCTTTGCGGATACCTTGCCGGAGCCGACGGACCCCGTGATCCTCACGATCACCGGAGCAATCACGAACACGACGTCTGGCGGGGCGGCGCAATTCGACCTCGCGGCGCTCAAGGCCCTGGGCGAGAGCGAGATCGTCACGGAAACCATCTGGACATCTGGCGTCCGAACATTCACCGGCGTTCGGCTGCACAAGCTGCTCGATCATGTCGGTGCGGAGGGGGAGACGCTGAGCGCGTATGCCATCAATGATTACCGGGTGGAAATTCCTGTCTCAGACGCGACACAGGACGGTCCGATCCTCGCATATGCCATGGACGGGGCCGCCATGTCGCGGCGCGAGAAAGGCCCGCTGTGGGTGATCTATCCGTTTTCCGACTCCGCCGAATTCCGCACAGAGGTGATCTACGCCCGAAGTATCTGGCAATTGGACCGAATCGTCGTCGACGAGTGATCCCTCCTCAGCCGCCCATGTGAAGAAACGCGATAACGCAGCCATCCCGCAAGAAAAGCGCTTCGTCCAGTCGCTGTATTTGGCGCTCGTTTACCAGAATGACGAGCTGGCCGTTCTGGAACTTTTCCAACGCCCGCTGCAGACTCGCGGGCAAGTGATCCGGCCGGACCTTGTCGTCAACGCCACCGTCCGGCTCGGCCCGGTGCACCTGTAGCGCGATCAGTTCAGCCACTGTGGTGCGCGGCGAGTCAAGCACGATCCGACGCTCCGTCCCTCGCGGTCCCACGAGGCTCTCGTCGCGCAGAACAACGGAAATGGCAGAGGGTTGCTCTCGCGATGTCGGGTCCGGCATTGGCACACGTAGGAAAGTTTCTGTTTTCCAACCTGAAAATGTGACCCAACCGTGTCATTTCCACGATGGAAACATGACATTTCCGTGACAGAACACCAAGTATAGTGTCCAGGCTGGAAACAAACCCTCTATTTCGCTCGGGTTATGCCGCCTCCGTTGTTTCAAACAATTCGATTTCGGCTCCGTAGCGGAATTGCTCAACCAGAGATTTCAGTTTTTCGCCCTGTTCGAGCAAAGCCTCATTTACCGCGTTCGTCTGCTGGAACATCGCCGCGTTCTTCTGTGTCGTCTGATCCAGATCGGTGACAGCGATGTTGATCTCCGAAAGGCTCTGACGCTGTTCCATCGCAAGATCCGCAATTGTGCTGATCTGCTGGGTCACGCTTTCGACGGCAGCAACGATTTCATCCAAGGCCGACCCGGTGCGATTGACCAACAGAACGCCGTGCTTCACCTTCTCGCCCGATGTGTTGATCAGGTTGCCAATCTGGCCGGCGGCGTCGGCCGTCCGCCGGGCCAGCGCCTGAACCTCGGAGGCGACAACAGCGAAACCACTGCCCGCCTCTCCGGCCCGCGCCGCCTCGACCCCTGCATTGAGCGCAAGCAGGTTCGTCTGGAAGGCGATATCGTCGATCAGGTCGGTAATCCGCGCGATTTCTTCGGCGGAATCGTCGATCGCCGTCATCGCCTGCACCGTTTCGGAAACCACATCCGCGCCGGAGCGCGCTTTTTCGATTGCACTGATACCTGCGGCATTGGCGTTTTGTGCGCCATCAGTGGTATTGCGCAGATTGCCGGTCACCTGCTCCAACGCTGCAGCGGTTTGTTCCAGGGTCGCCGCCGAGGTTTCGGTGCGGTTCGAGAGATCAATGGCGGATTCAGACAGATCCTTGGCCCGGTCGGTGACCGTCCCGGCAACCCCCGCAATCGCCGAAATGAGTTCGTTCAGCCCGTTCGCGGCGGCGTTGAAGTCCGTAACAAGCTGGGCATAGCCCTCGCCAAAGTCCTCGGTGATGCGGGTTTCGAGCTGCCCGTTCGCAAGCCCTCGCAAGGCGCGCGCCAGATGCGTCACCACCCGTTCCTGCGCGGCCTGGCGCGCGTCTTGTTCCTGGCGAAGTCGCTGCGCATCCACCAGCCCGTCCCGGAACACCGCCAGCCCTTCCGTCATCTCGGCAATCTCGCCACTTTCTTGCGTGGGATCGAGATCCACCTCGGTATTGCCCTGTGCCAAATCACGCATCCGCGCGCTGACCCGGTTCAGCGCGGCTGTGAGACGGCGGCCGTAGATCCAGGCCAGAAGAGCGCTCAACAGCAGAGCAAGACCGGCGGCTCCCGCCCCCAGCAAGGTCATCTGCCGGGAAATGGCGGTTGCCGTGCCCAATCCGACCAATACGTTGGCCAGGGCCACGGGCGCGCCGGAATAATCGTGGATGACAAATCGGGTTTCGCCATGCAGCTCACCGTCGAGCGTCAGTCGCGCGTTGCTCGTGCCCTCTTTCACCGCCGATGCAACCTCTGCCGGTGTCATCAGAGGGGGCCTGTCGAAATTGCCGGCGATCCGCGTGATCTCCGACGCGTTGTCCCCAAAGGTATCAATGCTGGCGTCCGGCAGCACGTAAATCTCCAGATGCGCATCCGCATCCTCGACCAGACTTGTAAGCAGGGCCTCGTCGAATCGAAGTCCGATCTCGACCGTGCCGAGGTGTTCGCCATCATCTGTCACCGGTGCGATGCCGCGAATGCCGAGCCCGGCACGGCCATGCTCCAGCCCCGAAAGTGAGACGCTTCCTTCATTTGCGGCCACGACCATCGGGCGGACGCCAGACAGATCGTCGCCGTATTCATCGGGGTTGTGCACACGCAGGATCGAAACTGCGTCGGGGGTGTGGAACTGGAACTGCGCTACGCCTGTGGCCTTCTCCAGCGCCTTGAAATCCTTTACGAAAAGCCGGTGCAGGCCCTTCGTGTCGGCTTTCTCCACGGCTCTTTGCACACGCGGGATCGCCGCGATGGTCTGGGCCATCGACAAGGCCGTTGCGATGCGTGCCTCAAGTCCCGAATGAACCCGGGCGCGCACTTGTGCCAGCTGGCGGTCGCTTCCCTCGTCAATTAGCTTCTGTGTGCCGAAATAGAGTGGCGTGGAGACCATCGCCACAGAGACGAAGGCGCTCACCAGAATGGCTATGATAATGCGAAATTTGAGCGACATCGACACACTCCCCGACGGTTTCAGTATCGGTCTAGCGCGTCAGGTTTTTAGTAAAGATGAACAAGGGTTTTCCAGCTTCTTACGATTTTAGGTAAACTGGAAACGATTGTTAGCCAAACCACTCAGCGGTGGCACAATCCCCTGTGGAATCAAGCCAAGACAACACCTTGGGGAACAATTCCGTCCTGCACAGAACCACGTACCCTTCTGGTTTTCGTTCAAATTGAGACCGTCTTCATAGCCGCTTCACTGGCTCAGAAGCTTCATGCCGCGGTCGATTCCATCCAGCGTCATTGGCACCATACGGTCCTCGAAAATCTCGCGGATCATGCCGATACTCTGGGTGTAGTCCCACTGGCGCTCTGGTGTCGGGTTCAACCAGAGGTGGTCGCTCCACTGCTGCCGCGCCCGATCCAGCCAAACCTGGCCCGCCTCTGCATTCCAGTGCTCATTGGCGCCACCAGGGTAGGCGACCTCATAGGGGCTCATACTGGCGTCGCCGACGAAAATGCATTTGTAGTCAGGGCTATAGGTATTCAGAACTTCCCAAGTCGGCGTCTGCTGATCCCAGCGTCGCCGGTTGTCGCGCCAAACCCCCTCATAGAGGCAATTGTGGAAGTAATAGTATTCGAGGTGCTTGAACTCGGCCTTGGCAGCAGAGAACAGCTCCTCAACCATACGGATATGCGCGTCCATGGAGCCGCCGACATCAAGGAATAGCAGGACCTTCACCGCGTTGCGCCGTTCGGGCCGTGTCTTGACGTCAAGATAGCCATGCTCGGCGGTGGCGCGGATTGTCCCGTCGAGGTCCAGCTCATCCGCCGCACCGTCTCGCGCCCACCGGCGCAACCGCTTGAGTGCCACCTTGATGTTTCGCGTCCCAAGCTCCACGCTGTCATCGAGATTGCGGAACTCCCGCTTGTCCCAGACCTTCACGGCGCGCTGATGGCGGCTTTCGGTCTGACCGATGCGGACGCCTTCGGGATTGTAGCCATAGGCGCCGAACGGTGACGTGCCTGCGGTGCCGATCCACTTGCTGCCGCCCTGATGCCGTCCGTCCTGCTCCGAAAGCCGATCCTTGAGCGTTTCCATGAGCTTGTCAAAGCCGCCGAGCGCCTCGATCCGGGCCATTTCTTCCGGGCTCAGGTGTTTTTCGGCCTGCTTGCGCAGCCAGTCTTCCGGCAGGTTCACCGCCTGCAGAACCTGCTCTGCGGTGATCGCCTCCAGACCGCTGAAAGACGCGGAAAAGGCCCGGTCGAACCGATCCAGATGCCGCTCATCCTTGACCATGGCGCTGCGAGACAGGAAATAGAACGCCTCCACGTCATAGGTCGCCAGACCGGCCTTGAGCGCCTCCAGAAAGGTCAGGTATTCCCGCAGGCTGACCGGAACCCCGGCCGTGCGCAGATTTTCGAAGAAGGGCACGAACATGGCCAACACCTAGCCGCGCTGCGGGCGGAAACGCAAGCGCGGCGGCCCGGTTTCTTTGGCCCGCCCACCGATCAAACGGCCAAGGCGTCGCGTCCTGACCCCAAGGCATGTGCCGAACGCAGGCTCCCGCGCGTCAGCCGGCCAGCTTTTCCACCCCAATGGTCAGCATCAATCCCAGCAGCGCGCAAACAATGGCGTAGACCACCGCATATTGCGCAATGTCCGGCGTTGTGCCCTTGCGGCGGGCGGCGGTGACGCCGCCCAGCACGGCCCCGAGCAGGGCGAAAAGAATGACGATCATAGTGCGCCGCGGCTCCGTCTGAGGGGGCTGAGCGAGCCGATCTCACGCAGTTTGGCCCGCACCGCCCAGTCCGAACCGAACCCGTATCGTGCCCAGCCAAGACTGTCCAGACGCACCTGCCGGCCTTCGCTGACCCGGCCAGCCATCTCCAGCGCCTCGGCGCGCAGCATCATCAACGTCGCCAGCAGCGCCGCGTTCTCATGCTGCGCAGCGGTGCCCAGATGCGGCGAAATCAGATACAGCGCATCGTCCGGGCGGTTGGCGCTGATGGCATAGGCGGCCAGCTGGGAGGCGACATAGGCGCGGTGTAGGCGGGTATCCTCGGAATTGCCGAAGTAGCGCTGCGCCAGCACGAATTGGTCCTGCGCCGCTTCGGGGTCGATCGACTGCAGCAGCCGCCCCATGGCGTAATGCGAGAACGCCCGGCGATGATCGGTCCAGCCCATGGCACTGGCCACTTTGAGCGCTTCGGTCGCCGCCGCGCGCCGCTCGCCCGGACCTGCGCCCGGCCCAAGGGCGGTTTGCACCGCTTCGATCCAGACGCGCGGGGTCTTGGTCACGCGCTGCGGTGTGCCGCCCGCGCCGCCGGGATTGATCCGCGCGAGGATAGCGGGCAGGCGGTCCGCGACGTCGCGTCGGCTCATGCCGTTTTTCAGCGACGGATCGTAATAGGCCCGCAGGATCAGCATGTCGAACCCGGTCAGCACCGTATGCACATTGTCATCGTTGAACACCGAATCCGGCAGCCGGTAGAGATCGTTCAACGGTCCCAGCGCTTGTGCCAGCTCTTCGTGCAGACAATCGCGTGCCTCCTGAGGGCTGCTGTCATTGGGCACGAAGATCGCCAGCCGCTCCCGGCTGCGAAGCTTGGACCAACTCACCTTGCTGGTCCGTCGCGCCGCCGCATACTCCTTGAGCGAGCTGACGTTCGGCACCACGAAACAGGCAGCGGTCGGCAATTGGTCGCGGATCTCGGCGCGGCTCACCGCCTGGATCGTCACGTTCGACGGGCCGCCCTCGGCGCGGGCAATGTCGATTCCCGCTTCGGTGCGCAGCCGGTGCAGCAAACGGTTCAGATCGCTGTTCAGCGTCGCCGGCGGTTCACCGGTAACACGCACCCGGATCGGCCCTTCGAACCGCGTGAGCATCTGCAGACCGCGCCCGGACTCCAGCGTAAAGGCCAGATCGAGGAAATCGCGCGCGATGTCGGAATTGGATGCCTGGGGCCGCGTCGGATGCGGCACGGAAAAGCTCTTCATCGCGGGCAGGGTGCTCTCGACGGAAGAGGCGGCGCGCGTCGGCGTATCGTTCGGAGACACCGGCATGCAGGCGCCAAGCATCAGGTAGAGCGGGATAAGGTAACGACGGGCCCTGCGCATCACGGCCTCTGGTACTTGATGAAGGGGGTCAGCACACCGATGCGATCATAAAGCTGTCGCGCCGTGGTGTTGAACTCCTGTGTTGTCCAATAGACAGACGGCGCCTCCGCCGCGTCTGCCGCGGCATAGACCGCTTCGATCAACGCCCGGCCAACGCCTTTGCCGCGCGCCTCCGGGACAGCATAAAGGTCCTGCAGGTAACAGACATTCTCGATCTTCCAGCCGTGGCGATGGAACAGGTAATGCGCCAGCCCGACCAGCGTGCCGTCCACCTCGGCCACAAGACCGTGGAAATCCTGCGGATCGTCTCCCAGAAGACGGGCGAAGGTGGATTGATACACCTCTTCGGACACGCTGCTTTCGTAGAAGGTCAGATAGCCTGTCCACAGCGCGCGCCATTGCTCTTCGTCTTCGCTGCGCAAGGCGCGTACGACCACGTCATTCGGTTGGGACATTGAGAAGCCTGCCTGCTCGTTGTTTTTCTCGGATGCTCAAGACATCCGGTGTTTTTCTGTCCTCTGTTGGGACACTATAGGGCAAGATCTTGGTTTGTGCACAGGCCGCGAATCCCCGGTCGGACATTTTTTTAACCAATTAGTAATGTTTGCGTTAAGTCTTTGTAATTCATGAGCTTACCCTGTGCATCGGTGCAACAATCGGGCTGCGGAAGGGGTGGTGTTCGGCCCTGAAACCGGGCCGAATTGCGGCCCTGCGCCGTGCTATTGTCGCTTTTGGCCGAACAGTCAGCCCAGCTTTTTGCCAAAAGGGTAAACATGCGATGAATCGCCGAATTTTATCGAAATTCGCCCGGTCTCAGGCCAGTGCGGCGAGCGAGATCAGCGACAGGACGCTGGTCCAGATGACCACCGGAGCGATTGCATCGGTGCGCACCCCGTGCAGCATCGCCAGCGCAAAGGCCATTGCGCCGGAGGGGCCGGCGGCATTCAGGACAAACAATTGTCGCCAGTCGGCGGGCAGGGGGGCAAGCTGCAGCGCGGCCCAGATCAGCGCCGGGAATACCAGCAGTTTGATCGCACTGATGCCCACCACCGTGCCGTCCGGGACAATCCGCTGTCCCGACAGGATCACGCCAAGCGCAAAGAGCGTCAGCGGCGCCGCGCCAGCTCCGGCGAAATCCATCGCCGTCAGCAGCGGCTCCGGAACCGCGATCCCGGCCGCATTGACGATCAGCCCGAGCGCGATCGCGATCAGCACCGGGTTCGAGCCGACCCGCTTCAAGGACTGCGCCGCGTTGGCGGTGCGATTGGCCATCAGGTCGGTGGTCACGATGAAGAACGCAAAAGTGGCGGAGGCATCCCAAGCCACGATCGCGGTGATCGGAAGCGCCGCCGCCTCGCCATAGATCAGGAAGGAAATCGGGTAGATGTAGAGCAGCGAATTGACGAAAACCGTCGCCATCGCCAGCAGCCAGGCCTCCACCGGCTCACGCCGGAACACCCTGCGCGCCGCAAGCAGCGCCAGCCCGAACGTGCCCACCTGGCACAGCGCATAGAGCGCCAGCGCATCGAGCCGGAAAGCGGCGAAATCCACGCCCGCGATCAGTGGCAGGATCAGCGCCGGCTGCAGAACCAGAAACGCCACCCGGTTCACCGCCGCGGCCTCGTCCCGGCTGATCTTGCCCGCACGGCCAAGCACGAACCCCAGCGCGAGCATCGAGAACACGGGAAGGATATCGTGGGTGAGGATGTACAGCATGGATCAGGCAAAGAGCACAGCCGCCGCCGGGCCGCAAGCCTGACACCTCCGCGCCGGACGGGCCGCCGGTCCACGGTCGAAACTGGAGCGATTATGGAACAGGCCCGCACTGCGCCGCGTTACACACCCGAGACACTCGAACGACGTGACAAAATCGCTGAAACGTGACTCGCAAAAGGGGCCGCTATGCTGACCTGGCTACAAACCCATGCCGCTGCCTTGAACGTCGTTGTTGGCGGTGTGACGCTTGCTGTGTGGATCGCTTATCTTCACTTGTTTTTCGTCAGCTTCAGGCGTGCCCGGCGCGCGGTCATCCACATCGGCATGGCGGCGCAGCAGGGCGAAGAGGCGCGCTGCCTCGTGACGAACATGGGGGCCGACACCGTCTACATCCTCGCGATCAAGGTCGACCTGCTGTGCGGGGACGAGACCTTCTCAGCCCTCGTCACCGACCGTATCGAAGAGGACGTGGTCCTGGGCGGCAATTTTCGGGACAAGACCAATCAGGGCCCTCTCGCGGGCGGCGAGGTCGTCGATATCGGCAGTTTCCGCAACATCCTGTGCCGCATAAGCCAGCAAAAGGACGCCGTGCCGGATTTCGAGACCTGTGACGCCATGGAAGTCACCGTGGTCGTCGCCGCCCAGCAGGCCGATGTGCTGATGGGCGGCTCGAAACGGTATGACATCACACGCTTCGGTCACGGCATTCAGTTTCACCCCACGGATGTCCTCACCCGGCAGATCACCAGCCGAAGCCGCAGGCGCGCGCTGCATCGCATGATCACGCAGCGCGCAGGCTGACCATGCCGTCTCAGCGTCCCTGACGCCGCGCCATGAAGGCCAGCCGCTCAAACAGATGCACGTCCTGCTCGTTCTTCAGCAGCGCCCCGTGCAGCTTGGGCAGGGCGCTCGCCCCCTCGCGTTTGAGATCCTCGGCGTCCATGTCCTCGGCCAGCAGCAGCTTGAGCCAGTCCAGCACCTCGGAGGTCGACGGTTTCTTCTTCAAACCCGGCTGCTCGCGAAGTTCGTAAAATTGCGTCAGGGCCGTGCTCAGCAGCGCCGGCTTGATCCCGGGATGGTGCACCTCGACAATCTTGCGCAGCACATCCGCTTCGGGAAACTTGATGTAGTGAAAGAAGCAGCGCCGCAAGAACGCATCCGGCAGCTCTTTTTCGTTGTTCGACGTGATGATCACGATCGGCCGCACATCGGCCTTCACCGTCTCGCCGGTCTCGTAGACGTGGAACTCCATCCGGTCGAGTTCCTGCAGCAGATCGTTGGGAAACTCGATGTCCGCCTTGTCGATTTCGTCGATCAGCAGCACCACCTTCTTGCCCGCCTCGAAGGCCTGCCAGAGCTTGCCCTTGCGGATATAATTGCGCACGTCGTTGACCCGCTCATCGCCCAGCTGGCTGTCGCGCAACCGGCTGACCGCGTCGTATTCATACAGGCCCTGCTGCGCGCGCGTGGTGCTCTTGATGCTCCATTCGATCATCTCCAGACCCAAGGCTCCGGCCACCTGCCGCGCCAGTTCGGTCTTGCCGGTGCCCGGCTCCCCCTTCACCAGAAGCGGCCGTTCCAGCGTCACCGCGGCATTGACCGCCATGGTCAAATCTGTCGTGGCAACATAGCTTTCGGTTCCTTCAAAGCGCATGCAGAGCGTCCTCGCGATTGGTTACAGTCAAGCCCTGAAAACGCCATCTTAGGGAGGTATTGTGTAGTGACATCCCGTGGGGCTTGGGGTAAGTGCACCGCATAGGGGTGCCAGATATCTGAAGGAATTACCATGACGGATATTGGCGTTGACGAGGATGCCAAAATGAAAGCGGAAAGTTTTCTCCCGGAAGACTATCGTCCAGCGGAAGATGAACCATTCATGAACGACAGGCAGCTGGAGTACTTCCGGCGCAAGCTGTTGACATGGAAGCAGGACCTTCTCGCCGACAGCCGGGACACCATCGAAACACTGCAGGAAGGCACCCGGAACATTCCGGACGTGACCGACCGGGCCAGCGAGGAAACCGACCGCGCGCTTGAACTGCGGACACGGGATCGACAGCGCAAGCTCGTAAACAAGATTGACGCGGCCCTGCGCCGTATCGACGAGGGTGAATACGGCTACTGCGAAGTGACCGGCGAGCCCATCAGCCTCAAGCGCCTCGATGCCCGCCCGATCGCCACCATGAGCCTCGAAGCGCAGGAACGTCACGAACGTCGCGAGAAGGTCCATCGCGACGATTGACGGCGCCGACGGCATCGACTTTTTGAAACGCCGGGGCCGCCGCTCCGGCGTTTTCACATGGCAGCCATACCCATGACCCAACCCACCGACACCCATATCACCGGTTGCCCCATCACCGTTCTCGGCGGGGGTATCGGCGGGCTGACCGCCGCCCTTGCGCTGCGCCAGCGCGGCGCCTGCGTGCGGGTGCTCGAACAGGCCGAAGCGATCACCGAAGTCGGCGCCGGCATTCAGGTCAGCCCGAACGGCCTGCGTGTGCTCGACGCGCTCGGGCTCGGGGCGGCCTTCCGCGCGGCTTCGGTCCGGGGCAGGGCGGTCTCGCTGCGCGATTACCGCGCCGGACGCGAGGTCACGCGCCTCGATCTCACCCGCCTGCCGGAGGGGCAGGATTACCGCTTCGTTCATCGCGCCGATCTCATCGACCTGCTGGCCGGAGCCACCCGCGACGCGGGCGTCAAGATCCGTCTGCTGCAAAAGGGCGCCGCGGTCACCCCCGGCACCCCGGCCGCGCTGACCCTGGCCAATGGCGATCATATCACCGATCAGCTCATTGTCGGGGCCGACGGGTTGCATTCGGTCGTGCGTCCGGCGCTCAACGGACCGGCCGCGCCCGCCTTCACCGGGCAGGTGGCCTGGCGCGCGGTGGTGCCCAACGCCATGGACCACCCCGATGAGGTCCGCGTCCACATGGGGCCGGGACGCCACATGGTCAGCTATCCGCTCCGCGGCGGCAAATTCATCAATATCGTCGCCGCCGAAGAGCGCAGGACATGGACCGCCGAAGGCTGGAGCCACAGGGATGATCCCGATGCGCTGCGCAAGGCCTTCGCCGCGTTTGGAGGGCAGGTTCCGGAGATGCTCGGGGACGTAGCCGATCCGGGCGTCTGGGGTTTGTTTCGCCATCCGGTGGCCAAGGTCTGGCATGGTGCCGGGTTGGTGCTGCTTGGCGATGCCGCGCATCCAACGCTGCCGTTTCTGGCGCAGGGCGCAAATATGGCGATGGAAGATGCCTGGGTGCTGGCCGATTGCCTTGCGCGCACGGCCGGACAGGCGCAGGCCCTCGCCGCCTATCAGGCCCGCCGCCACGCGCGTGTGGTCCGGGCCGTTGACACCGCCAGCGGCAATGCGTGGAAATACCATCTGCGCAATCCGCTGATCCGGGGCGTGGCGCACCTTGGGCTGACTGCCATGGGACGCCTCGCGCCGGATCGCCTGCTGCATCAATTCGACTGGCTCTATGCCCACGACGTGACCGCCTGATGCGCGGACGCCGGAAACCCTCAGGGGTCCCGGCGCGACCCGGTTCAGACGTCCTGCCGCCTCCCGATCAGTCTTCTGAATTGATCCGCTTGCGCACGGGCGTCGGACGCACCTTGGCCTCGATGTGCTCGTAAAGCAGCGACGCGATATTCTTTTTCGTCGCGGTTTCAATGCCTTCGAGGCCGGGGCTTGAGTTCACCTCAAGCACCTTCGGCCCGCTCTCAGCGCGCAGCAGATCCACCCCGGCGAGGTTCAGCCGGAAGGCCTTGGCGGCGCGCAGGGCCGCGTCGCGCTCCTCTTTCGTGATGCGCACCACCTGTGCCGAGCCACCGCGGTGCAGGTTCGAGCGGAAGTCGCCTTCTGCCCCCGTGCGTTTCATCGCCGCCACGACCTTGCCGCCCACGACCAGGCAGCGGATATCCTCGCCCGCCGCTTCCTTGACGAAATCCTGTACGAGGAAATTGGCCTTCAATCCGCGAAACGCGTCGATCACCGATTCCGCCGCCTTCTTTGTCTCCGCCAGAACCACACCCTTGCCTTGCGTGGATTCGAGCAGTTTCACGATCATCGGCGCCGTCCCGACCAGCCGCATCAGCGATTGCGTGTCCTTCGGAGAGGAGGCAAAGGCGGTGTTCGGCATTCCGATCTTGTGCCGCGCCATCAACTGATGCGCGAACAGCTTGTCACGCGACGAGGAGATCCCGTCCGAGCCGTTCACACAGAAGGTGCCAATGGTCTCGAACTGCCGCACGACCGCCGTGCCATAGGAGGTGATCGAAGCACCGATGCGCGGGATCACCGCGTCGTAACGGGGCAGGCGCTTGCCATCATAATGCACCTCCGGCGACAGCGCATTGATCGCCATGTAGCACCGCGACGTGTCGATCACTTCCACCGAATGGCCGCGCTTCTCGCCTTCCTCGACGAGACGCCGGGTCGAATAATTATCCTCCCGGCTCAGCACCGCCACCCGCAGGGACCGGTTCGGCGCGGCCTGCCGGACGCGGGCGGTGTTGTAGACGTCATAGCTCAGCCGCGGTTGCTGGAACCGGTCGGTGGCCACGATAGTGATGTGATCCTTCAGCGCCTCACGGCCCAGCAGCATCCGCGACGCCATGCTTGAGCGATCCGTCAAGGTCAGCTCGATACGCCAGCTTTCCTCGCCGACCCGCAGGGTCGAGGCGATGACAAAGCGGTTCTCGGTCTCGCCATTGGAGCTGGTGACGTTGCGCCGGTCGATGACGCGGGCGGAGCAGGGGATCACGAGGTCCTCGCGCCCCGGCACCGGATGAATCGTGAAGCGCACCTTGGGCGCGCTGGCCGGTCCGAAGGTCTCGATATCAAAGGCATGCAGCGCAGAGGTGCGCGCGCCGGTGTCCACCTTTGCGCGCAGCGCGGGCAGGCCAAGGTCGGGTAGGGCTACCCATTCCTCCCATCCGAATCGCAGAAGGCCGGTGTCGCTCGTGTCAGTCTCGGTCATGCCTGATGTCCTGTTTGGGAACACCAGACCTAGCGCGCCGAGCGCGCCGTCTCAACAGCAGAGACTGATTTTCGGGACCAACCCGGGCCCGAAGCGTTCAGATCGGGCGCGACCGGGCTCCGGCAGACTTCAGGTGCCGGCCCGGCGGAATCGCCGCGATTGCCACAGCGGCCAACCCATCATCTGGCTCACCGTCGCAAAGCGCAGCCCGCGCCCGCTGAGCCCGTCGAGCGTCTGCGGCATCGCCTTGACCGTACCGCTCTGGATATCGTGGCTGAGGATGATGGCGCCGGGACGCGATCCCTTGAGAATCCGGCTGGCCACCACGCCCGCACCGGGCCGCCGCCAGTCCTGCGGATCGACCGACCACAGAATCGTCGGCAGGTTACGCGCCTCATAGAGCATCAGCCGCTGGCGCCGGCTGAACGCGCCGTAGGGCGGCCGGAACGTCACCGGCGGACGGCCGGTGATCTTGAAAATCGCGTTGGAGGTGCGGTCGATCTCATCCAGCACCCGTCCGTCGGAAAACTTTGCCAGATTCGGATGGGTCCAGCTGTGGTTGCCGATCTCGTGGCCCTCATCGGCAATGCGCCGCACGATATCCGGCCAGGTCACCACGCGGTTGCCAATCAGGTAAAACGTGGCCCGCAGGCCGCGCGCCTTGAGCATATCGAGCAGGACCGGCGTCAGGCGCGGATGCGGGCCGTCATCAAAGGTCATGCTGACCACCGGCGATGGCGTGCGCACCGCCATGATCGTGGCGGCATCTCTTTGTGCCACATCGTTTGGCAGGGCAATCACCGGCGCGGCCTCTGCCTCCAGCGGATGCAGGCCACAAAGCGCGGCAATTGAGCCGGACAAAAACGTCCGTTTCGACATTTCAAACATAAGGGTCCACCCCCCTTTGGCAGACAGAATAAAAGCAGACCCGACAAGAAGGCCGGGCAGGGCCTTGATGCGCAAGGAATTTTTCCAAAGCGCCGCGCCGGGTTTCCGGGGGCGTGGCCGCTGCGACACGCATAACCGGAGCGCGAATGAAAATTCGTGAATTTTCCCTCCCGAAACCGCTTGACGGGACTTTGCCCCGTGCATAAAAGGCCCCACACACCGAGGCGCACAGGCTTCGGCGGCAGTGAGCGGTTGTAGCTCAGATGGTTAGAGTACCGGCCTGTCACGCCGGGGGTCGCGGGTTCGAGCCCCGTCAACCGCGCCACCACTGCCCCGAACCAAGGCCCCGATGAAAAGCGCGGTTGTAGCTCAGATGGTTAGAGTACCGGCCTGTCACGCCGGGGGTCGCGGGTTCGAGCCCCGTCAACCGCGCCACTTTCCTTGATATCGAAAGACGTTCTGGACAGTGGCGCCGCCGCCCTCGGGGCGCGCGTCGCGCAGATCTTATCAATTCATAAAAATTGCAGTGTTCTTTGGAACAGTTTCGTCAGAAATGCGTTAGACTGTCATGACGCGGTGAGGAATACCGGACTGTCCCGGTCTGCTGCCATCTGGTAAACCGGCCGCACAAAAAGAAAACGCCCCACAGACCCATTGAAATGGGCGGGGGCGCAAGGAAATTGGGACGTTATGTTGTATTCGGTCCGGCGTTTATGCGCCCCAGCTGCGAACCGGGCCACAGTCCATATGGACGAAGTTGGATTTGGAGTACCGGCCGACGCCGCCGCCGTTGCAGGCTTGGGCCGCTCTGGCCATTTGGCTGACCGAGCGCGACGAGAGCCGCAGGTCGGCGGCTTGGCCGCGCAAATGCCTGGAATTCTTGGCCACGCCAGAAGACCGGGATCGGAGCATCGCGTTCGTCTTCGGAGACCGGTAGCCGGAGATGAGCATGTAGGGCTCGTGCACATACATGAGGTTGTGCGCGGCGGCAAGAATATCGAGCGTGCGCGTGTCGATCTTCTTGACGTCATCCGTTCGCCAGTCGCGCATGAAATAATTCACTTCCTTGACCGCGTCGGCGATGTACTCGCCTTCGATCCAGTAAATCATGTCGATCCGCTCCCCGGTGCGTCCGGAAAACATGCGCAGTCGGCGAATGTCACCGGAGCCGCGCAGGAACCCTGCCGCGTTGGAGTAGGTTGGAGCCGCTGCGACGGCCGTGGCGGCAAATGCGCCAAGAAGGCCACGCCGCGAAATGCTGCTGGAAGTCATATCTGCCATGTGAAAGCGCCTGTCCCGTGGTCGCTGGTTGCTACTGTCTTGTGCGCATCGTTGTGCGCCCTGCCATCTATCCCCAGATGCAAGACTCGTATGCCACGAATCAAACTTCGGAAAAAGGGCGTTTTGAGGTGTTTTCGCGGGATCAAGGGGGAAGTGGCAGAATCCTGCTCACACGCCCTCATACTGTGGCGGGAATGCGCCTTGTGTCGTTTGGGGTAACGGAAAAGAAAGAAGTTTGTGCCTTGGCGTAAATGTGAGTAGACAGCCGCAGACCTCTGATTACACAATGAAATCATACGTCGGCGTACAGGAGCAAGGATTTTTTGATGCAACGTTTTTCGATCTCTTTCGGGCGCACGTCGATTGCGGCTCTGCTGGCCGCCGGCGTTCTTCTGACAGCGGCCCCGCGCGTCTTGGCGCAGGACGGCCTCTCCTTTCAGCTGACCGCCTACAAACAGGCGGTGGCCGAGCGTATGGGAGAAGACGAAAGCGTGTCTGCCTTCTACCGCGCCCGTGGGTTCGAGCCGATCTGGACCGGCCCGTCCGACGAGGACCGCGCCCGCCGCGCCGCCCTGTTCGACGCGCTCTCCATGGCCGCCGATCACGGACTGCCCGCGCGCCGCTATGATGCGGATGCGTTGCTGGCGCGCATGGCCTCCGCGACCACTGGGCGCGAGCGCGGCGAGCTGGAAATCGCCCTCACCAATCTCTACCTGCGCTTTGCCCATGATATCCAGACCGGCGCCATCGACGGCTCCCAGATCGTCACCGGCATCAAGCGCACGCCGACGCGCCACCCGTCGGGCGAGCTTCTGACGCGTCTCGTCACCGAAGAGCCGACCGTCGTGATGCGCGATCTTGCGCCGCGCACGGGGGAGTACACCCGCCTGATGCGCGCGAAGCTGCAGCTCGAACACCGCATCGCGCATGGCGGCTGGGGGTCGGTGGTGCCGATCCAGAGCCTCAAACCCGGTGCCAGCGGCAATGCCGTCGTCGCCCTGCGCAACCGCCTGAACGCCATGGGATATCTGCGCGCCTCGCTGAGCGGCACCTATGACGCGGACATGGAAGCGGCCGTGCGGCTGTTCCAGGAGGATCACGGCATCGAGGCCGACGGCATCGTCGGGCCGACCACGATGCGCGAAATCAACACCGCCCCCGAAGAGCGCCTGAAGTCGATCATCGTGGCGATGGAGCGCGAGCGCTGGCTGAACCGCCCCGAGGGCCGCGGCAAACGCCATGTTCTCGTCAACCTCGTCGATTATCACGCGCAGATCATCGACGATGACAAACTGACCTTCGAAACCCGCGCCGTCATCGGTCATCAGGCCATGGACCGACGCACGCCGGAATTTTCCGACGTGATGGACCACATGGTCATCAACCCGTCCTGGTACGTGCCGCGCTCGATCATCGTCAAGGAATACCTGCCGCTTCTGCGCAACAATCCCGGCGCGGTCGGTCATCTTCAGATCGTCGACAGCCGCGGGCAGGTGGTCGGCCGGGGGCGCAGTTTTGCCGGATACAGCGCGCGCAGCTTCCCGTTTTCGATGAAGCAGCCGCCGGGCCCGCGCAATGCGCTCGGTTCGGTCAAGTTCATGTTCCCGAACAAGTACAACATTTATCTGCATGACACGCCCTCTCAACACCTGTTCTCGCAAAGCGTGCGCACCTTCAGCCACGGCTGCATCCGTCTCGACGATCCGCACGATTTTGCCTATGCGCTTCTCGCGCCGCAGCAGGCCGACCCGCAGAGCTACTTCCAGCGCATCCTGGGCAGCGGCTCCGAGACCCGGGTCGAGCTTGAGACGCCAATCCCGGTGCATCTGATCTACCGCACCGCCTTCACCCAGGCGAAGGGGCAGGTGAATTTCCGTCCGGATGTCTACAGCCGGGATCAGCGACTGTGGCAGGCGCTGGCCAATGAAGGGGTGGTGCTGCGTACGGGACGCAGCTAAACCTCGCCCGGCAAGACAAGGCCGGGAGCGTCAGACATGACATATTATACAGTGTCCCAGATCGCCGAGGCCCTCGGGCTCGAGGTTTTCGGCGATGGCGACATCCGGATCAGCGGCGTCGCCGAACCGGCCTCCGCCGCATCGGATCAACTGGCGCTGGCTATGAAGCCGGAGTTTGCCGCTGGCCTCACCGCAGGACAGGCACAGGCCGCCATGCTCTGGCAGGGGGCCGATTGGCAGGGCTTCGGCCTGAAGGCCGCGTTGACCGCGCCGCGCCCGCGCTTCGCCATGTCCGGCCTCAGTGCCATGATGGACCCGGGGCAGGGCTACGCCACCGGCATACACCCCACCGCGATCATCGACGCGACCGCCACCCTCGGCGCGGATGTCTGCGTCGGCCCCTTCACCGTGATCGGGGCCGGTGTGCAGATCGGCGCGGGCACGGTCATCGGCCCGCAGTGCCACATCGGCTGGGATGCCAGGATCGGCGCGGGCGGCCTGCTGCACGCCGGTGTCCGCATCGGGGCCCGCGTCGGCATCGGGGCCCGCTTCATCGCCCATCCCGGTGCCTGCGTTGGCGCCGATGGCTTCTCCTTCGTCACCCCCGAGCCCTCCGGCGTCGAGAAGGCCCGTGCCAGCCTCGGCACCGAAGGCGCGGAGCAGACGCAACCCTGGGCCCGCATCCACAGCCTCGGCGGCGTCGAGATCGGTGACGATGTCGAGCTTGGCGCCAACGCCTGCATCGACCGGGGCACCGTTCGCGCCACCCGCATCGGCCATGGCTGCAAATTCGACAACCTCGTCCAGATCGGCCACAACGTGCAGATCGGCGATCACTGCATGATCTGTGCGCAGGTCGGCGTCGCCGGCTCCACTGTGATCGGCACCGGCGTCGTGCTCGGCGGCCAGTCCGGCGTCTCCGACAATTTGACCATCGGTGACCGGGCCATCCTCGGCGGCGCTTCCGTGGTGCTCTCCAACGTGCCGGCGGGCCGGGTCGTGCTTGGCTATCCGGCGATGAAGATGGACAGCCACATCGAAAGCTACAAGGGCCTGCGCCGCCTGCCACGACTGTTCCGCGATGTCGCAGACCTCAAGAAAGCGGTTTCCAAGCTGACCGCGAATGACTAAATCAGCGGCAGGGTGTGAATACAGGGTGCGACCATGACCAAGACCATGAGCGTCCAGGACAAGGTGATCGAGATTATCGCCGAGCAGGCCTTGCTCGATCCATCGGATGTCACGATGGAGAGCACGCCGGAAAGTCTCGGAATCGACAGCCTTGGACTGGTCGAATCGATCTTCGCCATCGAAGAGGCTTTCGACATTTCCATTCCCTTCAACGCCAATGACCCCGCCGAGAGTGATTTCGACATTTCCTCCGTCGCAACCATCACGGCTGGCATCGAGACACTGATCGCCGAGAAAGACGGGTGAAGCGCGTTGTCATAACCGGGGCAGGGACGATCAACGCCTTGGGCGAATCCGTGCCCGAAACGCTGGAGGCCATGCGCGAGGGGCGTTGTGGTATCTCCGATCTCGATTTCCGCGATGTCGAACGGCTCGCCATCCGCATCGGCGGACAGGTCAAGGGCTATGCCCCGGAAAGCCATTTCAACCGCCAGCAGCTTTCGCTCTATGACCGCTTTACGCAGTTCACTCTGCTCGCCGCGCGCGAGTCCGTGGCGCAATCGGGCCTGAGCTTTGCGGGGGATCTGGCCGACAGATCCGGCGTTGTCCTCGGCAACTCCGGCGGCGGTCTGACCACGCAGGACGAAAATTACCGCGCCGTCTACGAAGAGGGCAAGAATCGCGTGCATCCCTTCGTGGTGCCCAAGCTGATGAACAACGCGGCGGCCAGCCATGTCAGCATGGAATTCAACCTGCGCGGACCGAGCTTTACCGTCTCCACCGCTTGCGCCTCGTCGAATCACGCCATGGGGCAGGCGTTCCAGATGATCCGCACCGGCATGTGCACGACCATGATCACCGGCGGCTCCGAATCGATGCTGTGCTTTGGCGGGGTCAAGGCATGGGAAGGGCTGCGCGTGATGTCCAAGGACGCTTGCCGCCCGTTCAGCGCCACGCGCAATGGCATGGTGCAGGGCGAGGGTGCGGGGGTTTTCGTCTTCGAAGACTACGAACACGCCAAGGCGCGTGGGGCAAACATCCTGTGCGAAGTGCTTGGATTCGCAATGACATCCGACGCCGCCGATATCGTCATGCCCTCCAAACAGGGGGCGGCGCGGGCCATTTCCGGCGCGCTTGCCGACGCTCGGGTGGATCGAAGCCGCGTCGGCTATATCAATGCCCACGGCACCGGCACCGCCGCCAACGACAAGACCGAATGCGCCGCCGTGGCCGATGTGTTTGGCCAACATGCCAACGACTTGATGATCTCCTCGACCAAATCCATGCACGGCCACCTGATCGGCGGCACCGGCGCGGTGGAATTGCTCGCCTGTGTCATGGCGCTCCGCGACGGGGTCATTGCCCCGACCATCGGCTATGAAGAGCCGGACCCGGAGTGCGCGCTTGACGTGGTCCCGAACGAGGCGCGCGAGGCAAAGGTGGATGTTGTGCTCTCCAACGCCTTTGCGTTCGGCGGTCTCAACGCGGTGCTGGTGCTCGGCCGGGTCTGAGCGGCCGATCCCTGTCTCATCCTCGGATTCGCGGGTGCCAAGGCAGAGCCGACGCCCCGATCATGGCGCAAAATCCGGCTGACGGCAGCTCGGGACCGCGAAAACGCATTTTGTACCAAACTCGCCGAATTTTGTACCAAACGTCCGAATCGCCCGGGAATCGCCACCATGCGGCGTCTGGTATTTTGTACTGAATCTGGCGAATTTTGTACCGAAATCCGGACCGCCCGTTGCGCGCGCGGTCCGGTCATATGTGGGTAACCCGGCGTGCGTTGCGCCCCGTTTCTTGGCCCTCCGCGCGCTCAGCGCCCGCGCCAGATCCAGCCGCCACCAAAGATACGCGTGCTCTCCGGATCGTAGAAAACACAGGCCTGACCGGGGCTTACGCCCTCTTCCGGGGTCAATAGCTCGACCTCCGCCTCGGTTTCCGAGAGCGGCCGAACGATGGCCTCGCGCGGTGGCCGGGTCGAGCGCACCTTGACCGACAGATGCCATTCCTTGCGCGCCGTAAACGGCTCATCCCCAAGCCAATTGATCTCCCGAACCGGGATCACCCGCGTCGCCAGCATTTCTTTCGGGCCGACCACAACCTGCTTTGTGTCCACGTCCAGCCTGACCACATAGAGCGGTTCGCTCAGGCCCCCGATCCCCAGGCCCCGGCGCTGGCCGATGGTGTAGTGAATCACGCCGTTGTGCTCGCCCAGAACACGCCCGTCCGCATGGACAATCTCGCCCGGTTCCGCCGATCCGGGGCGCAGTTTCTCAATGACTGCGGCGTAATTTCCGTCCGGCACAAAGCAGATATCCTGGCTGTCGGGCTTGTCCGCGACAGCCAGCCCATACTTCGCTGCCAGCGCGCGGGTGGCATCCTTCGACGGCAAATGCCCGAGCGGAAAGCGCAGATAATCGAGCTGGTCAGGGGTCGTGGAAAACAGGAAATAGCTTTGATCGCGGTTGCGATCCTCGGCGCAATGCAGCTCCGGACCCTTGTCGCCCATCTTGCGCTGGATGTAATGGCCGGTGGCCATACAGTCCGCTTCGAGGTCCCTGGCGGTCTCCAGAAGGTCCTTGAATTTCACCCTTTCGTTGCAGCGGATGCACGGCACGGGCGTAGCGCCGCCGAGGTAGCTTTCGGCAAATTCGTCGATCACCGCATCGCGAAAGATGTTTTCGTAATCAAGGACATAATGGGGGAAGTTCATCTCCTCCGCGACGCGGCGCGCGTCGTGAATGTCAATGCCCGCACAGCATGCCCCCTTCTTGGCCAGCGCCGCGCCGTGGTCATAAAGCTGCAGCGTGACGCCGACCACGTCGTAGCCCTCTTCCTTGAGCTTGGCGGCCACGACCGAGCTGTCGACGCCGCCGGACATGGCAACGACAACGCGGGTTTCGGACGGCGGCTTTGGCAGGCCCAGCGAATTGAGAGGGGCCGGATCGAGTGGCATGACGGTTCTCCTTGGATAAGGGCGGAATATAGGAAAATTGGAGATACTCTCAAGGGGCTGCTTTTAGGCGGTGTTAAAGGCTGCGTGTTTGATTGTCCGACAAGATGATCGAGGGAATGACAAGCATGTATCTTAAGAAGATCAATGGCCCGCGGGCGGTCAAACTCCCCGATGGCACGGTCATGACCCGCGCTGACCTGCCACCGGCGGAAACACGGCGATGGGTTGCCTCGCGCAAGGCGGCGGTCGTAAAGGCTGTGCAATTCGGCCTGCTGACCAGCGAGCAGGCCATGGACCACTATGCACTGAGCGCAGAGGAATTGATGTCCTGGGTCCGCGCTGCAGCGCGGCACGGCGAAGAAGCGCTCAAAGCGACGCGCGTGCAGAAATACAGACAACCCGAAGTTGAATAGCGCAAAAAAATTTGTTACTGCTTAACGTGGTAATCCCGCGTTAACTATTTTCCGACAGGTTGAACACAACCCCGAGGAACAAGTTGGAGACTTTCAATGCGCATTCTACTGGTAGAAGACGATCCCACCACATCCAAGAGCATCGAACTGATGCTGTCTCATGCCAATCTGAATGTCTATGCGACGGATCTTGGAGAGGAAGGCATCGATCTCGCCAAGCTCTACGATTACGATTTGATCCTGCTGGACTTGAACCTTCCCGATATCAACGGCCATGAAGTTCTGCGTCAGTTGCGTGTCGCGCGTGTCGAGACGCCGATCCTGATCCTCTCCGGTGACGACGATACTCAGAGCAAGATCAAGGGTTTCGGCTTTGGCGCTGATGACTATATGACCAAGCCCTTTCACAGGGATGAACTCATCGCGCGCATCCACGCAATCATCCGCCGGTCCAAGGGTCATTCGCAATCCGTGATCCGCACGGGGAAGATCTCGGTAAACCTCGATGCCAAGACGGTGGAGGTCGGCGGCAAGTCCGTGCATCTGACCGGCAAGGAATACCAGATGCTTGAGCTGCTCAGCCTGCGCAAGGGCACCACACTGACCAAGGAAATGTTCCTTAACCATTTGTACGGCGGGATGGACGAGCCGGAACTCAAGATCATTGATGTGTTCATCTGCAAATTGCGCAAGAAGCTTTCCGAAGCGACAGGTGACGATAACTACATCGAAACGGTCTGGGGCCGCGGTTACGTGTTGCGTGATCCGGAACCGAGCCTTGATGAACCCAAGCGCCTCGCGGCCAGCGCCTGACGCTGGACCTTGCCTTGATGCGCGCCTATCACTTGGCAAAGTGACTGGGCGCGAAGGACGAGGCAATGGCGGACAAGGCGGTTGACACGCTGAGCGAAGAAGATGCGCGCGATGAACTGGCTGGACTGGCGGATAAACTCGCTGCTGCCAATCGGGCGTATCACACGAACGATGCACCGGAACTGACCGATGCGGAGTATGATCGTCTCAAGCAGCGAAATGCGCAGATTGAAGCACGGTTCCCGCATCTGAAGCGCTCCGACAGCCCAACCGAGCAGGTTGGCGCCGCGCCATCCGACGGGTTTTCCAAAGTTCGCCACGTGGTCCGCATGATGTCGTTGTCGAATGCATTCGACGATGCGGATATTGCGGATTTCGATTCCTCCGTGCGGCGCTACCTCGGCCTCGGGACGGACGATCCACTGCGCTACAGTGCGGAACCGAAGATTGACGGTCTGTCATTGTCCTTGCGATATGAAAACGGACGCTTGGTTCAGGCCGCTACGCGTGGCGATGGAGCCGAGGGCGAGAACGTCACTGCTAACGCGCGGACAATCGACGATATCCCAGCGCGCTTGCAGGGCGCGCCGGAAATTCTGGAAGTCCGCGGCGAAGTGTACATGAGCCACGAGGATTTTGCCGCGTTGAACGCGCGGCAGGCCGCACGTGGTGGAAAGAGCTTTGCCAATCCCCGCAATGCGGCGGCTGGCAGTTTAAGACAATTGGACGCGAGCATCACGCGGGATCGACCACTGCGTTTTTTTGCTTACTCCTGGGGAGAGCTCTCCGAACCTCTGGCCGAAACGCAGATAGAGGCCATCGCGCGTCTCAAGGCTCTCGGATTTCAGGTCAATCCCCTGACCGCTCTCTGCGATGGTCCGCAGGAGATGCTTGAACATTACCGCAAGATTGAGGCACAGCGCGCAACCTTGGATTATGACATCGATGGCGTGGTGTATAAGGTAAATGACCTTGGATTTCAAAGCCGTATGGGTTTTCGGTCGACCACGCCACGCTGGGCCATCGCGCATAAATTCCCGGCGGAGCTTGCCTGGACACGGCTTGAAGGCATCGACATACAGGTGGGCCGAACCGGTGCGCTTTCGCCGGTCGCGCGCCTCTTGCCAGTTACCGTCGGCGGGGTCGTCGTTTCCAACGCGACCTTGCACAACGAAGACTACATTGCCGGACGTGACAACGAGGGCAACGCGATCCGCGAGGGCAAGGATATCCGCGTCGGGGATTGGGTTCAGGTTTATCGCGCCGGCGACGTGATTCCGAAGGTGGCGGATGTGGATCTGTCCAAACGTCCGGAAGGCACGACGCCTTTCGGTTTTCCGCAGACCTGTCCGGAATGCGGTTCGGACGCCATCCGCGAAGCGGGCGATGCCGTTCGGCGGTGCTCCGGCGGCATGATCTGCCCTGCGCAGGCTATTGAAAAAATGAAACATTTTGTTTCTCGTGCGGCTTTCGATATCGAGGGCCTGGGCGCAAAACAGGTTGAGCAATTCCATACGGATGGCTGGATCAAGGAACCTGCGGATATATTCGAGCTGAAATCTCGCTATGGGTCTGGCTTGCAACAGCTCAAGAATCGGGAAGGCTGGGGCGAAAAATCTGCCACGAAACTGTTCGACGCAATTGATGAGCGCCGCCGGATTCCGCTTGGGCGGGTCATATTTGCGCTTGGCATCCGACATGTCGGCGAAAGCGCGTCGAACCTTCTCGCGCGCCACTATGGGTCGTGGAACAATTTCGAACGGGCGGCGGTGGAGGCCGCGCCGATGGAGGGCGCCGCCTGGGATGATCTTCTATCCATCGATGGCGTAGGCGCCGTCATGGCACACTCGCTCGTTTCGTCAATGAACCAAGAGGCAGAGCGCGCGTCGATTGACCGATTGGTGGCCCATCTCGACATTCAGGACGCGGAGCGCCCGAATACCGATGATAGCCCGGTCGTGGGCAAGATCGTGGTCTTTACCGGAACGCTGGAAAAAATGACCCGCGCCGAAGCCAAAGCCCGCGCCGAGGCGCTCGGCGCAAAGGTCTCGGGCTCTGTTTCCGCGAGGACCGATATCGTCGTGGCAGGTCCGGGTGCGGGCAGTAAGGAAAAAAAGGCGCGGGATCTGGGGCTTATGGTTCTTGACGAAGACGGCTGGCTGGAGCTGATCGGCGCATGAGCGGACGACCGGAGGCACTGTTTCCGCTGTTTGCGGATCTCAAGGGATTGGACGGGGTCGGGCCAAAAACTGCGCAAGCCCTGGAACAGCTGAACATCGTGGCGCCGCGCGATTTGCTGTTCACTTTGCCGCATTCCGCCGTCGACCGGCGGTTGCGCAGTTCGGTGCTTGGCGCGGATCTGCCTGGGATCGTGACTGTCGACATCACGGTTGGCCAGCATCGTGCGCCGCCGAAACGCGGGGCACCGTACCGGATCGAGGTGGATGATGCTGAAACCCGGTTTCAGCTCGTATTCTTCCACGCCCGTCCTGAATACCTGTTGAAACAACTGCCGTACGGAGAGCGCCGGGTGGTTTCCGGACGGGTCGAACTCTTCGACGGCGTGCCGCAAATGGTGCATCCGGATCATATACTTGAACTCGGAACGGGGGAGGGTCTACCGGATTTCGAGCCGGTCTATCCGCTCACTGCCGGCGTTACGCAACGGATCATGACGCGCGCGGTGGCCGATGCGTTGACCCGCCTGCCGGAGCTCGCGGAATGGATAGATCCCGAGCAGCGCAAGCGGGAGGGCTGGCCGGGATGGGCGGAGGCTGTTCGGCAAGCCCATGACCCGCAGGGGGTGGCGGCATTGGCCCCGACTGATCCCGCCCGGGCCAGATTGGCCTATGATGAATTGATGGCGCACCAGATGACGCTTGCCCTTGCGCGGGCGGAGCGGCGACGCAGCCGGGGGCTCGTCTCCGTGGGCGATGGACGACTGCGATCGAAGGTGCTGAAATCCTTGCCGTATCGCCCCACAGGCGCGCAAAACCGCGCGATGGCGGAGATCGCGTCTGATATGGAACAGCCGGAAAAGATGAATCGCTTGTTGCAGGGCGACGTCGGAGCGGGAAAAACCCTGGTTGCGTTCATGGCTTTGCTGATTGCGGTCGAAGCGGGCGGTCAGGGTGTCATGATGGCGCCGACGGAGATTCTTGCACGGCAACATCTGGAAGGGCTTCAGCCTATGGCTGAATCGGCTGGCGTGGTTCTCGAACTGCTGACCGGCCGCGACAAGGGGCGCGAGCGGGAGGCGAAGCTGGCCGCTCTTGCGCGGGGCGATATCCAAATCCTTGTCGGCACCCATGCGGTCTTTCAGAAAGACGTGGTTTTTCAGGATCTTCGGCTGGCTATCGTGGATGAGCAGCATCGCTTTGGCGTGCGCCAGCGGCTCGAACTGGGCCAAAAGGGGCAGGGCGCAGACGTGTTGGTGATGACGGCAACGCCGATCCCGCGCAGTCTGGCTCTCGCGCAATACGGCGATATGGATGTCTCAATCCTTGACGAAAAGCCGCCGGGCCGAAAGCCGATCAAGACAGCCTTACTCTCGACCGAGCGCATGGATGAGGTGATCGAGCATCTGCGCCGCGCGATTGCTGAAGGCCGGCAGGCGTATTGGGTCTGTCCTCTGGTCGAAGAGAGCGAGGCCTCCGACCTGATCGCGGCCGAAGCGCGGTTCAAGCGCTTGCGCGCCGTTCTTGGCGAAGAGCATGTCGGGTTGGTTCACGGGCAGATGCCGCACGATCAGAAGGATGCGGCCATGGCGGACTTCGTGGCCGGCCGGATCAGCGTTCTTGTTGCGACAACGGTGATCGAAGTCGGGGTGAACGTCCCGAATGCGTCGATCATGGTCATCGAACGGGCTGAGATCTTTGGCCTAGCGCAATTGCACCAGTTGCGCGGTCGCGTTGGCCGCGGCGACGCGGCGTCGACGTGCCTGCTGATGTATCAGCCGCCGTTGGCGGAGGGCGGTCTCAAACGGCTGACCACTCTGCGGGAGACGGAAGACGGGTTTCGGATATCGGAAGTCGATCTTGAAATGCGGGGGGCAGGCGATCTGATCGGCACTGCGCAAAGCGGTTTGCCACAGTTCCGCGTTGCGGATCTGGAACGTCAGGCAGGTTTGATGGCCGTGGCGCAAAGTGATGCGCGCAAATTGCTGGCGGGGGACCCGAAGTTGAAGAGCGATCGCGGGAAGGCGGCCCGCCACCTGCTCTGGCTTATGCGGCAAGATGAGGCCATTCGCCTGATCGGTGTCGGCTGATTTATCATGATTTCAAACGTTTATGATCAGGACGCGCGCGCCGGGGGAAGGCGGCGCGCGCTGCGATGTTCCGGAGGGGAAGTCCGGTTTCGCGTAATCAAACTGAAGAGCGAAAAGAGAACTGTTCCAGTTTGTTCCTATTTGTTCTCATAAAGTTCTTTACAATAGGTAAAGGATGTGAGAACAAAGTGGCAACTAAAGGGAAGTGGGAGCAAATATCATGATTGATACCGTCAAATCCGTTCTGAGCCGGCAGACTGCAACCCTTTGGCAGGACGCGCTTGGAGCCATGTCGCTTTTGGTAATCCTCATGGGAGTGCTGCACCTGCCGTCATTGATCTGATTTTCTGCCTGCGTTTTCGTGCTTTTGGCCACGGTGCCACATCATCCTGTCCCCGATGTGCACACCAGTCCCCATGGGGTGCCTGCCTGCACCCATACGGCCCGATAGCACACGACGACGCGCCACTGACCGCCGCCTCCTCTGGAGCGCGGCGGTTTTTTTGTCAAAATTTGTAGGCTAGGCGCAAGCCTCCCCAGTGTCGGCCACGCACCTTGATCGGGGCCGACAGGTCCTTCATCATTGCAAAAGCGCCACCGCCCATGTCCCGGCGGTAGACTTGCAGCAAAAATGGCTGCTCGTTGCGTCCGGCTTTGAGGCCCACCCGGTCGTCAAAGATTCGCCGGTTTCTGCAGTTTGCAGCGTTCCAGACTGGATCGTCGCTCTGCGGCTTTGCGAATTTGGGGTTATGCGTCGGCAGGTAGCCATTTCGGTCGACCGCTGCGCAGAAAACGATGCGATCATCCCTCTCCAGGACAGGCTCCTGAATGCCCGGAAGGATCGCATCGGCCAGATCGGTGAACCCGGTGCGCACCTGTTCCGGGTTGCTGCCCGGTATGGGGCGGTACTGCGCGTCAAACAGCTGCTGCTCGCTGATCCGTCCGCTTGCCACGGCCTTTTCGAAGGCCTCGCTGATCCGCCCGGCAAGGTCCTGGACTATGGTAATCATCGGCCCGTCTTCGCCGTTTCCGCCGATCGCAACCACGTCCTGCAGGATCGATTCCGATGTATCTACGAGCTTTTCGCTGCGTTTGCTGGCCTCGTCGACCCCTTCGGCGACCTCAGTGACCGATGTGGCGATTTTATCGACCGCCGTGGTTACGCTTTCAACCGACTTGCGCGCCTGGCCGGCCGCGTTGGTCAGGGAATGTGCGTCACTCTGGAGCTCTTCCACACGATGTTCGATCATGTTCAGTGCGCGATCTGCATCCACGCTCGTGTTCAGGACAGCGGCAGCATTGCTTGAAGTCTGCTCCGCACCTCGATGCAATGTGCTCATCCAATCCGACAACTTCTTTACCGTCGCGGAGATCTTGTCGGCGGCGTCGCTGGTTTTCTGGCTCAATTCATTGACTGCATCGGCGACGATGGAAAACCCTTTCCCGGCATGTCCGGCACGCGCAGCCTCGATCTTGGCGTTCACAGCAAGCAATTTCACCTGCCAGGAGATATCCGCGATCTCGGAATTCGATAGTTGTACCGCGCGCAACATGTCCTCGACTTCGGGGCCTTGCGCGTGAACCGATCGCACCCATTCTGCAAGGGACTGAGACTGTATCCCGTTTTCCGTCAGCATCGTCGTGGATTCGCGCACGCGCACCAGCGTTTCGTCCGCCGCCGCCGACATACGTTCAGCAGCCTCCAGCATTGCAACGCTGCTGTGCGATAAGTCCCCGGTGTTGCGGATGATATGGTCCAATCCGGAAATCTGGGCGCGGCACCGTTCGTCCAGTTCGCTCAAAAAGCCGCCGATTTCCACCATGTCGCGGCCAAGACTGGTGGCGTCACTGCTCAGTGCCGCCAGTCGCTCATCCCGATCAGGGACCGAAAGGGTCCTGGGTCGCTCCATTCTGTCTTCCTCGATTTGCCCAAGCTGACAGGTATCGGGAAAAGACAAAAATAGGCTTAAGCGCTGTGTGCTTCCCGAACCTTGGAGCACGCCTCCGCGGCAGCCTCGATGGAGAGCAGGATGGAGGCGTGGCGATTTTTGTACGCCGTTGCGGGCCGGAGCACCTCAAGGCCGTCAAATGGGGCCGCAGGGGCAGGGCCGTCGGTCTTCAGCATGTTGCGCAGGGCATCCCGCGCGTCGATGATCTGTTGCTCGGTACATCCTATGATTGCCGATCCGATCACCGATGCGGCGGCTTGTCCGAGAGCGCAGGCCTTGACGTCTTGCGCATAGTCGCTGACGCGTCCGTCTTGCATCGACAGGTCCACGGTTACGGTCGAGCCGCAGAGCGGTGAGCGTTTCTTGACAGTTGCACCGGGATCGTCGAGCCGGCCGAGATGCGGGATATCCGCCGCCAGTTCGAGAATGCGGCTCGAATAGAGCTTGATCAGATCAGTCTCGGCCATGGCGTCTTTCCCTTTCCTCGTCGTCCCCTTAGATAGGCTCGAACATGTCCCAAGCAAAGGTTTTTTGCCCATGTCCTTCGATCCTGCGACCTTGGTCTATGATTCAAATGGCCTGATTCCCTGCATCGCCCAGGCTGAGGAAGATGGTGCTGTCTTGATGATGGCCTGGATGACTATGGATGCAGTTAAGATAACACTTGAAACACGACGCGTAACCTACTGGTCCCGTTCTCGGAAAGCGTTTTGGATCAAGGGTGAGACGTCGGGCCACGTACAAGAGCTTGTCGATCTGCGAGTCGATTGTGATCGGGATTGCCTGTTGGCCATTGTTCGGCAAAGCGGCCCGGCCTGTCACACTAAGCGGCGGTCTTGTTTCTATACATCCGTGGTCGATGGCGAAACGGAATTAATGAAACCGATGCTCTAAAGGCCAACCATGGTTCGAATTTCTTCTGGGGAGACGCCATCGTCGCGGTACCTGGAAATCGCGCGTGAGTCGTCGCGCTTTGCGAGGCGCTTGCCCTGTTCGTCCCGGATCAGCCGGTGATGAGTGTAGCGGGGGGTCTTCAGACCCAGCAAGTGTTGCAGCACAACGTGTATCATCGTCGCGTCGAACAGGTCTTTACCGCGGATGACATGGCTGACGTCTTGGGCTGCGTCATCAAGCACGACGCTTAGATGGTATGATGCTGGAAAATCTTTTCGGGACAATATGATATCGCCGACTGTTGATGTCATGTCTGCCGGTGTAAAATGAATGCGTTTCGCTTTGTTTCCTGTGAGCAAATCGACTTCCTCAAAGCTGAACGCATGATCTGCCCCGAGCCCGGCGAGCGCCTTGCTCATGTCCAGACGGAGAGCTTGTCCGTCTGGTGGCGCCAGAGCGTTCGAGGCCGTCTTTGCGCGGCACGTGCCGGGATAGATCAGCCCATCCGGTCCAAAGGCGGGCTCTCCGCCTTCCTGCGGTGCGCTTGCGGCGGCAGCGATGTCGCGTCGTGTACAGGTGCAGGGGTAGAGAAGGCCGCGCTTCCAAAGGGTTAGAAGGGCGCTGTTATAGGACGGAATGCGGTCCGACTGGCGCATGGGGGGCGCGTCCCAAGTGACGCCAAGCCAGGCTAGATCGTCGTAAATCTTTTGCTCCCATTCCGGACGGGAGCGGCTTCGATCAATGTCTTCAATACGCAGCACGAAGGTGCCGCCCGTTCTGCGCGCGGCGTCATGCGCAAGAAGCGCCGAATAGGCATGGCCAAGATGCAGTGGCCCCGTCGGCGACGGGGCAAACCGCGTGATCATTGGCTGGCAAGCCATTCTGACCATACGGCTTTTGCCCGGTCCGTGTAGGCCTTGTAACGGTCCTTGCGACCGCGCCGCCCACCCTTGATGCCACTCTCTTCAAGCGGCCGGAACAGGCCGAAATTTACATTCATTGGCTGGAACGTCTTGGCCTCCGCGCCGCCAGTAATGTGGTGGATCAAGGCACCATGGGCGCTGTCTTGGGGAACCGAAGGGATGGATTGCCCCAGCAACTCCAAAGCCGCATAACGGCCAGCCAAGAGCCCCATCGCGGCGCTTTCGACGTAACCCTCGACACCGGTGACCTGTCCGGCGAACCGTATGTTCGGTTTGGAGCGCAGGCGCATCTGGTTATCCAGCAGGGTCGGGGAATTCAGGAAGGTGTTTCGATGGATGCCGCCAAGACGGGCAAATGAGGCGTCATTCAAACCGGGAATCATTTTGAAAACATTGGCTTGCGCGCCATACTTCATCTTCGTCTGGAAGCCGACAATATTGTAGAGCGTTCCAAGAGCATTGTCCCGACGCAGCTGCACCACCGCAAAAGCCTTTTGCTCGGGGTTGTGCGGATTGGTCAGGCCAACAGGCTTCATCGGCCCGTGGCGTAGAGTCTCGCGGCCGCGTTCGGCCATGACTTCGATCGGCAGGCAGCCATCGAAGTAACCCGCCGTTTCGCCTTCATGAAATTCCGTTTTGTCGGCTGCGAGGAGGGCGTCGATAAAGGCTTCGTACTCGTCTTTGGTCATCGGGCAGTTGATATAGGCCTTTTGCTCTTCCTCCGTCTCGCCCTTGTCATAGCGTGACTGCCTCCAAGCCACTGACATGTCGATACTTTCCGCATAGACAATCGGAGCAATCGCGTCAAAGAAGGCCAGGCGGTCGGCCCCTGTTTCCGTCTGAATGGCCTCTCCCAGCGCCGGTGAAGTCAGCGGGCCCGTGGCAAAAATCCACTGGCCTTCATCCGGCAGATCAGAGACTTCTTCGTATGAAATCTGTATGTTGGGGAGCGCTGTTAATGTGCGTGTTACTTGTTCGGCGAAGGCGTCCCGGTCCACCGCCAAAGCTCCGCCAGCGGGCAGACGGTGGTCGTAGGCCGTGCCCATGATCAACCCGCCCGCCTGACGCATCTCCCAGTGCAAAAGGCCCACCGCGTTTTGCTCGGAATCGTCCGATCGGAACGAGTTCGAACAAACCATTTCTCCAAACATTCCAGTTTGATGGGCAAATGTCTTAACCTTGGGCCGCATCTCGTGCAGCACGACGTTTACGCCCAGTTTAGCCGCCTGCCAAGCGGCCTCGGACCCGGCCATTCCGCCGCCGACGATGTGGAGTTCTTTTGTCATGCTGCGCACATAAGCCAAGTCAGGGGTCCTGCCAAGAGGGGCCAGAGCAAGCGGCTGCGTGCCTTGAGGACCTGTCAGCTCCAGTCCGGCTTGCGCTTTTCGAGGAAGGCTCTAATCCCCTCGTCGGTGTCGCGCCAGAGCATGTTTTCGACCATGACATCGCCGGTGAAGGCATAGGCTGCGTCGAGGTCCATTCCGATTTGGTCGTAGAACGCGCCTTTGCCGATTTTGACCGCAGCGGTGAGCTTGCCTGCGACAGTCTCGGCCAAGGTGCGTGTTGCATGCTCAAGGTCTTCCGGCGCAACGACAGAATTGACCAGGCCCAGCTGCTCCGCTTTTGCCGCATCAATGAATTGCCCAGTGGTCAGCATCTCGAACGCCTTCTTGCGCGGGATATTTCGCGACAGCGCGACCATGGGCGTGGAGCAGAAGAGCCCGATGTTGACGCCGTTGACGCCAAAGCGCGTACCCTCCGCCGCGACGGCCATGTCGCAGGAGGCGACCATCTGGCATCCGGCGGCGGTCGCTATCCCATGGACCTGTGCAATCACAGGCTGAGGCAAGCGGGTCAGGCCGCTCATCACCGAAGCGCAACGGGTGAACAGATCCTTGAAATAGGCGGCGCCCTTGTCCTCGGCCTGCCGACCGGCTTGCATCTGCTTCAGGTCGTGCCCGGCGCAAAAGGCCTTGCCGGCGCCGGAGATGATGACGACGCGGGTCCCGCGGTCCTCGCGAAGCGCGTCGATCTGCATCTGAAACGCCGCAAGCATCTCATCCGAGAGGGCATTGAGCTTTTCGGGTGCGTTCATCCGCAGGTGCGCGATGCCGTCGGTGTCGTGGCGTTCCAGAAGTTCCATCTTGTCCTCCCCGTTTCCACCAGCTTAGCTGTGAAAAAAGCGGGAGGACAAGCGGTGGACTTGAAAGTCGGCAAAGAAGAGATGGAAGCATTCCTGGGAGAGGTTTTTCCCCAAGTCAAAGGCATGTTCGGGATCGACCGGTTGGACGAGTCTGTGCTGGTGATGCGACTGCACGCCGATGAGCGGCACCTGCGGCCCGGGGGCACGGTGTCTGGCCCGGCGATGTTTTCGCTCGCCGATGTGGCGGCCTATGTGGCGACGATGGCCTTTGTCGGCAAACAGGCTTTGGCGGTAACCACGCATTGTTCGATCGATTTCATGCGCAAACCGGAGGCGGGCAAGGACGTGTTGGCCGAAGCGAGGGTGCTGAAGCTGGGGCGGGCGTTGTCGGTCACCGATGTGCTGCTCTACAGCGAGGGCAGTGACAAGCCGGTGGCGCACGCCAGCCTGACTTATTCGATCCCGCCAGCCAAAGGCTGAACCACGTTCTCGCCCCGTCGCAGCGTGCGCACCCGGATGTCCTCGGTTCTGAAAATCCGGGCGAGGACGGGCAGGGCGCGGTGCGGTTCGGCATGGCCGCAAAGGAAGATATCAAAGGCGCCGTAGGCGATTTCGGGCCACGTGTGTACGGTGATGTGGCTTTCGGCGAGCACCGCGACCCCGGTGATCCCTTGCGGGGAAAACCTGTGCGTGTGCAGGTGCAGAATGGTCGCGCCGCAGGCCAGGGCCGCATCGCGCAGGGCTGCCTGGACAAGCGGCTCGTCATCGAGGCCGAGTCCGCCGACGACGTCCACGATCAGATGCTTGCCTGCATAGGCCACGCCATCTTCGCAGGCAAAGTGATCGGGGCGGGGCACGGGGGCGGTGTCTTTCACGCGTCAGGTCCGGGTGGTTGTGATTGCTGGCATCCTATCACGGCTGACCGCGAAAAAAAGGCGCGGGGAGCCCGCGCCTTCAGTTTGTCTGACAGGAACAGGGTCAGCCCTGCCAGAACATCCGGGTTGCTTCACGGTGGGCGGTCCGGCGGTCGAGGCCGACGTCACGCAGCTGATGGGGGTCGAGTTGGGCGAGGGCCTTTCGGGTTCGGCTGCGCTGCGCCCATTTCGCGGTTACGACTGCAAGGCGAAGAGCGATCGACGCCACCGGCGGGAGCGGGTGTGCCGTGTCGAGGAAGGACAATGCGTCGCGTGTTGCAGTCTGTGTCATGGTGGGCTCCTATTAATTGTATTGACACAAATAGCCGTCATTCGGTACATATCTTGATACACTGGAGGCTTTGTCGGGTCGAGGGAAACATTGTTATGGATACAATTTTGACACGCTGCGATCTGACTGGTGGCGGGCCGAAGTACCGGGCTGTGACACTGGCGATCCGGGACGCCATTGCTGCGGCAGAGCTCAGCGAAGGCGATAAGCTGCCGCCTGTGCGAGAACTGGCATGGAAGCTGGGTATTACGCCGGGAACCGTGGCGCGGGCCTATTCGATCCTGACCGATGAAGGGGTGTTGCTCGCCGAGGTCGGGCGCGGCACCTTCGTGGCCGGTCCGCTGGCTCCGGTGGCAAGCATCAAGTGGAACAGGTCTCATACTGCGGAAGATACTGATCAGGTGAGTCTTTTTTCGCCGAAGCTCCCGGATGTGGGGCAGGTGACCTTGATCCGGGATGCCTTTGCCCGTCTGTCGGATCGTCCGGCGGCAGACTTGTTGAACTATCCGACGTCCAAAGCGTTTGCCCCGGCGCGCCGGGCGGTGCTGCGCTGGCTTGATGGGTCTGTACTGGGCCGTGTCGACGAACAGGATATCGTGTTGAGTCACGGCGGGCAGTCGGCGATTTCAATGGTCATGCAGGCGGTTCTGAAAGGCGCGCGACCGGTGGTGATGGTCGAAGAGCTGAGCTATCCGGGATTTCGCCGTGCAGCGGAGCTGATGCGCGCCGCGGTCGTCTCTGTCCCGATGGACGAACACGGAATTGTACCGAGCGCTCTGGAAAAGATCGCCCGCAAGCATGATGCGCAACTGCTTTGTACCAGTCCCGAAGTGCACAATCCGACGGGGCTTTGCACCCCGGCCTGGCGGCGGGAGGAAGTCGCAGCCGTGGCACGGCGGACCGGCTTTCACGTCCTGGAGGACGATTGTTATCGGCTGGGCCGGGCCATCGCGCCGTCGTATCGGTCGTACCTGCCGGAACAGGGATGGCACATCTCGTCCTTTTCCAAATGTCTCACGCCATCATTGCGGGTGGGGTTCGCGGTTGCGCCAGAGCCACACCGGGCAACGTTGCGGCGTACCGCAGAGCATGGATTTTTCGGGCTCGCCTGCCCATTGGCGCAGGTCACGGAAGATATCCTGACCCGTGATGAGACCTATGAACTCATGGACAACGTGCGCGCGATGTTTGGCCGCTATGTGCGCTCGGCGGTGAATGCCCTCGGCGGCTATGATCTGCGGTGGCATGAGGATGTGCCGTACCTGTGGTTGACGCTGCCGGAGGGGTGGCGGGCGAGCACCTTTGTGCAAGCGGCTGAGGCTGAGGGCGTCCAGCTGCGCAACGCCGATGAGTTCGCCCTGCGCAACGGCAGTGCGCCGCATGCGGTGCGGCTTGCCATCAATGCGCATGTCTCGCTTGGCAGTTTCGAGGCCGCCATGGGGCGGCTGCGGGCGCTTTTGGACAACCCGCCGGAGCGGATCGCCGTTTGACATGTCACAATCAGAACGAAAATGGGAGTATTGGGCATGATAGAGCTTCCTGAGCGGCTTTCAGGCACGATTTTAGACCTGTCTCCTCTTCTCCCATCGGATGAGCAGGCGTTGACCGAGGCGGCGTCCGATCCGCTGATATGGGCCGGGCACCCCGCAATAGAGCGGTACAAACCGCAGGTCTTCGCGCCCTACTTCTCCACGCTGCTCAGTCTTGGCGGCACGCTTGTCGCGCGGGACAAGGCGGGGCAGGTGATCGGATGCTCGCGCTATTATGATCCGCCGGACGCGCCCGGGGAGGTGGCGATTGGCTACACCTTCCTTGTTCGCGCGCATTGGGGCGGCGCTGCCAATGGACAGATGAAGCGGCTCATGCTGGAGCATGCCTTTGTGCAGGTTTCCGAGGTCTGGCTGCACATTGACCCGGTCAACATTCGCTCGCAGAAAGCGACCGCGCGGATCGGGGCCGAGCATGCGGGTACCGGGCCGCTGCTCATGGCAGGCAAATCCGCGCTCCGGCAATCTTGGCGGATCAGGTGGGCGGACTGGCGGGCCAGGGTCGAAGAGCGATGACGTTCTGGGCAAGCTGCCCTTGTTTGCATGCGCACAGGGCGTCTGCACCGGGAGGGAATTATTGACGCGAAGTCCCGCTACGCAGCGCGCCACGAATATGTTACTTAGATCCGAGTTTACCGTATGGATGAGTGAAATGGATACCGTCAAGAAGACCACCGCGGGCGCGCTTCTGGCACTGGCCCTCGGCTCCGGTGGCGCGCAGGCCGCGACGCTGAGCGTGCAGGAGTCCCTCGGCACCTTCAACCTCGTGACACAGGCCTACAGCGGCAATCAGGAAGTCGAGGGCCGGACATATGTCGGCAGCACCCTGTCCGGGGTCACTGGGCAATTCGGCTTTGCCGCACCGGCGGACGGCGCAGGATACGCAGAGTTGAGCGTAAACGGAGACGTGGTCAACAGCACGATCAACCTGCAGACCGGCGATACGGCGCAGATCTCCGGCGCACTTGTCAACGCGACCGTGAACAATGGTGCCGCTGTCACCGGTGCGAGCGGCCTGCCGGAGTTCGATTTTGCCGCGTTTCTCGCGGAATCGCAGGCGCTGGCGGCCTATGACAACACCACGGGCACGAACCTGTCGGATATGAACAACAAGAAATTCGGTGGCGCCAGCGTGGTCAACGCGACGCTCGCGGACCTCGCAAGCGGCGGTTACTCTTTCGATTACAGCCATGGCGGCACGGTGATCGTGAACGTCTCCGGCACCATCGGAAGTTTCGGTATGAACCCGCTTGGCGGGGCCACGGACGATGCGCCGAACGTGTTGTGGAACTTTTATGAGGCCACGTCGATCAGCGTGAATTCGGTGATCGAGGGGCATATCCTCGCACCGCTGGCCACGATGTCCGGGTTCAATGGCTCCACCGAAGGGTCCGTGATTGCCGCGGCGGTGAACCTGACCAATGGCGAGCTGCACCAGACCGCTTGGTCGGGAACGATCCCGGTCATCGAGAACTACGCGCCGGTGCCGTTGCCTGCCTCCGGGCTGCTGCTCATTGGGGCGATTGGCGCGCTGGTGATGCGCCGCAAGACCCGCGCCTGACCGGTCAGACGCCGGGCAGGCTGCACAGGGCGGGGGAAACCCGCCCCTTTTTCGTTGCGGCAGATGGATTGAGGTGAATTTTTGGGGTAAAATGATACCTTTATTGCAAGCATCTGTTTTTAATGGGAAAATTAAAGGTTTCGCCGCTTGACTGGCGGTTCAGCATCGTTATAACCCGCCCATCGGATTTCGGGGCCGTGCGGATTGCGCGGCCCTTCCCAATGTAAACTGGAAGTAACCCATGAAAACCTTCTCTGCTACTCCGGCAGACATCGAGAAGAAATGGATCGTGATCGACGCCGAGGGCGTCGTTCTGGGCCGTCTCGCATCGATCGTTGCCATGCGCCTGCGCGGCAAGCACAAGCCGTCCTTCACCCCCCACATGGATTGCGGGGACAATGTCATCATCATCAACGCCGACAAGGTGCAGATGACTGGCAAGAAGCGTGAAGAAAACTTCTACTGGCACACCGGCCACCCGGGCGGCATCAAGTCCCGCACGAAGGCGCAGATCCTTGAGGGTGCACACCCCGAGCGCGTCGTGACGCAGGCGGTCAAGCGCATGCTGCCGGGCAACCGCCTGTCGCGTCAGATCATGACCAACCTGCGCGTCTATGCCGGCACCGACCATCCGCACGAGGCGCAGGCGCCGGAAGTGCTGGACGTCAAGTCGATGAACAAGAAAAACACGCGGGTGTAATGATGGCTGATCAGATCAATTCCCTGGAAGAGCTGGGCCAGGCCGCTGGCGTCGAAGCCGCTGCCCCCGTCACTCTCGAAGAACCCCGCGAGCCCGTCCGTGACGAGCTGGGTCGGTCCTATGCCACCGGCAAGCGTAAAGACGCCGTTGCCCGCGTGTGGATCAAGCCGGGCTCCGGCAAGGTCACCGTGAACGGCAAGGAAATGAAAGTCTACTTCGCCCGTCCGGTGTTGCAGATGATCCTGCGCCAGCCGTTCACCATTGCCGGTGTCGAAGACCAGTTCGACGTCTTTGCGACCGTCAAGGGCGGCGGCCTCTCTGGTCAGGCCGGCGCGGTCAAGCACGGTGTCTCCAAGGCGCTGCAGCTTTATGATCCCTCGCTGCGTGGCGCTCTGAAAGCCGCTGGCTTCCTGACCCGCGACAGCCGCGTGGTCGAGCGTAAGAAGTTCGGTAAGCGCAAGGCGCGCCGGAGCTTCCAGTTTTCCAAGCGTTAATTCCTTCCGGAATTCGCCGACAATTCAAAGGACCCGCCTGGTGCGGGTCCTTTTTCTTTGTCTGGGCTTTGCCGGATTTCTTTGGCAAGTAAGGCAGGAAAAGGGAGCAGGGGCATGGCCGGGCAGAGCTACAGGATCGAAGACGCGACGAAACTGGCACGTGTGGTGCATGGGGTCGCGGACCCCGGCAAGCTGACGCTGTTTTCCACGATGAAGAACGAGATCGGCTTTTTGCCGGCGTGGCTGGAGCATCATCGCGGCCTTGGGTTCGATCAGTTCCTGATCTGGGATGATGCCAGCGACGATGGCTCGTTCGAGTATTTGTCCGCGCAGCCTGACGTTATTGTCATGCGCTCAGACCTGAGCTTTGGCGACGTGATCCGATATGTCGATCCGGACGGTCAGGCACGCGATGAGCGCGTCGGGACCTATATGAAGATCGCGCTGCCGCATCTGTTTTTCGATGGCGCTTATGTCGGCTATCTTGATGCGGATGAGTTCCTGATCCTGCCGCCCGGGGTTGCCTCGATTGGTGAGGTGGTGGCGCGGTTGCGGAGGGAGGGGGCGCCCTCGGCAGTGGCCTCCGTGGTGGAGTTTTTCCCGGCGTCTGCCGATGGGCTGGACGGGGCGTTGCCGCAGAGTTTCGATGCGTTGATTGCAGCCTATCCGTTTTATCAGCCCGAGCAACTGGTTCGGCCGGTGCCGGGATCGCAACCGGAGATCATCGGCAAGGCCAAGACCGCGCGGCTGTTTGCACGCTACGGTGTAGAGCCGCGCGTCGAGCGGCGGGGGTGGCACCGGATCTGGATGCCGTCCAAGTCCAGGAAAGCGCAGTCGTTTCAGAAATCTCCGCGCCACAAGACGCCGCTTGTGCTGCGCGATGCCCGGAGCCGGTTGACCGGGTCGCATTATGGTAATCTGCCCCCGTCCGGGGATGTGGTCCTGACCGTGGCCCATTTCGTGTTCACGGCGCAGTTCGCGGACAAGATCGCGCGGGCGCGGCAATGGGGCGCCCATGCCAATGGCGCCTCGAAGTATCGCTATTATGCCGAACTTCTGGACAAGATGGCTGGCGTACCGGATGGTTTTCTGGACGAAACATCCCGTCGCTTTGACGGCCCTCAGCGGCTGATGGATGTGGGGCTCATGCGCTGGTGAGGGCTATGTCCGCGTATTGCCACAGGGTTGATACCGCGGGGCAGCGATCCGACGCGGCGCGATAAGCCGGGGCATAGTGACGGGCGATTTGCTTTGATAGCGCTTCATCCACCGCGCTGGCCCCGGCGCGGGCGTTGACCTGTTTGCCGCCCGCCTCAGGATCGGCCGGAACCTTGGCGAAATCGGACAAGGCCGTGATGCCCGCCGGGGTGAAGAGGTCTTCGAACAGGCAGACGTGTTGATCGCGGCGATCGAACGCGGCGTCCATGGCTTTGAGCGTCAGATCGTAGCGGCTACGCGCTTCGGCTTCGGGGCTGTGGTAGAAGTCTTCGAGCGGCAGGTCGGTATAGCCCTTGGCCCTGTCCATGTTCAATTGCGAGCGCAGGCGCTCCACAGGATCGCGCATTGAAAAGATGACCTTGACCGCGATACCGCGCTTTTCAAAGCCTTGCCGGATTTGGGCAAGTGTCTCGGGCGCGAGTGCCGCATAAGACGGAGTAATGTCCCCGGTGCGCGTGATCGCATCACGATCCAAAATCCCGGTGAAATAATCGAGATAGGCCTGCGGGTCCGACTGCAGTCGCCAGCGCAGATGGAGAGCGGGCTCCGGGGCCTTGAGCGCCATCTTGGTCCGGGCGCGGAGCTTTTCAGCGAATGAAGGGGCTGCGACGCGGTAGCGGGCAAACGGGCCGCCGAGATGATGCTCCCAGACCTGATATTCCCCCAATCGCCCGAAATCCGACCCTTTTTGACCGTTCAGGTAGGCTTGTATCCACGAAGAGCCGCATTTCTGCCCGCCAAGGCCGAGGAAAAACACCTTGTCCATCGTCACTTGTCCTCCGGCAACAGGCCAAGCCCGCGCAGGTAGACGCCAATGCCGGTCTCCAGCAGGTCCTCGGGCGGGAAGGGGGATTGCGTGCCGGGAGAGTTCCGCGCGAAGAGCTCGACAACGCCGTGCGACAGTGCCCAGATATGGGCAGAGAACATGGCCGGGGGCGGGCGCTTTTCCGGGGGGATGTGCTGCGAGAGTTTGGTCGCGGCTTTTTCCAAGACGCCGCGCGCCTTGGCGGAAATAGCGGCCAACTCCGGCGAGTGGTTTACCGAAATGCCGCTCTCGAACATGGCGATGTAATGGCCGGGATAGCGGCGGGCAAAGGCAAGATAGGCCCGCCCTGTGGCCTCGAATGCCGCGAGGTCCGACGGCTGCCCGCTGTCATAGGCGTATTGCATCACGTCGGCGAAAATCTCGTAGCCCTGCCGCGCGGCCTCTGCGATCAGGTCCTCGCGCCCGTCGAAGTGGCGATAGACCGCCGCCGGGGTGACGCCCGCCTGCTTGGCGGCCTCCGACAGGGTAAAGCCGGTCGGCCCCTTGGCTTCGATCAGGCTCAGCGCCGCTTCGACGAGGGCCTGTGCCAGATTGCCGTGGTGATAGCCGCGCTTTGGCATGTTCAGGCGTCCCAAAGATCCGGACCACCACAGAGCTTGGGGTCCGGTGTCCCGATCGCCTTGGGATTTTTGCGGTCGTATTCGAGATGCGTCAGCACATGGCGGATCGCTTCGAGGCGGGCGCGTTTCTTGTCATCGGAGCGGATGATGGTCCAGGGCGCGGCCTCGGTGTGGGTGCGGGCAAAGGTTTCCTTGATGGCCGCGGAATAGGCGTCCCAACGGCTAAGGCCATCGACGTCGATCCGGCTCAGCTTCCACTGCTTGAGCGGATCTTCCTCGCGTTTCATGAAGCGGCGCAATTGTTCGGCGCGGCCGACGTTGAGCCAGAATTTGAAAAGATGGATGCCTTCGTCTACCAGCATCCGTTCGAATTCTGGTGTCTGGTGAAAGAAATGCTCCCGCTGGCTGTCGGTGCAAAAGCCGAAAACTGGCTCGACAACGCCCCGGTTATACCAGGACCGGTCAAAAAAGACGATCTCGCCCCCGGCGGGCAGATGGTCGATGTAGCGCTGGAAATACCATTGAGTCGCCTCGGTGTCCGAGGGTTTCCCCAGCGCGACAACGCGTGCGCCGCGCGGGTTCAGGTTTTCCCGGAAGCGTTTGATCGTGCCGCCTTTTCCCGCCGCGTCGCGGCCTTCGAAAACACAGGCGATGCGTGCGCCGGACTCGCGCGCCCAAGCCTGCATTTTCACCAGTTCGATCTGCAGCGCATCCATATCCTTTTGATAGGCCTTGCGCTTGAGTTCTTCGGAATAGGGATAGGTGTGCGAGAGGATGTCATCCTTGTCGGCGCGCAGGATCGCGTCGCGCACCTCCTGCGGAGCATCATGATTGAAAAAGGTGCTGATGGCACCGTCGAACGGCAAGTTAGACATACCGGGCCTCATCCTTGATTTTATTAGTATTATGGAATGTTAAAGCGGTTAACGCAATCCGGGTGTTCAGGCCGGGCAGATGGCCGGACCGATCCAACAGCCCACATGTTCGAGCCAGACCAAATACCAACCCAAAGGGTGTTCGTAGACCTGCGCGACACCCCATAAGAGACCCCAGACAATCGCGCTTGGAACAACAACGCAGGCCGTCCAATAAAGCCCGATCACTATGGGCGTGAAGGTGGCCCGGACTGAGCCGTCATCGTCAATATTGCGGTGAATTTTCCGCCGAAGGGCTGGCCAGAGCCAAGCGCCAAAGCTGAAGGTAGCGACAAAAGCATGCAGCGCGGTGGGCAGGATGGTGGAGAACAGCATCAGATAAACCCAGAGGTAATCCATCGGCGCGCTACGGATGCCGTGGAACAGATCGACCAGCGAATACAGCGTCTGACCAGCAACGGCATTCAGCCCTGCAATGGCGAGGACCATGGCCGCGCCGGAAAGCAGGAAAACGCTGCAGGCGGCAAGAAGGTCAAGCAAACCAAGCCAAAGCGCAAGCCGAGGGCGCAGGACCCCTTGGCGCAGCAGAGTCCATGTGAGGACGTAAGACAGGTAGTCGAAACAGGCATTCAGGATCGGCAGCAAACCAAGGAACAAAAAAGTGATGACAACATCCGGATCGGTGTCGGCCCATGGGGTGAAAGCGGCTGTGACGTAGAGGCTTGTCAGCAGAGCCGCAGAGAAGACCGGATAGGCAAGCTTTCTATATCCGCGCTCGACCGATTGTTCGACTGCGAATGGGAATGCGCCTACGAATGGGAATGCGACTGGGAATGGGAATGCGACTGCGAATGCGAATGGGAAAACCAGCCAGAGCAAAAACTTCCGTACGGAACCTTTTGCTCTGGCTGACGCCAATTGTACCATGGAAAACCCGATTGCCAAAACAAAGAGGGCGAGCAGAGCTTGCTGCCACCAATGGTCTGGCTTTGGCAGGATGTCCCGCCCTCCAAGCTCTGCCGCCCACCCGGGCCAGATCCAGAGCAGCAGCGGGATGCCGATTGGATAGAACACCGCCAGACGCATCGCCCAGTCGAACATCCGCCAATCCCGCGGCCATCGCGCGACGCGGATAACCACTCTTTGATAAAGGCGGCCAACGCGGTGCGGTTCAAACAGGCGCTGCAGTTTTGGCCGGTAGGTGTCGTCGTGAATGGCGAGTGTCGCGGCAACAGTAAAGGCGATCAGGAGAAACAGGGGGAAGGACCACACCCACCCGAAAAAGTTTCCAAGGGTAACCGACACCGCGATACCGGCAATGAGCAGTGCGAAAACCGCCAGTTTTTCCCGTAAGTCCATGTCACCCCGATGCTTACCAGCGTCACACTTTCGGGGATGGTTGAACAGGAACCAACCCTTACCGCAATCCGGCGCGGCGAGCGGCGCGGTGAATGGATTCGATGACGGCTCCGGGGCGAACCTGGTGCGGCATGTGGCCGATACCCTCCAGCAGGGTCAGCGCGGCGGTGGCGTGCCTTTCGGCGAACGGCTGGGAGTGGATGGACGCCCCGACGGTGTCATCGGCGGTGCCGTGCAGCACTTCGATCGGCATGGCGAGCGCATCATACTGTTCAGACAGCGCGGTCATTTCGGCAAGGAGCGCGGCGCGCTGCAGAGCATTTTCGCGCAGCGAGGATCGGCGCAGCGTCAGGGAAACGCCAAAATGTTCGGCATAGCCTTCAGGCTCGTCCTGCGGGGCGAAGACCTCCTCGACATTGCGCTGCACGGTGCTGTCCGGCACCCATGCCGTGATAAGCGGAATGGCCACTGGTGCAAGGACGGGGTTCGAGAGCACCTTGTAATAGGTCGAGAGAGGCGTGGACCACGGGTAGATCGGCGCGGAGACAAGCACCAAGGCGGCGGTGTCGTCCGGACGGCTGACCCCCCAGGCCAGCGCCACTGCGCCGCCGTAGGACTGCCCCATGACAATGGGGGTGTTGATCGAAAGCTTGGCGGCGGCCCCGGCCAGCAGATCGGCCTGGCGGGTGATCGTGGCGTCGTCGATGGCATCGGTGTAGCCAAGGCCAGGCCGGTCAAAGGCGGTTACGCGGTACTCGGTTGCCAAACTGTCCAAGAGACCAAAGGTCATGTCGCGCAGGTTGCCGGATGAGCCGTGGATCAGGATCAGGTCCGGGCCTGCGCCCTTCTGGACGTAGTGCAAACGGGTGTTGCCGACGGTGACGAAATCGCCGACCGGGGGATAGTCCCGCGCGGCCTGGGCTTCGTGCCGGGCCGCGCGCCAGAGCGTCACCGCCGCAAGGACCGCCAGAAGGACGGCCACCAGAAACATGGCCTTGAGCATGGTTCAGCCCCGCCCGATGACCGCAGGGTCGAAGGGTGTCGTCTGGTATATCTCGTTGATCCAATTGCCATAAAGCAGGTGTGCATGGCTGCGCCAGCGGTTCTGCGGCGGTCGGGACGGATCGTTGTCGGGATAGTAGTTGGCGGGAACGTTGATCGGCGTGCCTTCGGCGACGTCGCGATCATACTCCTGCTTCAGCGTATCTGAGTCATATTCGAAGTGGTTGAAGATATAGAGCGCGCGGTGCGCCGGATCCTCGACCAGACAGGGGCCGGTGTCGGTGCTGTCGATCAGGATCGGCAGGCCGGCGGCTTCGATTTCGGCGCGGCGCAGTTCGGTCCAGCGTGACACTGGGATAACCATGTCGTCGGAAAATCCGCGCAGGTAGGGCGAAGCGGGCGCGTGGTTCTGATGGCGCACGCAGCCAAAGGCCTTTTGCGGCAGGATGTGCTTTTTCACCCCATGGAAATAATTGATCATCGCCATGCCGCCCCAGCAAACGCCGAACGTGGAATGCACATGGCTCTGGGTCCAGTCAAAGACCTGCTTGAGCTCGTCCCAATAGGTGACCTCGTCGAAGGGCAGGTGCTCGATGGGCGCGCCGGTGATGATCAGCCCGTCGAATTTCTCTCCGGTTTCCGCCACTTCGGTGAATGGTCGATAGAAGGTTTCCATATGTTCGGCGGCGGTGTTGCGGGTCTGATGTTCGCTCATGCGGATCAACGACAGCTCGATCTGCAGCGGCGTCGCGCCGATCAGCCGGGCAAATTGATTTTCGGTCTGGATCTTTTTCGGCATCAGGTTGAGCAAACCAATCCGCAGCGGACGGATGTCCTGACGCGCGGCCTGCTCTTCGGCCATGACCATGACACCCTCGCGCGAAAGCACGTCATAGGCGGGCAGGTCGGATGGCAGTTTTATCGGCATGGGGCTCTCCGCGATTGGCGTGTCCGGGATGTAGGCGATCCTGTCCGGCACGGCAAGCGGGGCGGCGGCGCAGGGTCGCGCCGCGTGGCACCGTCAGTGAAGACGGCGCGGGGCGGTCGCGGCTTGGCTGCCTGTCATTCGGCTAATCTGGTCCTGCAGACCAATGGCAAGCGGGCCATCGGCGACAAGGGTGACAGTCTCGCCTTCCAGCGTTTCGTAGGTGACGTCGATCCGGCGAAAGCGCATCTGCGAGGTGGAGCCGGAAAAGAGGTCCGCCTGATCTGTGGTGCCATCATGGACGGCGGTGATGCGCGGATTGACGAGGGCCATGGGGATGCGGTCGCCGGAGGCATCGGGCAGGTCGATGACGAGCAGAGGTTCGCTGCGGCCAATGGCCGAAGCCGCAAGCCCGACGCCGCCGTGTGCCTGCATCAGCTCGAACAACGTGTCGGCAAGCTCGGCAATCTGGCCATCGAATTCGGTCACGATCTCCGAGGTCTCGGAGAGGAGCGCGGGCGCGAGGGGGTTGAGAAAAACGGTCATATCGGTCCTCCGGGCCTATGGAGCTAGGAGGATTTTTGTTGATTCTCAATAGATTCGGGCGCGGTCTTCACAGAATCCTGTGGGCGAATCCGGCGCGAATCCTGTGGATAGGTCCGGGATAATTCTGCTCGGACCGGTGCGTCTCAACGGTGTGGCAAGGCCGCCGCGATGACAGCATTGAAGTCCGCCTGATCCCGAACCGTTGCGATATCGGCGGCGTCGACCACGGTGCCCCAGGTCTCGGCCATCGCTTCATAAAGCGGCTGACGATGCGCCAGCGCCTTGGCATAGGTCCAGCGGATGAAGGCATCCGGGTTCACCTCTGCCTCAAGGCAGCCCGTCTCGTCGAGATAGCTTCGCCATGCCCGATCGAGGAATTGCGGCTGATAGGCCATGGGTTTCGGTGCCTTGTCAAAGCGGCGGATCAGCTCGTCGGTGTGCGCCTCGCTGCCGCGGATCCAGACCATCAACGCAACGTTCGAGAGCGCCGACAGCAGCGGGTCCGCCGGATCGGCGGGTTCGACCCATTCGCAGATGCTGCCGCCGGTGTCACAGACAAAATGCGGATAGCCGTAAAGGTTCTGCGCCCGGTCGATGAAATAGGGCGTGTCCAGCAGCGCCTGACGTTCGGCGCGCTCGAACTGGGACTGGCGCCGGCGGTATTCGTCGATCGCCATGCCGCCCTTGGCCGGATCTCCGGGCTTGCCGAGATAGGTGGACACGGGCGTGAGATTGTCGAAGGTGATGTTGGAGCCAATATAGATCGAATCCGACATCAATAAGTCGCGTAGAAACGGCACCTTCATCGCCTCGCGCTTGGCATTGTCGGCGATATATTCGCCCATGTACCGTGTGCCGATGCGGTAATCGATGGAGTAGTGAAACCAGTCGCCGCTGTCGCGAAGCAGCGTGGAGACGTGGGTCTTGCCAAGACCTGACATGGCAAAAAGCAAGGCGCGTTTGTTCTTGGCGGTCTGCCAATCGGCTGCGGTTTGGTAGATCATGCCAGGGTCCTCGGGAGTGTCCGGGGATGAAGTACGCGCGGTGGCGCGCGGCGTCAAACCCTGTTGCGTGGCAGGAGGAGAAGATCAAGCGCGACAAGGCCGATGGTATCCAGAACGGTGCGGATCGCGAGCAACGAGCACACTCAGAGGAAACCGAGCAAAAGAAGGTTCGCTCAGACGCGCGGAGAAAGCGTTGTCTGTGACATCAGGGCCTGATTGCCGCCCGCCGGGGCCATAGGCGATCCGGTTCCAGCGCAAAGAAAAACCGCGCGAAGGGGGCCCCTCGCGCGGTTCGATCAAATAGCCCCGGCTCAGAAAGAGGCGGTGTAGGAGACGCCGACGCCCCAGGCGGAGTTGTCCTTGAACTGAACGCCGGTGCTGTCGGTTGCATCGCCGAGCTTCACGTATTCCATGCCGACGCGCAGCTTGTGCGGGCCTTCGGTGAATTGCCCGCCGAGCCCCAGCGATGTGCGTCCGTCCGTCGGTGCAAGCCGCGAGGCGACCTCATCATCCGGCGCTTCGTAGGTGATCTGGGCGAAGGCGGAGTAGTTGTCGTTGAACTGCTTGCCGACGCCGAGTTTCCAGGTGACCACATCGTTGGCAAAGCCGGTGATTTCGTCCCCGGTGACAGATTCGTAACCCGGTGTGCGCACTTCCCACGCCGACCATTCCGTCCACTTCACGCCGCCAAAGAGCAGGGTGCCGGCGGCGATGCCGGTCTGAAAGTCGAGGGCCAGCGACTGCGGCATGGTGATTTCTGTCGTGCCGTTGCCGCCGATGCCGAGCGTCGGCAGCATTTCAAACGTATCGAAAGCATGTGTCACGGCGCTTTCGTACGTCAGGGCCACGCGCAGGGCGATATCCGGAATTTCATAAGCCACACCAAGAGTATAGCCGAAATCGCCGGTCTGTGCGCCGTTGGCGCTGTAATTCAGGCCGGGATCGCCGAGCGGGTTGGCCAGCGGGCTCACGGCAGTGCCCAACGTGGTGGCGCGGGCGCCGAGCTCGGCGGCGGTCGCAAGATCCCCGGCCATCGCGGCGGCGGAGGCCTGCGCGGCGAGGTCGGTGGCATAGTTCCCGACCGCGTTGCGGATCAGCAGCTCGGGGATGGTGATATCCGCTTTGCTGAGCACATAGCGCATCCCGCCAAAGACCGATACGCGATCCGCCAGTTGATATTTGAGGATGAGCGAGGTTTGTTTGCTCTGCCAATCGGCGGTGAGGCCCGTGTAGACCCCTTGCGCGTAGGCGGCATTCGCGCCGTAGGCTTGATTGTGGTACAAACCGATCGCAAGCTTGTCGCTCAGGTCATGCTTGGCAGCGAAGCTGAAGGTGCCGTAGCTGCGCGACATATTCCCGGTGCTGCCGCCGCCAAGCGCGGCGGTGTACTCGCCTGATACCGACGGCGTTACGATGGCATGGCCAAGGTTGAACACCGATCCTGGCGTGAACAGAAAGCCGTAATCGTTCGACGAACGCTCGATGCCACCAGAGGTTGCTGTTGTCGCGATCAGGGCCAGTGCGGTGGCCCCCAGAGTGATTTTGTACATTTTTGGTCCCTCATCCCGGTCTGGGAAGTCTCGTTGATCGGCCAGAGTGATAGCCGCCTCCTGGGTTGTACGCTACGGTCCGGGACCGGGACCGGTCAATCTTTGACGGAACGTCAGCCTGACGTGCCGGGACGCTGCGTCACGTTTTTGTAACAGGCCGCGGCCGGGTCTCGTAGAGGATGTTCAGGTAGTTTGCCCCGAAAATCACTGCGGCGCCAAGGAACACCCAAGGGTCGAGCAACTCCTGGTAAAGCAGCATGCCGACAAAGGCGATAACCGGCAGCCGGGCGAAATCTATCGGCATCACAACGGTCGCAGGGGCTAGGGAGAGCGCCGTCGTCAGGCAGAAGTGCGCCACCAACCCGGCACAGGCGATGAGTACGATCCATGGTATGCTTGCGGCGGCCGGCACGGTGATGTCGCCATCGAATCCCGCAAAAATGAGACCGAAGACCGCCTGCATGGTCGTCAACCAGAAGAGGATTTGCGTGATCGGTTCCGTACGGGTCAGGCGGCGCGTAAAGACCGCCGATCCAGCAAAACCGATGGCCGCAAGGGCGGCAGTCACAAGCCCGAAGTCGAAGGTTTCGGGGCTGGGCCGGGCCACGACCAGAATGCCAATAAACCCGCCGAGCGCCGCGAGCACCCGGTTCCACGTCAGCCGCTCTGCCAGAACGATGGGGCTGAGCAGCATGACCCAGAGCGGCAGCGTGAATTCCAGCGCAAAAACCTGTGCCAGCGGGATCACGGTAATCGAATAGAACCAGAGGTTTTGCCCGGCAAAGTGCGAAATGTTGCGCAGGCCGTGAAGCGGCATTTGCCGAACACCGATTTGATGGCGCGTCCCGGCGACGGTTGAAACCAGAAGAACAAGGCCGATGCCGATGACGGAGCGGTAGAGCATGATCTCGAAGGTATCGAGATCGAGGCTGACTGCGCGTCCGGCAATGGCCATGCAGGTGAAGGAGATGATCGTGCCGATCATCCAAAGACAGGCGCGAAGCGTCTGATGCATGATCTTGCTGTCTCCTCCGGGCGAAACGCTTCATGCGCCGCGTGTTTGATACAGGACGTGCCAGAGCCGCACCCGATTGGCAAGAGCGGGCGCGGGGTCGGCCGACAATAGGAGAGGTGGCGCGCAGGTGCCGGTCTTTAGCCCGTCTTGCGGACGGGCTCGTCGAAGAGCGCGATTTCGTCCACACGGGTTTCTTCGTCCCAATCGACATCGGCGGAGACGGCGGCAGGCACGGCGAGCGGCGCAGGGAAACGAATGGAGCGCCACAGGTCCAGACCGGCGAGGAGCAGGGCGATCCGGCTGGGCGCGGCAACGTAGAGCGGCCGCCAACGTGGCCCGAAGCTGGTCTTGAACCGAACCAGTCCTTCGGAGCCCTTGGCCAGAGGGGCCAGACGTGCATGCGGCACGGCGGCAAGGCTGACTTCGCGCCGACTGGTCAGCCGCGCGTGTTCGATCATCGCGGCCACAAGCGCATGCATCGTGCCGGACGGCAGGTCCGGCAGGTGGCGCATGAGATCGAGACTGATGGCATCGGACGTCTCGACAGCGGTTATGAAGGCCAGCATCCGCCCGTCAGAAAAGGCGGCAAAGATCGGCTTGCCCTGCAGGAACTGGCGGCAGTAACGGCCCATCGTCAGTCCCCTCTCGCCGCCATGCGCGGCGGCCCAGGCGGCGTTGATCCTGGCCATGCTGTGCCAGTCGGGATTGCTCAGATGCCGGACTTCGACCCCGGCGTTTTGTGCCTTTCGGATCGAGCGGCGGAGCTGCCGGTGGCGCGCGCCTTCGAGTGTGTAGCCGCGCGGATCGATGACCGCCTCGAAAGCGATGGGTGCAACGTGCCACTTGGCCCGGCGCAGCGCGGCGGCGTCGCGTCCCGCGATCTTGTAAAGACAGGCAAAGCGGTTCTGTTTGCGCGCGAGACTGCGCAATTCAGGCAGCAACGGCGCGAGAGACCCGTGGGTCGCCCCAAGAAACAGGGTCAGCGTATGCGGCGTGCGCAGCAGGCACGCGGCGGCGTCGCACGTGTGCAAGCCGAGGGCATCTGCCTGCGTCGCAATGACATGTTCGGCGCGCAGACCGCTGAGCGGCGCGGGTGCGTTTGCGCGCCGGGTGCTTCGGTCCGGCTGCGCCACGATGGCATAGGCCGCGCCGGCAAGGCAGGGCACCGCGTAGTAACACAGTCGATAGGCCAGCAGCGAAGCGGCGAGAAGCTCCGCATCCACATGTGTAATCAATGTTGCCAGGGCAAGCTCGAAGGGGCCCAGTCCGCCGGGCGTTCCGCCGATCAGCCCTGCACCAAGCGCCAGCATGTAGGCGCTGATCAATGGCAGGATCGGCAGGCCGAGCTCCGCTGGCAAGAGCACATAGAGCGCCAGCGCGGCGCAGACCATGTCGCATAGGCTGAGCGCAAGCAGATGGGCGGCGGCAGGCAGGCTTGGCATGCGGATCGCATGGTCGATCAACCGTATCTTCGGGACGCGGAGCAGCAGGACTCCGGCCGAAACGACAAGCAACGGCAGCATGAGGAAAGCGAGCGCGCCATGGCCGGTGATCTGTGGCAGGGCAAAGCCGACCGCCAGAATTGCCCAGGCTGCAAGGAACGTCAGGGTCACGAAGGCGGTCAGCTGCAAAATCCGCGTGTGCCCGAGATTCGGCATCAGACGCCAGCGCACAGCGGCGCCCACGGCGGGCCCAAAGCCGATGACCTGTCCAAGCGCAATCGCGGAAGCCCCCGCCCGCCGGGCGACGGACTCGCGTGTTCCGGTGCTGAAGTGGCGATGCGCGATAAGATCGTATTGGGCAAGCGACCAGAAACTGCCAATGGTAAAAAGCAGGGCCAGCGCCCAACGCGCAGGCGGGATTTCGTGGAGGGCCAAGCGCACAGCACGCCAGTCAAGCGCGCCGCTTTCTTGCCAAAGAAGCCAAAGGCACAAGGCCCCAAGAGACAGGGGCACGGCACGCTTGAGCAGCGCCGCCTTTTGGGCAGTTATCAAATTCAACACCACATCTTCCCACCGAAACGGATCTTAAACGTTACCCGCATTGTACTGATCACCGGTTAACGAATGCATTTGCAGATCAGGTTCCGGCAACCGCAGTTAACGCCGCACAAACAGGCGGGTCTCAGGGGGGGAGTTGGCGAAAAGATATGCGTGAAAGGCATGTTGTATGCCCCAGGGACATGCCGTTTAGTGAGTGGCGGGGAGAGACGCGGGAGGACGGATCGTGCCAGACACACCCAAACCAGGCGTGCCGGATCTCGGGGCTGTGGATGGTCCGCTTCTGATCGAGGCGTTGCGCCGCGCCGCCCGGGATCTGCGCAGGGCGCCGGGGTTCGCCGTGATCTTTGCCGGGGTATACGTGCTTGGTGGCTGGTTTATGGCCTGGATCACTTATGTCACGGGACAGAGCTATTGGCTGGTCTTTGCTGCGGTCGGATTTCCGATGATCGGTCCCTTCGCTGCCGTGGGATTCTACGACATTTCACGCCGGATCGAACAGGGACGTCCGCTGGACTGGATGCAAATCTTCAGCGTCGTTCTGCGCCAGTCAAAACGTCAACTCCCGTCGATCAGCGCGATCATCATCGTGATGTTTCTGTTCTGGTTCTTCCTGGCCCATATGATTTTTGCGCTTTTCCTCGGGTTGTCGACAATGACGAATGTTTCCAGTTCCTTAGATGTCTACCTGAGCGCAAACGGTTTGGCCATGCTGGCTGTGGGGACACTCGTCGGGGCAGGGTTTTCAACCCTGCTTTATATGATTACGGTGCTGTCTTTGCCGATGCTGCTTGACCGAGAAATCGACTTTGTCACGGCGATGATCACTTCATTCCAATATGTTGCCCGCCATCCGGTGACGATGCTGGCCTGGGCTATCTTCATCGCCGCGCTCACGCTTGTCTCGATGTTGCCAGGGTTCCTCGGGCTGTTCATCTCGCTGCCGCTTCTGGGGCATGCCACGTGGCACCTGTATGACATGCTGGCTTATGGTCCGCAGCGCGGCAGGCCTTCGGCCTGAACGCGAAAGCCGCCGTGTCTTCGGTCCGGCGCTACATTCGGGGGGAAAGCCGAGCGCAGAAGGGGACAGTGTCCCCTTCGCGGTTTTTTTCCACAGAAGCGATCCGGTCGAACCGGCCCGCGACCCGAACGCAATGATCCTGTCGCGTATCAGATCATCGCGGAGAGGACTTATGCCCCGCGGGCCAGTGCGGCGACCCCCGTCCGGGCGACCTCGGTCAGGCCAAGCGGGCGCATCAGATCGGCAAAGGCGTCGATCTTGTCGGACGGACCCGTGATCTGAAAAACGAAGCTTTCCAGCGTTGAATCAACCACTTGCGCGCGGAAGATATCCGCCAGACGCAGCGCCTCGACGCGTTTGTCATTCTGGCCGGACACTTTGATCAGCGCCAGTTCACGCTCGACGCTGGCACCTTCGACCGTCAGGTCATGCACATCATGCACGGGGACGATGCGTCCGAGCTGTGCCTTGATCTGTTCGATCACCTGCGGGGTGCCGGTGGTGACGATCGTGATTCGGCTCAGGTGGCCCTGATGGTCGACCTCGGCCACGGTGAGGCTTTCGATGTTGTAGCCCCGGCCGGAAAACAGGCCAATGACACGCGCCAGGACGCCGGGTTCGTTCTCGACCAGTACGGCAATCGTATGGGTTTCCTGAACGTCCGAGAAGCTCGGGCGCAGATTGTAGGCAGAGTGCTTGTTTGACCCTTTTTTGATGTTGAGCGCCGACATCGGTCTTCCTTTCACGGTCTTTGCCAAGGATTTGGCAGGTGTTGGTGTCTGTTCAGAGGGCATAGCCCCAACGGTCGATCCAGGGCTGCAGGATCGGCATCGCAGGGGCGAGCATGTCTTCATAGCGGCGCCAGCGTCCGTCGGCGCTGTCGTAAAGATCCTGCGTGACCTGCTTGTAACTCGGTGTGCGAATGACGGGCCGGGCTGCGGCGGACTTGCGATAATCGGCCATTCCATCGTGCCAGTCCAGACCGATGTGGTTCAGAACCGGCTCAACCGCGCCCTGCAGATCGCCGATCAGGTCTTCGTAGCGGATCTCAACCACATCGAGCCCGAGGCGTGCGCGGTAAGTTTCCCACAGGCTGAAAAGGGTGTCGTAGGTGCGGGCGGCCTGTTCGATATCGAGGAACGTGTTCATCGCCTCGTTCGGCTTGAAATTCTGCATGAAGCAACTCAGCACACAGTCCGCCGGATGACGCAGCGAGAGGATGAAGCGGGCCTTCGGAAAGTGCCGCGCGATGGATCCGGCCTCGGCAAGGTTCAGCGGCAGCTTGTCTACCGGCAGACGGCCATTCAGCGCCGCGCCCAGGGTCTGTTCGAAACTGGCCAGATAGGCAGCACGGCGCTCTGCGATCGCCTCGGCGGGCAAGGCGGCCAGCGCGGCATTCTCGCCAAGGGAGGGAATCCCGCGGTTCAGCTGGGCGACCATGGGCATTTCCTCGACCACGGCAACCCCGTCGTGGCCGCGCAGGATGGTATCGAGAAGCGTTGTCCCGGAGCGGGGAAAACCCACCATGAAAACGGGTTGCGGGCCGTCCGTATCCGTCACGGACCAGCCTTCGCCGATCCGGGCTGCGCCGTCGAGGCGGCCGGTGATCATTCGAGTAAAGATGTTTTCGTGGTTCGGTGGCACGTGCAGATCGCGCTGGATTGCGTTCATCCGGGCAAAGGCGTCGAAGGCTTCGGCGGGCCGGTCCAGCGCATCGAGCGCGCGGCCTCTAAGTTCAGAATGCACCGATCGGCTGTGTGGCGGCAGAGCGCCCGGATCGATCCGGTTCAGAACGTCCAGCGCGGCCTCGTCATCCTTCTGACGGTTCAGCATCGCAGCCTTGTGCAGCAGGAGCAGCGGCTGTCCCGGGCAATGGTGCAGCGCGGCATTCAGCGTCCGGGCCAGATCGTCCAGCTTGTTGAGGCGTTCCAGCGCACGGCACAGCGCGTCCCACGTCAGGAATTTCTTCGGAGCGAGTTCGGTTGCGCGGCGCAGATGGGTTTCCGCATCGGCCACGTCGTCGAGATCGTAAAGTGCAAGGCCCATGGCGAGGTGGCTTTCGGCCATGGCCGGGGCCACGTCCAGCGCGCCCCTGGCCGCCTCCGCCGCAGCCTGCGCCTGACCCGCCTGCTGCAGCATGCTGGAGAGATTGATATAAGTGTCCGGCAGCGCCGGATCGACCCGCAGCGCATGCTCATAGACCCGCAGGGCCTTGTTGTTCTGACCGGTCATGCGCAGCGCGGTTCCCAGCGCATTGGCCGCGTCCGCCGCCAGCGGCTGACGCTCCAGCAGGGCGGGCGCCTGTGCGATGATCGTCTGCCAGTCGTTGGCCATCATGGCCGCGCGGATGGCATCGGCTGCGGTGCGGTCCACCCCGAAGAGGCGCAGCGCAGGCCGGGCATGCGCGCCCATCCCCGCAAGCGCGCGGCGCGCGTCCACGTTGCGGCTGTCCTTGGCCAGAACCCTGCGCAGCAGCGCGGCTGCGTCGGACTGATTGCCGGCCTCGGCCATCTGCAGGGCCTGGATCACCGGATCCATCGAAGTCGCGGCAGAGGACATGGGGCTACGGGACATGAAAAAGGCCTCGGGGACGGAAGCGGAAGGGAGGGGGATGCGCGGAGACCCCGCACATCCCTGAGATGTTCATCAGACCAGAACCGCGCCCTTGCCGGCGATGGCGTTGGTCGCCTTGGCGTCGCCAAGCAGCATCTTGTTGTGCGGCTCGCCCGACGGGATCATCGGGAAGCAGTTCTCGTGCTTTTCAACGAGGCAGTCAAAGATCACCGGCCCGTCGTAATTGATCATTTCCATGATCGCATCGTCGAGATCGGCGGGGTCCTTGCAGATGATCCCCTTGGCACCAAAGGCTTCGGCGAGCTTGACGAAGTCCGGCAAAGCCTCCGACCAGGAATGCGAATACCGCTCGCCGTGCAGAAGCTGCTGCCACTGACGCACCATGCCGAGGCGTTCGTTGTTCAGGATGAACTGTTTGACCGGCAGGCGGTACTGGATCGCCGTGCCCATCTCCTGCATGTTCATCAGCCACGATGCCTCGCCCGCCACGTTGATCACCAGCGCGTCGGGGTGGGCCATTTGCACTCCGATGGAGGCCGGGAAGCCGTAGCCCATGGTGCCAAGTCCCCCGGAGGTCATCCAGCGGTTCGGGTCTTCGAAACCAAGGTACTGCGCCGCCCACATCTGGTGCTGGCCCACTTCGGTACAGACGTAGCGGTCCATGCCCTTGGTCAGCGCCTCAAGCCGCTCAAGCGCGTATTGCGGCTTGATGGTGGTCTCGGACGGCTTGTACTTGAGGCATTCGACCGCGCGCCACGTTTCGATCTTGGACCACCACTTGGCGATCGCTTCGCGGTTGACCTTGCGGCCACGCGATTTCCACAGGTTCAGCACATCTTCGAGCACATGGGCCACGTCGCCGACGATCGGAATGTCCGTCTTGATCACCTTGTTGATCGAGGACGGGTCGATGTCGATATGCGCCTTCTTGGAATTGGGGCTGAAGGCGTCAAGGCGGCCAGTGATGCGGTCGTCGAAGCGGGCGCCGACGTTGATCATCAGATCGCAGCCGTGCATCGCAAGGTTGGCCTCATAGAGCCCGTGCATCCCGAGCATCCCGAGCCACGCCTTGCCCGACGCCGGATAAGCGCCAAGGCCCATCAGCGTGGAGGTGATCGGAAAGCCCGTCGCTTCGACCAGCTCGCGCAGCAGCTGGCTCGCCGCCGGGCCGGAGTTGATCACGCCGCCGCCGGTGTAGAACACAGGTTTTTCCGCAGTTTCAATAGCTTCGACCAGCTCGGTGATCATCTCCATGTCGCCTTTGACCTGCGGCTGGTAATGGCGGGTCGAGACGGCGGGTTTCGGCTGGTAGGTGCCGGACGCGAACTGAACGTCCTTCGGGATGTCAACCAGAACCGGACCGGGACGGCCCGAGACCGCCACATGGAACGCCTCATGAAGCGTGGACGAGAGACGCTCGGTGTCTTTCACCAGCCAGTTGTGCTTGGTGCAGGGGCGGGTGATGCCGACGGTATCGGCCTCCTGAAAGGCGTCGGAGCCGATCATGAAGGTCGGAACCTGACCCGTGAGCACCACGATCGGGATCGAGTCCATCAACGCATCGGTCAGGCCGGTCACGGCATTCGTGGCGCCCGGGCCCGATGTCACCAGAACGACGCCGGGTTTGCCGGTCGCGCGGGCATAGCCCTCGGCGGCATGGACGGCACCCTGTTCGTGGCGCACCAGCACGTGCTGAATGTCATTTTGCTGAAAGACCTCATCGTAAATCGGTAGCACGGCGCCACCGGGATATCCGAATACCGTGTCCACACCCTGCTCTCTGAGGGCCTGAACCACCATTTTCGCTCCGGTCATCTGACGTGTCATCGTGCTTCTCCAAATTAGACACTGGTCGGTCTTGCGCACAAAAAAGCCCCCGATTTTCGGTCGGGGGCGCATGGGTGAACCTTATGGTTCCGATTACTCGGCCATGCGCCTGTTTCCTACGACTGCCACTAGAATGGACATCTTCAAGGCTCCGCTTGCTTGCGTCGTGGACATTATGATCCGCGGTCCGGGGCGTCAACCGCAAATGGGCAGAAAAAGTTGCCGTAGGCGGTCATTTTCTTTCCGAAAGTTGCGTTTTTTGGGGGTCATTCGATATTTTAGGACATTCTGTCGCGTGGTTTGGTCGAATTCGGGTCATCGGAGGGGACGAATTGCCGGTGTCATAATCGGGTCTCAGGCGATAATCTGTATGGCAGCGTGGATGTAAGGACGTTTTGATGGCCGTTCGCCAAACCCGAATCGCAGGGACATTCTTTCCGGCGACACAGTCGGATCTGGACGCAGAGGTCCAACGCCTCGCGGCGCAATTCGATCGCATGCCCACCGCCTTGCCCGGCGCTCCGATCGCCGTGATCGCGCCGCACGCGGGCTATGCCTATAGCGGCAAACTGGCCGCAGCGGCCTGGAGCTCGACAGCGCGCACAGCGCCAGACCGCATCGCGATCCTGTCACCCTCGCACCATGAGGCCTTCGACGGCCTCGCCGTCCCCACCGGCCACGACGCCGTCGCCGTCCCGCACAAGCGGGTGCGGATCGACACCCGAGCCTGCCAGGCGCTGATCCGCTCGGGGCTGGTCCATGGTTTCGATCGTGCCTTCGAGACAGAGCACGGCATCGACACCCAGTTGCCCTTTGCACATCATTTTCACCCGAAGGTGCCGGTGGTGCCGATCGTGATCGGGCGCTGCGCGGCACAGACGGTGGCCAGGGCGATCGACCGGCTTGCCCGTGTGCGGGGCAGGACGCTCTTCATCCTGTCGAGTGATCTGAGCCACGGCCTGAGCGAGACCGCAGCCAAGCGGTTGGACCGGCAAACGGCGGTGTTCGTCGAAACCGGGCAGGTGGGTCAGATGACGGCTGAGACGGCTTGCGGGTTCAGGGCATTGTCCGGGTGGCTGCTTTCGGCGAAGGGGCGTGGCGCGCGCGCATTGCGGTTCGGGATGCACGCGGCCAGCGGCAATACGGACTGCGTCGTCGGCTATGGAAGCTGGGCGTTTTTTCCGCCGGAGACCGATATTCTCGACACCCCATCGCGAAAGGCTCTGTTGCTGGTGTCCCGCCGGGCCATAGCCTCGCGGCTGGAGAAGGGTGTGCCGCCGGTGGTGAACCCGGACAGCTTTGCGGTGCAGATGCGAACCACGATGGCCTGTTTCGTGTCTCTGAAACGGAACGGGGCGCTGCGCGGCTGTGTCGGGTCGCTCACACCGAAACTGTCTTTGGTGGAAGATGTGGCACAAAATGCGGTCCGCGCCGCTTTCGGGGATCGCCGGTTCCCTGCGCTCACCGCCGCCGAACTGGACCGTTTGGAGGTGAGCATTTCGGTTATGAGCCGCGCCATGCCGCTCGATGTTGCGGACGAGGCGGATCTGATCGCGCAGTTGACGCCCCTGCAAGGCGTCGCGGGCGTAACCCTGCAGGCTGGACCTCGCCGCGGGCTTTTCCTGCCTTCCGTCTGGAGCAGCCTGCCGGAGCCGGAGGCGTTCCTTGCCGCGCTCAAACGGAAAACCGGGCTGGCGCATGTGCCGTGGCATGATGGCATGACCATCGAGACCTTTCACACCGAAGACTTCTCGGATGCAGACTGGGCAGAGGCGGCGGCCTGAAGCTCTGTGGCCTGCGCTCCGGCGAAGATTGCAACAGTTGCGCGCAAAGACGTGATTTGTCTGTGTAGCTGTTCTTGCTGCAAAGTGAACCAGGCAGTCTACCAAGCGGAGGTCAGGATCATGGCGCGCAATGTCTTTTATCGCGATTTCACAGCCTGCAAGGCGTTGGCGCTTGTCACGCTGATGGCCATTGCCGCGTTGATGGGCGAGATGCCGCATCCGGCCAGTGGCGAGGTCCGCGTCGAAAACCCGGTCAAGGAACGGGTGCTTCCAGCCTTCCTGCAGTTCGGCGTCGATTGCGACAAAGCCGAGGCGGGCGTCAACGTATGATGGCGCCTGGCGCGCGTCCGGTCCGTCAGACCGTTACGCCGGTGCCCTGCAAGACCCCGTGTTCCAGCGCATAGCGGGTCAGGCCGGCGGTGCTGGAAATGCCCAGCTTGCGCTTGATGTTCTTGCGGTGCGTCTCCACCGTGCGCACGGAAATATCCAGAACCTGTGCCACTTCCTTGTTCGACTTGCCCTGCGCCAGTTGCAGCAACACCGATTGTTCGCGATTGGTCAGCGGCTCGCGGCTGCCCTCCTGCGGGCTCAGCGCCCCTTCGGCGCCGGTACACAGGTAGCGCTCGCCTGCCATGACCATGTCGATGGCCTGCTTGATTTCGTCGGTTGGCACGTCCTTGAGGACATAGCCCCGCGCGCCATGGTTGAGCGCGGTCGATATGTATTCGGGCGTGTCATGCATGGACAACACAAGGATGCGGGTGTCCGGCCTGCGTTCGAGGATCATCTCGGTCGCTGACAGGCCGCCAAGCCCCGGCATGTTGAGGTCCATCAGGATCACGTCCGGGTCCAGGGTGTCGAGCTGGTCGATCATCTGCTGCCCGTCCGAGAGCGTCGCCAGAACCGCGATGTCGTCATAGCTTTCAAGGATCGCTTCGATGCCTTCGGCCACCATCGGATGATCGTCGACAACGACGACGCGGGTCAGCTTGCTCATGCGTGCACCTTTGTCCTGACTGGCTGGCCTTCTTCTGGAGGCAGAAGGTGGCTCAGCGGAACCTGCGCCTCGATAACGGTCCCGCTCCGGGAGGACAAGATGCGCAGCGTACCGCCAAGCTGATCCATGCGCTCCTGCATGTTGCGCAGCCCGATGCCCTTGCGCGCGGTGCGCGGGGCCGCCTCGATCCCGATGCCGTTGTCGGAAATCCGCAGGGTCGCGCCATCGCGGTGGCCGCGCAGGTCGATCACCACACTGGTCGCGCCGGAGTGCCGCTCGACATTGGTCAGCGCCTCCTGACCGATGCGGTAGAGCGCGATCTTGCTGTCCTGATCGAGCCGGTTGCGAAAGACCACGGTGTCAAACCGGGTCTCAAGGCCGGTGCGGGCCCGGAAATCATCGGTCAGGCTCTTGAGGGCAGGGCCAAGGCCAAGATCGTCCAGAACGCCGGGCCGCAGGTCGCGGCTGATGCGGCGCACCTCGTGAATGGCCTCCTGCAGGTTGTCGATGCCTTTGTTCAGCGTGACTTCGGCGCGTGTGTCGCCCTGCGCGATGCGCCGCCGGGCGACGTCGAGCGCGTATTTGACCCCGACGAGGATCTGGCTGATGCCATCGTGCAGCTCGCGCGCGACACGTCCGCGCTCCTCTTCCTGCGTGTCGAAAACCCGCTGGGTCAGCTCCTTCAACTTGGCATCGGCAAGGCGGCGTTCCCGGATGTTCATCATGACGCCCGAGGCAAAGACAAGAAGAAGCGCGCCGAGTGTGATCACGCCGATATAAAGGAAGGTGCGCTGCACCCGCGTTTCAACCTCCGCCCGGGAGGCGGCGACACTGGCAAGAATGTCGTCGATGAAAACCCCGGTCCCCACGGCCCATCGCCACGACGGGAACGATGTCACATAGGTAATCATCCGAGCCTCCTCGCCGGTGGAAGGCTTGGGCCAGAGGTGCTCGACATAGCCAGCCCCCTGCCGCGCGGTCTCGATGAACTGCTGAACCACCGGCGTGCCTTCGCTGTCGGACAGATCCAGCCAGTTTTGGTTGATCAACTCCGTCTGGCGCGGCGAGACGAGATTGTTGCCGTCATAATCATAGACAAAGAAGAACCCCTCATCGCCGTAGATCATCGCCGCGAGGATCTGCATCACCTGCTGCTTGGCATCCTCGTCCGTCGGCGAGGCGGAGCCATAGACAAAATAGAACCCGTTGCGCGCCTGGGTGACATAATTGCGCAGCTCGCGTTTCTTGGCTTCGATCAGCTGGGTTTCGAGGCTCCGGATCTCGCGATCGGCCAGCGCCCGCGATTGTGCGGCAACAAGCAGCGCTATGGCCGAGACCGCGAGGATCATCGGTACAGAGGCCAGAAGAAAGAGCTTCTGTCCGTAGGATAATCGCAGGCGAGGCAGGACGCGCTTCATTTTGCGTAACCTACGCGAAGAGCTATCGCAGCGAAAGGGGGCGTTCGAGCGGTATCTGCGCAATCGCTCCGTCCTGCGCGCTTTGCGGCCCGGAAAAGGGATCGAACCGTCTCGGGCAAGGCAGGGGCCGTTTGCATTTCGTCAATGTGGATCTTTGGCGTCGCGATTTACCTCTTGTCTGCTGGCTGCGGCCCCCCCCCGTGTCAAGACAGGCACCGACCTCATGACCGGCTTGGAGCGTGTTTCAAAATCGGACAAGGGCCATGTCACAACCCGTTTCCCAGGACGGGATCACGACATTCCGGTTTGCAGTATGCTCCAATAGTGGGATGGGTCGCGAAGGCTGAGAACTTCGACCTGCACCGTTGCCGCACTCGGAAAATTGTCGCTGATCAGGGATATGACGCCTTCTCCCGGTGTATAGAATCCGGTTTGCAGGGGGACATCCGGGTCGTCGGGAACATGGGCAATCCAGATCATTGGTCCGGTCACGCTCTTTATGGCGTCCTGTTCAATTACACCGATGCTTTTTTGCCCATCGGAGAACCTGCCGTCGTCCAGAGTGAGGCCCCTTTGGCCCGTAACGGAGACCGTATTCGCCCGGAACCCGAGCATCTTGCCGCTCAGCATGTTGATGATGCGTGACGGGGCGAGCTGTTCAAACTCAAAATGATCGGGGCCAGGAATCGATTTGAGTCTGAGCCGGATCGGGTCGGTCGGGGGAATGGTGATCCCAAGTCGCCGAATTTCGAACTCCAGATAAAGCGTCACTTCCGTGACCGTCAGGACCTCTGCGCCATTGACGTCCGCGATGTCCAGTTTCGCGGTGGATGGTTTGTCCCGGGCGAGCCTTCCAATGATCGGTCCCGTCCTGGGATTGTGCGCGACCATGTTGTTGTATTTCCATTTGACGACATCGCCGGGTTGGAAGTCGTCGCCCGGATCGCCGGAACCTCCGAAGTTCACGGTTATCGGCTCCGTGCCGAGAAGGTGCATTTTTGCGGCGCAGTTCTTTTTGCCACAAACGCCGCGCGCGCTGTACTTCGTGAAATCATGTCCGGGATAATATGGTTGCACCGTTCGAGTACCCCACTTGGCTCTTGGTTGATAAGGTCTCGGATTTTTAGCGCAGAAACAGTGCTCAAACAATCAGTGGTTGCGCACTGCAGGCGTCGAGTCCGGGATTGCTTTCTACCAATGCGCAGCTTTTGGTTGAATGTGCGGCCCTGAGCCCGGGATCCGGTCAGATTCCTGCCCTAAATCCGTAGCATTGGGTATTTTCTTTGCGCTGGACCCTGCCTAACGTGTCCCCACTTTCAACGATCCGCGCGAGGGGGGAGCTTCGCGCACCGAACTATATCTGGGAGGATATCATATGGATCGCCGTTCTTTTCTTCGCGCCTCGACCGTAGGCGCGGGCGCTGCTGCTGCTGCCTCGACCCTGGCTGCTCCGGCTTATGCACAGGGCAAGCGCACCCTGACCATGGTCACCTCGTGGCCGCGCGGCTTTGCCGTGCTCGATGACGCGGCTTCCTACCTGGAGAGCTTCGTGAACGAGCTTTCCGATGGCCAGCTGACCATCGACAAGAAAGCGCCGGGCGAGCTTGTGGGCGCGCTGGAAGTGTTCGATGCCGTGTCCTCGGGCCAGGCGGACATGTATCACTCCGCCGACTATTACTTCATCGGTCAGCACCCGGGCTATGCCTACTTCACCGCCGTGCCGTTCGGCGGCACCGCGCAGGAAGTGTCGAACTGGTACTACCACGGCGGCGGCGAAGAGCTGCACGATGAGCTGGGCCAGATCTTCAACCTCAAAGGCCTGCTGGCAGGCAACTCCGGCTCGCAGTCCGGTGGTTGGTTCCGCAACGAGATCAAGTCGGCCGACGACTTCAACGGCCTCAAGTTCCGCATGCCGGGTCTCGGCGGCAAGGTGCTCGGCAAGCTCGGTGCCTCCGTTCAGAACATCCCGGGCGGTGAACTGTATCAGGCGCTGTCCTCCGGTGCCCTTGACGGTCTGGAGTGGGTTGGCCCGATGGCCGACGAGCGCGCCGGTTTCCAGGAAGTGGCGAAAGTCTACTACACCGCCGGTTTCCACGAGCCGGGTTCGGCGCTGGCCTCCTCGGTCAACCTCGACGTCTGGAACGAGCTTTCGGATCACCACAAGTCCATCCTGCGTCTTGGTTCGATGGCCGTGACACAGTACCAGCTGGCCGAAACCCTCGCCAACAACGGTGCCGCACTGGCCCGCCTGCAGGCGCAAGGTGTCAAGACACTGCAGTTCTCTGACGACGTGTGGGATGCCTTCGGTGCCGCCTCGAAAGAGGTCATGGACGAGAACATGGGCGACGAGCTGTTCGCCAAGATCCGCGGCTCCTTCGAAACCTCGCTGGCCAATTCCGCAGCCTGGATCCAGAAATCCGACGGTTTCTATGTCGAGCAGCGCGTGCGCGTGCTGGGCGGCTAAGCCTCCACAGCCGGAAAAACAGAAGGCCCCTGCGCGTCAGGGGCCTTTTCGCACATAGGCGCGCCATATCGCGGCGGGCTGCAGGACTTCAAGATAAGGGCCGGAAAACCGGCCGCTCAAGGGGGAAATCATGGAAGAAGAAGGCGCGGTTGGCTTTCTGCCTGCCATGGCTGACTGGCTGGTCTGGATCGTCCAGTCCATTCTGATGGCTTTCTACAATCTCGGATACGCAATCACCCATCCTTCGCTCTGGCTCGACTGGAGCAACAAGGAAGCGATCATGCGCGTCGTCTACTACGGCGGGTCGACCGAGTTTTTCTTTGTCTGTCTCACCACCTTCCTGGTGATCTTCCTTGTCGGGCTGTGGTCCAACCGGTTCCTGTGGAGTGTGGTGGTCGGGCTGGAGCTCTTTGCCAACTCGGTCGGGCGGCTCTTTGCCTGGGCCGGCCTTCTGATGGTGCTGCAGCAGGTGATCATCGTCTTCATGCAGCGGATCTTTACCCGGCCGGACATCGTGTTCGGCTTTGGCATTCCGCTGCAGTTCGACATTTCGTGGTACGCCGAAGAGCTCAAGCTTTACAACGCCATGGTCGTGGCCCTGTGCCTGACCTACACCTTTGTGCAGGGTGGCCACGTGCGGGTGGATCTCGTCTATTCCGCCGTCAGCCACCGGGCAAAGCGGGTCATCGACATGTTCGGCTCGCTCTTCTTCATGATCCCCATGGCGGTGCTGATCTGGATGTACTCCTGGTATTTCCTGTGGCGCTCGCTCATCGTGCCGAAACCCTCGGCCAGCGATCAGCTGGACCGCCTGCTGATGAAATCCCGCGCGCTGCGCTGGAACGTCGAGACCATCGGCTTCAGCCCCAACGGCTTCAACGCCTACTTCCTTTTCAAGATCCTCATGGTGGCGCTCGTCGGCATGATCTTCATCCAGGCCTGGGCCTTCTTCTACCGCTCGTTCCTTGAGTGGAAAGAAGGCGAGGAAAGCGAGGGCAAGTACCTCGACCGGGATGTCCTCGAAGAGGGCGAAGAGCCCTACGACCACGCAGAATTCTGAGGCGGAGACAGACACATGCTATTCGGACTAGATGGCGTCGAGATCGGCCTGATCATCGTCTTTCTCACGCTCTTTTCAGCGATCCTTTCCGGCTTTCCGGTGGCGTTTGCCATCGGCGGCGCAGGGGTCATTTCCTTCGGCATCATCGCCGCGCTCGACAGCGCGGGGCTGCTGATCCATCAGGCCATCGACACGGACAGCGCGGAATACGCGGCGCTGCTTGCGTCGGGGGCCAATGAGGAGATCATATCGATCTTCCGAAATCCGGACTTGCCGCGGATCGGCGTGCCGGTCTTCCCGCAAGGCTGGGAATACGCGTTGGACCGCAACGTCTCCTTCATCGTGAACCGCATCAACGAACGTGTTATCGCGGGCCAGTCCATCGAGACGCTGCTGGCGGTGCTGATGTTCGTTCTGATGGGCATCGTGCTGGAACGCTCCAAGATCGCCAACGATCTGCTGACCACCATGGCGCGGGTCTTTGGTCCGCTTCCGGGTGGTTTGGCCGTGTCGATCGTGGTTGTGGGCGCTTTCCTTGCCGCCTCCACCGGCATTGTTGGCGCGACCGTGGTGACCATGGGCCTGCTCGCCCTGCCGACCATGCTGCGCAACAATTATTCGCCGGAACTGGCGACGGGCGTGATCGCAGCGTCCGGCACGCTGGGTCAGATCATTCCGCCGTCCATCGTGATCGTTTTGCTCGGCACGCTGGCCGGGGATCTCTATTCCGCCGCCCAGGAGGCCCGCGCGGTCGAGGCCGGCTGTACCGATGCGCTGACCTACCTTGGTGAGCCTGCGGTGGTTTCCGTCGGCACGCTGTTCCAGGCGGCGCTTCTGCCCGGCATCCTGCTTGCAGGTCTCTATGCGGCCTATGCGTTCGGTTTTGCGATGTTCAACCCGTCCAAGGCGCCCGCCGTGGAACTGGGGACCAGCAACAACGAGCCGGTGACGCGCGGAGAGGCCTTCACATGGTATCTCGGTGTGCCGGTTGCCCTGATCGCGGGCTTCATGGTCTTCAGCCAGGTCAATGTCGTCGGGTCTCAGGACACCACGATCTCCAGCTTCTCCGACATCGGTGATGCGGCCTCGCTGCGTACCAATGTCGATGCGACCTGTCAGGCCGCGATGATCGAGCTGCACGGCCAGGAGGCCTGGGATACCGCGGTTGCGGAACAGGCGGTCATCGAAGAGGCTGGCGAAAGCACGCAAAGCATGCGGCGCAGCGATGAGGAAATCGAAGCGCTGCGTCTGGCGAAGATCGACGCCGCCGCGCCGATCGGCACCGGTATCGCGCTGATCGCCGTGATGTTCGGCCTGATCCTCGCCATCGCGCGCGGTGTCTCGCCGTCGTCGGAGCCGCTGCCGCTGCTTATTGGTGCTGGCGGCATCGTCCTGGGGCTGCTGGTGGATATCGTCGCGATAACGCCGACAACCTCGGCCGGGGCGACGGTCTTGCTCATGGCTGTGCCTTGGGCGCTCTCGGTCTACGGCGCGTATCATGCCTTCGCACGGTTGGCGCAGAACGAGTTGCTGCGTGTTGTCTTCCCGCCGCTGGTTCTGATTGTCGCGGTGCTGGGGTCCATCCTCGGCGGCATCACCAACCCGACGCCTGCCGCGGCGCTGGGGGCGGCAGGGGCCATCATGCTGGCGGCCTATCGCAAGCTGCGGGACGAGGATCGCAGCCCGAAGGTGATCATCTGGTCGACGCTTGCGGTGATCGTGATGATCCTGATGGGCGTTAACTTTGACCTGCGGATCAACACAGACAGCGTTTCGGTCGAAACCTGGATTGCCTTCGTCTTCACCTACATCGTCTGGCTCTATGCACTGTTCGGCCTGCTGTTCAGCTGCTGGGTGCTGTTCCGGTCCGGGGTGCTGACGCCGGCGGTGCGGGAGACGGCCAAGGTGACGTCGATGGTGTTCACCATCCTGATCGCCTCGCAGCTGCTCAACCTCGTCGTGATCTCTTTCGGGGGCGAGCACTACATTCAGGACTTCCTGAAAAGCTTCGACAACGAGATCAAGGTTTTCCTGATCGTGATGCTGGTGCTCTTCATCCTCGGCTTCGTGCTCGACTTCCTGGAGATCATCTACATCGTTGTGCCTATCGTCGGGCCAGTGATCTACGGCGGCTCGTTCGACCCCAAGTGGGTGACGATCATGATCGCGGTGAACCTGCAGACCTCGTTCCTGACGCCACCCTTCGGCTTTGCGCTGTTCTACCTGCGCGGTGTGGCTCCGAAAGAGGTCACAACGGGTCACATCTATCGCGGGGTGATCCCCTTTGTGCTGATCCAGGTGATGGGACTGGCGATCCTGTGGTTCTTCCCGGGGATCGTGACAATCGTGCCGGACCTTATGCCGAACTGATCACAGACAGATGCACACGCGAAAGGGCCGCCCGATCGGGCGGCCCTTTTGTCATTTGACGGTCCCGGGTACGGCGCGTCTGTCTGGCATGGGTTTGGGCCGGGCTGGCCGCCCGATCAGAGCATTCCGCCGATCAGGACGCCGCGCTTGCCGCTGGCGCCGGCCCGCTCAGGGCCTTCCAGGCATCGAATTGCGACTGGAACACCTTGCCGTTCAGCTCGTCGAGGAAATGCGAGCGTTGCAGCCTGTCCATGACCGGACCCTTGACCTCGGAGAGGTGCATCTGAACGTCCATTTCCTTCAGCCGCCGGTTCAGTTCTTCGAGCGTTTCCAGCGCGCTCATGTCCACTTCGTTCACGGCCGGGAACATCAGGATCACGTGTTTGATCGGCTGATCGCAGGCGACCCGGTTCAGCACGTAATCCTCCAGGAAACGGGCATTGGCGAAGTAAAGGCTCTCGTCGACCCGCAGGGTGACGATGGTCTCGTCGGTTTCAACGTCATGGCGCAGGATATTGCGGAAGTGCTGGGTGCCGGGGACAAGGCCGACCTCGGCGACATGCGGGCGCGACGTCTTGTAGAGGTGCAGCCCGATCGACAACATCACCCCTGCGGAGACACCGGCCTCCACCCCAAAGCCAAGGGTCAGGACAATGGTCGCGGCCACGGCGGCGAAATCGACGCGCGAGTATTTCCACGCCTTCGGCAGGATAGAGAAATCGACAAGCGACAGAACCGCAACGATGATCGTTGCCGCGAGGGTCGCCTTGGGGAGAAAGAAAAGCAGGGGGGTCAGCAGCAACGTGGCGAAGGCGATCCCGACAGCGGTGAAGGCCCCTGCAGCGGGCGTCTCTGCCCCAGCGTCAAAGTTCACCACGGAGCGGGAAAAGCCGCCGGTGACCGGAAAACCGCCGGTCATTGCGGTGGAAATGTTGGAAGCGCCAAGGCCGATAAGCTCCTGGTCGGGGTCAATGCGCTGGCGGCGCTTGGCCGCGAGTGTCTGCGCCACTGAGACGGATTCCACGAAACCGATGATCGAGATCAACAGCCCGGACAGGAACAGCTGTCCCCAGAGGTCCGGCGAAAAGCTCGGCATGGTCAGTGGCGGCAGGCCCATGGGGACCTCTCCGACGATCTTCACGCCATGATCGGCCAGCGAAAAGGCAAAGGTCAGTAGTGTGGTGACGATAACCGCGCCCACCGGACCGGCTTTGGCCAGAATGTCCGCGACACGCGGCTTGAGACCCTTGGCCAGCAGAAGTGGCTTCAGACCTTTGCGCACCCAGAACAGGAACGCGGTGGCCGAGCCGCCGATCAGCAGCGTGATCCAGTTGATATCCCCAAGATGCGCCACCATCGTTTCGATCAGCCCGACCAAGGTATGGCCGTGCATGTCGATGCCAAGGATATGCTTGAGCTGGCTTGCGGCGATCAACACGCCTGAGGCGGTGATAAAACCCGCGATAACAGGATGGCTGAGAAAGTTGGCCAGAAAGCCAAGCCGCAGGATGCCGAGCGACAGCAGGATCACCCCGGAGATAAAGGCCAGGGTCCCGGCGGCCAGCGCAATCTGCACCGGATCGGAAAGTCCGAGGTTGCCGATGGCGGCGGCGGTCATCAGCGAGACAACCGCAACGGGCCCAACGGCCAAGGCGCGGGACGTGCCAAAGATGGCATAGGCGATCAGCGGTAGGATCGACGCATAAAGCCCCATTTCGGCAGGCAAACCCGCCAGCAGGGCATAGGCCAAAGACTGCGGGATCAGCATGATTGTCACGATCACGGCCGCCACGAGGTCCGATGTCAGCGTATCCTTGTCATAGGTCCTGGCCCAGCCAAGGATCGGCAAATAGCGGGAAAGGCGGCGGGCGGGAGTGCGAGGCGTCTGCATGGGCGGTGTCCTGTATCGCCGAGCCGAATGCGACTCGTGTCTTGCGCTTTGTCACCTCTATATATTCAAAAATATGAATTTTAAAAGGCCAAACGCGGGCAGGCTTTGAAAATGTCCTGGCGGGCAGGGGAATCCCGCCCGCCTTTCGCTGAATCTGCCGAACGCATCAGGCAGGCCAAGGGCTCATTTGGCCGAAACGGTTTCCGGCCTGGCCATCCACTCCTTGCCGCGCAGCATGGCCTTCCAATAGACGGGCGGCAGGATCTGCTCCTTGAGCAACCATGCCGCACGGGTTGGCCGGGTGCCGTCGATGAGCCATTTCGGGAAACTTGGCAGCAACGTGCCGCCATAGCCGAACTCGGCCAGAACGATCTTGCCGCGCTCCACGGTCAGCGGGCAGGAGCCATAGCCGTTGTAGACCGAGACGGGAGATTTGCCGTCGATATCCGCCGCGACGTTGTTGGCCACCACCGGGGCCTGCATCCGCGCCGCCGCCGCGGTCTTGGCGTTGGGCGCGTTCATCACATCGCCAAGGCTCCAGATGTTGTCATAGGTCTTGTGCCGCAACGTGCTTTGATCCACGTCGACCCACCCTGCGGCATCGGCCAGCGGCGAGACACGGATGAAATTCGGCGCCGTTTGTGGCGGGCAGACGTGCATCATGTCAAAATCGACGGTGACTTCGGCGTGGGCCGTCTCGGGCTTGGCGACCTTGAAGGTGGCGGTCTTCGACGGTCCGTCCACACGCACCAGCGTATGAAAAAAATTCAGAGTGGCGTCGTATTTCCGGATGTATTCCTCCAGAGCCGGAACATAATCCTTCACCCCGAAGAGCACGCCGCCCGCGTTCATGAACTGGATGTCGATTTTCTTCAGCGCCCCGTTCCGGAACCAGTGATCACCGGACAGATACAGCGCCTTCTGCGGGGCACCGGCGCATTTGATCGGCATCGGCGGCTGCGTAAAGAGGGCGCGTCCCTGTTTCAGGCCCTGCACCAATTCCCAAGTGTAAGGCGCGAGGTCGTACCGGTAATTCGAGGTGACGCCATTCTTGCCAAGCGTGTCGACCAGGCCCTCGACCCCATGCCAATCCAGCTTGAGACCCGGACAGACGATCAATCGGTCGTATTTCACCACGCGGCACCCATCGAGGATGACTGCGTTGTTCTGCGGCTCGAAGGCGGCCACGGCGGATTTGACCCAGTGCACGCCCTTGGGGATCAGGCTGCCCATGGTGCGCACGGTGCTTTCGGCCTCGAAGATGCCCGCGCCAACCATGGTCCAGCCGGGCTGATAGTAATGCACATCCGCCGGGTCGATCACGGCAACACTCAGGGTTGGCTTGCGCGCCCGCAGACTGGCCGAGACGGCAATGCCCGCGGCACCGCCGCCGACGACAACCACATCGAATTTCGCGTCGCCGTCATCGGTTGGCGTCTTGCCTCCGTTCACAATGCGGCGCACCACACCAGCCATGTCATAGCCCGCCGCCTTCGTGGCCTGAAGGATTTCCGCCGTGCTCAGGGTTTTGGCCTGGCTCAGGGACCACAGCGTGGCCGAGCGCGTCCCCGTGCGGCAATAGGCCAGAACCGGGCCGGGCAGGGCGCGCAACGCGGCGCCGAAGTCCTCCGCATCCTGATCCGAGACCGTGCCCCCGGCAATCGGGAGATAGCGCACCTGCAGCCCGGCCTGTGCGGCGGCGGCGGCGATTTCGTCGAAACTTGGCTGATCCGGGCCTTCGCCATCGGGGCGGTTGCAGATCACAGCGTTGTATCCGGCGGCGGCAACAGCGGGCAAATCGGATGGCGCGATCTGCGGCGATACGGTGATGTCATCGGTGATTTTCTTGAATTCCACGGCGCATCTCCTCGATACTGCGGTACAGGACGGTGCGCTTTCTTTACATTCAATCATTCGAATGCGATATAGGCCATGGCGTCGCATGCCACGGTATCCACTCCGTCATGCGCCATGGCTGGTGATTTCGCCAACGGCATGATTCTGCGTCTCGGCATGCCAATGAATTGGCAATCCTTGCATCTTTGGTCGCAATGACCGGCTTTGAGTGTATTTTTAGGCCGATTGCCTCTTAACTCTCTGTTAACCTGCGGTTGTGCCACGCGCACATATCCACTTACAGGGAGACAAGAACAATGAATAACAAGATTGTCGTCGCATACGACGGCAGCGCGGCCGCAACCCGGGCCCTGGCCTTTGCCACCGGTCTTGCGAAAGCGCAGGGGAGCAGTGTGCTGATTGTGCATGTGCTTGAATGGTCGCCTTATTCCTTCCTGACACCGACGGAACTCGAAGAGCGGCACGCCAGGCGCAAAGAGGAAATCGCCCGCGCCGAAACCGCGATTGTCGCCCCGGCCAAGGCCGAAGCGGAAAAGAGCGGCGTCGCCGTCGAAACTGCCATCCGGTACGGCCATATTGCCGAAACCCTGTGCAAGATCGCCGTCAGCAGCGAAGCCACTCAACTGGTGATCGGGCGGGACGGGCAGTCATCCTTTGGTGCGCGGGTGTTCGGCTCTGTGGCTGGCAGCCTCGTGCAGATTGCTCCGGTGCCTTGCACCATCGTTCCCTGAGACCCGCGCTTTCAAAGAACAGGACAGTATTCATGCACACACTCACAAAACAGGCGATTTTTACCGCCACAGGGCTGACAGCCCTTGCCGCGCCGACACTGGCCGTAGCGCAATCCATTGATGAAAAAGTAAACGCCGGTTTCGCGAACGCCACCGGCTGGTTCGTCAACCTGATCTTCATGCCGTTCCCGGGAACCTCCTTTCCCTGGATCGTGGCATGGCTGGTCACTGCGGCGACCATCTTCACGATCTACTTCGGGTTTATCCAGTTCCGCGCCGCCGGCCATTCGATCTCGCTGGTCAAAGGCGATTACTCCGATCCCGATGACGCAGGCGAGGTCAGCCACTTTCAGGCCCTCGCCACCGCGCTCTCCGGCACCGTTGGCCTCGGCAACATTGCGGGCGTTGCGGTGGCCGTGGGCATCGGCGGTCCGGGGGCAACCTTCTGGATGATTCTGGCCGGCCTGATGGGCATGGCGTCGAAATTCACCGAGTGTACGCTGGGCGTCAAATACCGCAATGAATATGCGGACGGCACCGTTTCGGGCGGTCCGATGTATTACCTGACCAAGGGCTTTGCCGAGCGCGGCCTGCCGGGCGGGCGGTTTCTTGCGGTGATGTTCTCGATCTTCTGTATTCTTGGCGCACTCGGCGGCGGCAACATGTTCCAATCCAATCAGGCGCATCAGCAGATCGCCGGGATCGTCGGCGACTACCCCGGTTGGATCACCGGCGTCATCTTTGCAATCATCGTCTTTCTGGTGATTGTCGGCGGGCTGCAGTCCATTGCAAAGGTCACGGAAAAGATCGTGCCTTTCATGGGCGTGCTCTACGTGCTTGCGGCTTTGGTCATCATCTTGCTGAACGCGGATCAGATCGGTTGGGCCTTCGGCCAGATCTTCGAAGGGGCCTTCACCGGCCTTGGCGTTGCGGGCGGTATGGTTGGCGCGCTGATCCAGGGCTTCAAGCGGGCGGCCTTCTCGAACGAGGCGGGCGTCGGCTCGGCGGCGATTGCGCACTCTGCCGTTCGGACCAAGGAGCCGATCACCGAGGGCTTTGTGTCCCTGCTTGAACCGTTCATCGACACGGTGGTGATCTGTACCATGACCGCCCTGGTGATCATCATCACCGGCCAGCTCGCCATGGATCCGGAAACCGGCCTCTACATTGTCGAAGATGGTGCGATCAAGACGGTCTCCGGCGCCTCTGGCGTGGGGCTGACCTCGGCCGCCTTTGGCTCCGCAATCAGCTGGTTCCCCTATGTTCTGGCGCTGGCGGTTGTGCTCTTTGCCTTCTCGACCATGATCTCGTGGAGCTACTACGGGCTGAAAGCCTGGACCTACCTCTTCGGCGAGGGCAAAGCCAAGGAGATCACCTTCAAGGTCATCTTCTGCATCTTTGTCGTCATCGGCGCGGCGGCTAACCTTGGCCCGGTCATCGACTTCTCCGATGCGGCGATCTTTGCCATGGCGGTTGTCAACATCTTTGGCCTCTACTTCCTGATGCCGATCGTGAAGCGCGAGCTGGACAGCTACTGGTCGCGCCTTAAGTCCGGCGAAATCAAGAAGTTCACCAACTGATCGTGAGCTGGAGACAAACGGAAAAGGGCTGCCCTTAGGCGGCCCTTTTTTGTTTTGGCGGTTTCGGGCGGCGGACCCTCTGCGGTTGCGCATTAACCTGAAATTAACCAAAAGTCTCAGAATTGCCGCAGGGTCAACTTTTCTCTGCCAACAACAATGGGCAATTTTGATGCTACCGGTAGAGTTTCCGGAAACAATCTTTGTAACGCGTAAAGGCAGGTAGGCCCATGGTACAAGAGCACTCCAGACCCGGTAGAACCCGGCGACCCACATCTGGAAAATCCGGAAGTCGATTTTACCACAGCCATTGGCTGCGCAAGGCTTTCCTGCTGTCAGCGACGATGATCCTGACACCGGTGCTGCCGGCTCTCATCGGCTGACGGTACGGACCCGGACCGGGTCGACCTCTCTCTCAGGGTTTGCTCATCCCCGTGTGTCGGGGAAGGAAATATTGGCCACCTGCTCGGCGATCGGATCGGTCGACAGCGGGTGGCTTTCGTTTTCATAGGCGCTTTCGTCCTGCAACGGCTCCCATTGGCCGCCGCGATAGATCTCGACGGCGTCGAATTGGGCCTTGTAGCCCATCTTGTCCGATCCGGGCACCCAGTAGCCGAGATAGACGTATGGAAGGCCGGCTTCGCGCGCAATTTCGATATGATCGAGAATCATCCACGTGCCGAGCGAGGCGCTGCGCAGGGCGGGCTCATAGAAGGAATAGACCATCGAGAGCCCGTCATCGAGCATATCGGTCAGGCAAACGGCGGCGAGCGTGTCGCTTGCGCCGTCGATATATTCGATCACGCGGCTGCGGATCGGGGTTTCCTCGACCATGGCTGCGAATTCGAAGACATCCATGTCCGCCATCCCGCCATCCGCATGCCGCGTATCGAGATAGCGGCGGAAGAGGTCATACTGCTCTTCCGTGGCCCAGGGACTCGTGGCCCGGCGCGTGAGATAGGCGTTCTTTTTCAATGTGCGGCGCTGGCTACGCGAGGGTTTGAAGCGCGACACGTCGATCCGGGCGGACAGACAGGCGGCGCAATCCGAGCAAGACGGACGATAGAGCACGTTCTGCGAGCGCCGGAAGCCCTGCTTCGACAGCGTGTCATTCAGCTTCTGGGCGTTCTCGCCTTGCAGAGCGGTAAACAATTTCCGCTCCATCCGGCCCTTGAGATAAGGGCAGGGCTGCGGAGCCGTCACGTAGAACTGCGGCGCGATTGGCAAGGAATGACGCATGAATAGAACAAGACTCGTTGTTTGATCCAAACGGTAGCAAGGAAAAAATTCTACGCCAACCCCCCTGACAACAGGTAAACCCCGCCGAGGCGGGGTTTTTGTTAGCGTTTGGTTAACCTTCGGCCGAGATCCGCGTATCAGGCGCGGCGGTTGAGGGCGACGCTGTTCATGACCAGATCGGTCAGACCCTGGCCGCGTTCGGTGGCGAACATCATGACAACCGAGATCAACTGTAGCGGGAAAACCGCGAGGGAGATTGTATAGCCAAGCGTGTGCAGGAAGGCCTGGCTCAAATCAAATCGGTGGCCGCGCGCGTCGCGGAACTCGATTGCCATCATGCGCATGCCCCAGGTCGCCGAGCCACCGGCGATGGTGGCCACGCGGTAGAGAAAACTGACGATGGCAAAGAGCGGCGCGAGGAAGAATGCCGCCAGGCCAACGGTGAAAATGAGGATTGGCAGCATGAAAATGCAGACGATGATGAAGTCGATCACCCAGGCCAGGCCGCGCTTGATCGCGACGCCTTCATAGAAAGCGGATTGGTGCTGGGGGTCCGGCAGGTGGGTGTAGGTGTCGCTGTACATGGTGTCCCTGAGTGTAAGGTGTAAAGCGGCCCCGGGGAAGGGGCCGCGTTGGAATGGCGCCGATCAGGCGTCTTCGGAGGTTTTCGCCTGCTCGGCCGCGCGCTTTTCGCGGTCGTCCATGAACTGGTCGAACTCGGCCTTGTCCTTGGCATCGCGCAGGCGCTGGAGGAAGGCTTCAAAGGCGTCCTGCTCGTCGAGAAGACGGCGGAGCGTTTCTTCCTTGTAGGCGTCGAATGCGTTGTTTCCGCTCGATTTCATCGCGCCGAATGCAGACCGGCGGTGGCTGCGGGTGCCGGTGTTGCGGCAGGACTTGCTGAACATGCGTTTGCTCCAGATCATATAGGCCAGAAGGGCGAGGCCGACGGGCCAGAAGAAGATAAATCCGAGAACCATGGCTGCGATCCACGCGCCTTTTCCGCGCTGATCAAGCCAGGCCTCAGTCCGCGAGAGCCAGCCGGATGCGGCGGGAACGTCTGCGGTATAGGTGGCGGTGGTCATGTCTCTCTCCGTTTCGGGTTGTGTATGTGAATGTCTTTCACATTACATCAGATCGGGATTGCACGCCGGGCTTTCAAGGCTTGATGTGAATGTTTTTTACATTTGTTAGAAAACGCCAGTGCCGTCAGACGTTTACTTCCGTGCCGCGGGAGATGCCGCCCCGGCGGCGGCGCTGATTGCACCGGTCAGCGTTTGTGCGGGCGCCACAGGCCGCGCACAGATCAAAACGTGGGGCTCAGGACGCAGCACCGGGTCACGGATATCCAAGAACACAGGGCACACTGCGCCGTCCGGCGGCTGGGCTTGGTCGAGCCGGGGAGTTGGATATTGTTACAGAGAAGAAGCAGCCGGAACGGGACCGATCCGTTGGTTCGGGCATTCTTGCCCGTATTACAGGTTATTCGGTGAAATCGGCGATCATGGCGCCGGTCAGTCCGGGCAACTGGGCGGGATCGAGCGGGAAGACGTGGCGCGGGGTGCCCGCCGCGGCCCAGACCACGTCGAAATCCAGCAGGCGCGGGTCGAGCCAGGCGCGGATCGGATTCATATGGCCGAGCGGGGAGACGCCGCCGATGGCGAAGCCGGTCTGGCTGCGGATCAGGGCGGCGTCGGCCTTGCCCAGAGGCTCGCCCGCGAGGGCGGTGGCCTTGGTTGCGCTGACCTTGTTGCCGCCGGCGGTGAGAAAGAGCACCGCGTCGCCGGTGGCTTCGGCCCGGAAGATGATGGACTTGGCGATCTGATCCACGGCGCAGCCGACGCTGTCCGCGGCCTCCTGAGCGGTGCGGGCCTGACCGACCTCGCGGATACCATCTTCGAGACCGGCGGCTTCGATGGCACGGCGCACGCGGGCAAGACTTTTGCTCATGGTGGGATCTCCTGATCGTAACTGGCCAAACCCTGCGGTCTGCGTGTGAAGGGTGCAAGGGGTGTTGCCCTTTTCCCTCCGGCATGGCCATCTGCGGGCATGACCCTGACTTCGCACATCACGCGCATGCCGCGCCCGTTTGAGACCGACCGCGCCGCCGAGGCGCGCGCTGCCTGTGGCTGGGCCGATGGCCCGCTTGCCGATCTGATCGGGGGTGTTGGGGGCACTGCGCCCTATCTCAAGGGATTGATCGAGCGAGAGGGAGCTTGGCTCGAAGGTGCGGTCGAGGACCCGGGCGCGGCGGTGCGGACCCTGCGCGCGGAAATGCTGGCGTTGCCGTTCGATGCGGTGAGCGGCGGGCTGCGACAGGCCAAGCGGCGGCTGGCGCTGATCAGCGCGCTGTGCGATCTGGCCGGGGCCTGGACGCTGGAGGAGGTCACCGGCGCGCTCACCGATTTTGCCGATACCGCCGTGCAGGTGGCGTTACGCGCGGCGATTGCTCATGAAATCAAGCGTAGCAAGCTGCCCGGGGCGACGGACGGCGATCTGGAGACCGCAGGCGGTATGGTGGCGCTCGCCATGGGCAAGATGGGCGCGGGCGAGCTGAATTACAGCTCGGACATCGACCTGATCTGCCTGTTTGACGAGACGCGCTATGACCCGGGAGACTATCATGAGGCGCGTGCCAGTCTTGTCCGGGCGACGCGGAAGATGGCCCAGACCCTGAGCGAGCAGACCGGCGAGGGCTATGTGCTGCGCACCGATCTGCGGCTGCGGCCCGATCCCGCCGTTACGCCGGTCTGCATGGCAATGGAAGCGGCCGAGCGGTATTACGAGAGCCTTGGGCGGACGTGGGAGCGCGCCGCCTATATCAAGGCGCGGCCTGCTGCGGGGGATCTGGAGGCCGGGTCGCGGTTCTTGCAGATGCTGACGCCGTTCGTCTGGCGCAAGCATCTGGACTTCGCCGCCATCCAGGACGCCCATGACATGCGACTGCGTATTCGCGAGCACAAGGGGCTGGGTGGGCCGATCACCCTGCCGGGGCACAACATGAAGCTCGGGCGCGGCGGTATTCGCGAAATCGAGTTCTTTACCCAGACCCGGCAGCTTATCGCCGGGGGGCGCGATCCGGATCTGCGGGCACGGGGCACGGTGCCGGGGCTGCGGGCGCTGGCGTCCAAGGGATGGATCCCGGAGGAGGTGGCGGAGACGCTGGCCGAACATTACCGCTTTCACCGCGAGGTCGAGCACCGGGTGCAGATGCTGCGCGACGCGCAGACCCATGATCTGCCGCAATCGCCCGCGGGCTTCGAACGGCTGGCCTGTCTGATGGGGCGCGATCTGGGGGATCTGGAGCGCGATCTGACCGAGCGGCTGACAGAGGTGCACAGCCTGACCGAGAGCTTCTTTGCCCCCGACGAAAGTGGCGGCGAGGAGGATGAGCCGAAGCTCGCCGAGAGCGAGATCGTCAAGCGTTGGCCGACCTACCCGGCGCTCCGCTCGGAGCGGGCCGTGACGATTTTCCGGCGGCTGCGTCCGGACATCCTGCGGCGGCTCGCTCAAACCGCCAAACCGGACGAGGCGCTTGTGGCGTTTGACGGGTTCTTGTCGGGATTGCCGGCGGGGGTGCAGCTGTTTTCGCTGTTCGAGGCCAATCCGCAACTGGTCGACCTGCTGATCGACATTGTCGGCACCTCGCCGGATCTGGCGCGGCATCTGGCGCGCAATTCGGGGGTGTTCGATGCGGTGATCGGGGGCGGGTTCTTTGCGCCCTGGCCGGGATTGGCGGCGCTGCGGGCGGAGCTGGCGGATATGCTGGCGCGCGAGGACGATTACGAGCGGTGTCTGGATCTGGCGCGGCGCTGGGGCAAGGAATGGCATTTCTGCGTCGGAGTGCATTTGCTGCGCGGGTTGATGGAGCCGGAGGAGGCGGGGCAGGCCTATGCGCATCTGGCCGAGGCGACGCTTTCGGCGCTGTTGCCGGTGGTTCAGGCGGAATTCGCGCGCAAGCATGGCGCCGCGCCTGGGCGCGGGGCGGTGGTGCTTGGTATGGGCAGCCTTGGCTCGGCGCGGCTGCATGCGCGCTCCGATCTCGATGTGATCGTGATATATGATCCCGATGGAGTCGAGGAGTCGGAGGGACGCAGGCCGCTGCCGTCGCGGACCTATTACGCGCGGCTCACGCAGGCGTTGATCACCGCCATGACGGCACCGATGGCGGAGGGCAAGCTCTACGAGGTGGATATGCGCCTGCGCCCATCGGGGAATCAGGGGCCGGTGGCGACATCCTTTTCGGCCTTCCGGCAGTATCAGGACGGCGAGGCGTGGACCTGGGAGCATTTGGCTTTGACGCGGGCGCGGGTGGTCGCAGGCCCCGAGGCGCTGGCGGCGGATGTGGAGGCGTTTCGTCTGGAGTTGTTGGGGCGGGCTCGGGAGCCCGGTCCCGTCCTCCAGGCGCTGGCCGTGATGCGGGCGCGGATCCGGGCGGCCAAGGGGACGGGCGGCCCGTGGGAGGCCAAGCTTGGCCCGGGCCGCATGCAGGACATAGAATTGGTGGCGCAGGCGGCGTCGCTGATCGCGGGCAAGCCGGTGCGGCAGGTGCCGCGCGCCTTGTTGCTGGCGGATTGGCTCGGTGCTGAGGGTCAGCAGGCGCTGCGCCATGCGTACGGGCTGGCCTGGGCGATCCAGATCGGCGCAAGGCTGGTCAGTGAAAAGCCTTTGGAGCCGGAGGAGCTTGGCACCGGGGGCTGCGCTTTCCTGACACGGTTGACGGGATATAAGGATATGACGGCTTTGCAGGCGGCGTTTGCCGAGGCCTGCGCGGCAGCGGCGGCTCATATTGATGCGGTCTTGCCTGATGTGGAGAGCGAAGAATGAAGGGTGATGCACTGGACCCCAAGGGGCTGATAACGGAGGCTTACCGGATCGAGGGGATCACGGTCTCCGAATGTCGGTCGATCTTTCTCGACTGGGCCTTGTCGGTGCCGGTGGATGTGGACACCGGGGCCCTGATCGGTACGCTTCTGGCGCGGTTTGAGCCGGAGGCGCCAGAGCATCCGATGACCGGCGTTCTGCGCGAGGGCCTGGACAAGATGACAACGCCGCGCCGCCGGGGCGGATATCGCGCGCGCGATCGCGGCTGAACCCGCTGGCCTTTCTGTGTCGGCAGAAGGCGCGCCCGGAGGCGCGGCTTTGGTGTCAGGAGAGGTTTTCCAGAGCGTCCAGAAGCGCCGGCCAGATTTCGGTCTGGCTGGGGCGGGTGCTTTCAGCGGTCCAGTGGCTCGGGAGGATCTTGTAGCGCACCGGATTGTGCATGGCGACCACGCGGGCCAGCCGGTCGTTTTCAATGATGGTCAGCGGAAACTCCGCGCGGGACACATCCGTCTGAACCAGATAATGCGCCACCGCGCGGGTCAGTACGCCGGGGCCGGTCTTGCCCCATGCAAGCTCGGCGGTGCGGTCCAGCAGCGCCTGTTTCACCATCTTGGCAGCGAGGATCACCGCCGGATGTCCCGGCGGCGCGGCGATGAAATTATTGCCCAAGGCCCCGCCGAGCGCCTCTCGGTAGATCACCAGACCGGCGGTTTCCTCCAGCAGACCGCCCAGATCGCCATGCAGCCGGTCGTCGGCATCGGCCCAGACCCCGCCGAATTTGGCCAGCAGGCAAAGCCGCAAAAGGTCGGATTCCTCCGCCGGATTGCGCGCCATTTCCAGCGCCCGGACCCAGCGCGGACCCAAGCTCTCGCGCAGGAAGGCCACCGCCTGCGCGCGGGTCCAGAGTTCGTGGCTGAATCCCTCTGCTCCGGCCCAGCTCTGTGTCATGCGCTGGACGATCTCTGGCGGCTCCGGTTTGTCCCAATACTGGAAGATGCGCCGGGGAACTGCCTCTCCGGCCTGTGCCATGGGCGGCGTCTGTGCGCGCCATGCGTCGATCAGCCGGATCGCGGCAACGACGGAGCCGGGACGCGCCTGTCGCCAGTCCTCAAGCGTGTCAAACCCGCCGCGCGCGCTGTAATCGCGGTGTTCGAGCTGCAGCTCCAGAGACATGGTCCCGGCAAGGCCGCTGCGGTGCAGCAATTTGCCGGTCTCGCCCAGCGGGTTCCCGATGGCGGCGTAGATCTCGTCCAGCCGGGCAATGTCCGCCAGACCATAGATCAGCTTGGCCATGATGACGCGATGCGGCAGGGTCAATTGCCCGAGGCGGCGCAGGTCGGCGTAATGCTCCATGGCACCGGGCAGATCGTTGCGCATCCCCGCCAGCCGCATGCGGTGCCCGGCGATCTCGCCTGGGGCGAGGCTGTCCTTGCCGCTCTCGATGGCGGCCTCGGCCACTTCCAATTGTCCGAGTTTCATCGCCCAGATGATCCGGTAGCTGCAAAGCCCGCGCGCCTTCGGCCACCGTCGGGCACAGGCCGCGAGATAGCGCAGAGCGAGCGCATAGCGCCCCTGACCGATCAGCGCGGTGGCCTGCATCTGGGCTACATGCGGCGGTTTGGCCGGGGCGCGAAGCGGGCGCAGCAGGGCGACAGCGGTGTCAAACGCCATCAGCGCGATGGCGACCTGAGCCGAGAGTTCGGTGTATACCCGATCCGGCACACGGCCTTTCAGCGCTGCGGTGATCCGGTTCAGGGTCTCGGCGTCGGCAGAGACCATTTGCGTCGTAAAGACGTGGCGCAGCAACTCCGTGTCCGTCGGGGCCGCGCGGGCCAGCCGCTGCAGGACGGCTTCTTCCGCGTCTTGCTGACCAAGCTGGCGATGGATGCGCGCAAGGGGCAGCGCCACGGCCCGCACCGCGTCGGCTGTGTCCGCGCTGTCCAGCAGCAGGGACAGCCCGGAGACTGCCTCCCCCGGTGGGCAGCGGCCGGTCAGCAGCGCAATAAAGTCGGCGCGCAGGTCGGCATGCGCCGGATTGGCGTCCAATGCGCGATGATAGAGCGGCATGGCAAGAGCGACGCCGCCGGGCAGGGAAGTCAGCGCCCTGAGCGGCGGGGCCGGATCGAAGCGCATCGGCGGGTGATCGAGACAGGCGGCAAGTGCCTGCGCCAGCGCGTTGGGCTGCCCCAGCCGCTCGCGGAGGATCACGTCAAGGGCCAGAAAAGGCTTGTGACGCGTCGCCTCGCCGCGCCCGCGCCCGGCGTCGAGCGTTTCGGCTGCTTCGGTCAGGCGGTTTTGCTCAAGCAGCAGCTCGGCCAGCCTGAACATCGGCCAGAAGTTGCCACGGTTGCGCGCGGCGGTGATGCGCAGCTGGCGCTCGGCCTCGGCGATCCTGCCGTCTCGGCGGTGCAGTTCGGCCTGCAACAGCTGGATCTTGACCGGGATCACGTCGTTCAGCGCAGCCTCGATGGCCCAGCGGGCGGCGGTCAGGTCGCCTTGATCCAAAGCCAGATCGGCGGCGTCGGCATGGCTTTGCCAAGAGGGCGTCGGGGGCGGGGTGGTGTCTGTCATGGGGGTGTCCGGCTCCGGTCCGGCCTCAGCCTGCCGGGTCCAATCCGGCGGCGGCGCGCTCGTCTTCGGTCAGGCTGTCCTTTACTTCGGCGGCGAGATCGCGCAGCAGCGGGCCATAGCGGCGCCAGCGCGCAACGGAGGTGCCATAAATCGGCTGCCGGACCTGCGCGAAGGAGGCGGTGTTGACCTGATGCGAGGACTTCGTGTGGTCGAGCACGTCCTCGCGCCAGTCCAGCCCGACAAAGTCGAGCACCGCCCGCATGCGCGGCTCGGGGGCGGCGACGACGTCCTCATAGGGCACCTGCCGGACCCGATCCGGCAGCAGCGCGGCCCAGTGGTTCGCCATGGCGTCAAAGCGGCGGTAGACACTGCCGAGGGTGGTGAAATCGGTGCTGAATGTCTGGTTGGAGCCGAAGTTCTGCATGTAGTTCGAAAGCAGGCAGTCCATGGGATGGCGGCGCATGATGAGGAATTTCGCCTTTGGCAACGCAAGAGCGAGCAGGCCGATATACATGTAGTTCGCGGGCATCTTGTCGGAAACAAACGCCCCGCGCAGCCCTTCGCCATGCAAGACACTGATGTAGTCTTCACCAAGGCGCGTGAAGTCATCGGCGGTCAGGCTCTCGGGCGGGATCTCCTGTTCGAGCGCAGCGCGGATCTGTTTGTTACGGGCAAGCGCGCGGAGTGAGCCGGGAAGCTCGCCGCCGGCCTGCACATCCGGATGCCGCGAGAACATCTGGTCCATGAGTGTTGTGCCGGAGCGCGGCATGCCGCAGATGAAGATCGGCGTCATGGCGTCGATCCCGCCGCCGCCGCTGCAGCGCGACAGCAGCGCCGGAGAAGAGAGTGCGAGAAGGCGCGCATGCTGCTTCGCGGCGCTGGTTTCATCGTAGGGGTGCTGCTCGGCATTGAGTGCATTGCCCGCGTGGTAGTGGTCCATGGCCTTGCCGTATTGGCCGAGGTCGTCGGCGGCCTTGGCGAGAGCGAAGTGCAGCGTGGTGCGCGGTTCCCGCGGAATATCGGCAATGCGGCTCTCGTAGTTTTGCAGCAAGGCATATTCCGGGCTGTCTTCGCGGGTCTTGCGCAGATTGACGACGCGGGCGAGGGCGGGAATGCCGAAGGGCGGGCGCCCGGCTATGCTCAGCAACACTTTGGTCGCCTCGTTCAAGCGTCCCGCGGAGGCGAGGATATTGCCGAGGTGCAGCTTGGGCTCTACTTGGTCCGGAGCCAGTTCGATGGCGCGGCGGGCATGGTGCTCGGCGCTGTCGGGACGTTCACGGCGGAACAGCGCATGGGCCAGTTGCGAATGGGCTGCCGCACTCTGCGGATCGACGATCAGCGCCCGGAACAGCACATCGATGGCACGGTCGAAACTATTGACCCGGATCAGCGCCGTGGCGAGATTGATCAGCGGATCGAGTACGGTGTTGTCAAGCGCGACAGCCCGCTCCAGATGCTGGATCGCTTCGGGATAGGCCTGTTTGATCACCAGCGCGGCCCCGAGATTTGCCTGTGCCATCGCGTGGTTCGGGGCGATCTCCACGGCGGAGCGGAATTGTTCGGTGGCCTCATCCAGCGCGCCGTCCTGCGCGAGAATGGCGCCATAATCCACCATGATGCTCGGATCTTTCCGTTCGATGCTGAGAATATCCTGCAGCAGCGCCTTGGCCTCGTCCCGCTCGCCCAGGTAGGCGAGGTTCAGCGCCTTGAGATGGACGAGGCGCGTCAACCCGGAATGCTTGCCCAGGATGCGTGAGATCAGGGCGCCCGCGTCCTCATATCGCCCGGCGGCCTGGTGCTGAACGATCCTGCGAATGTCTTCGTTGACCGACGCGAGTTCGGCGGCATCAATTGCGGCAGCGGAGGATGTCATCGGCATGTTCCAAATTGGTCGGACAGGCAAGCGCCTGCCGCTGTGATTTTTCTAGGCGCGCGGCGGCGAAAACGCAAACAGACGAGGCGCGCCGCCGTTGTTTTCCCCGTCGGCAGGCGCGGGACAAGGGCTGCACCCATAAGAAAAGGCCAGCGGCCTGTCAGCCCCGGCCTTTCCCATGATAATGCGACAGTCGCGACCTGCGGTCTGCGCGATCAGGCGGCGACCTCATCTGCGGCGGTTGTCTGCATCTGCGCGTCTGCGCGCCCGGCAAGGCGGGCCACGATCTCCACCGGAACCATGCGCGGGGCGATGATGCGCGGCAGGGCCATTTCCCGGATCATCGGCACACCCGCGCGTTCGGCGCCGTTGATAAAGGCGCTGCGATCGGGGTTGTCGAGATAGCTTTCGGAGGCGAGCCCCTCGGCGAGGATGAGTTCGTGCGTGTCGGTCTCGACGTGGTAATAGGAAAAGCCGTCCATCGGCATCTGCGCGACCTTGTAGATCGTTTTGCCGTTGACCAGTGCACTGGCATTGAACAACAAACCGTCGATTTCCACCGCGTGATCGGGCGAGACAAAGAGATCGCGGCTCGGCACGCCATCGGCAACAGCCCCGGCCTTGATGCAGATCGGGTTTACCTTCGCGGGGTGCGCAGTGCGTGCGTTGATCGGCTGAACGCCGACCCATTTTACGGTGGTCTCGCCACCGGTTGCCAGCGGCAGGGTGTCGCCGGGCAGCAGATCTTCGACAGCCACGCGGCCGCGCGCCGTCTCGATCCCGGTGCCTTCGAGATAACAGACCAGCGTCGCGTTCAGATTGTCGAGCGTAAGATACGCGCTGCCCGATGGAACGAACTTGATGGACGTAAACTCGTTGGTGCCACCCTGATTGACGTTGATGGTGCTATCGGCATTGGCGGCGTTGATCGTGGTGGTGAAATTGCCGTTTGTGCCGTTCAGGATCACCTGCCATGTCCCCGTAATCGAAGAGCCAAGGCGAAGAGCCAGTAAGCCGGAAAAGTTGCTGGCCGCGTTGGTCACGTCAAGTGTCCAGCTGGCGACGCCGGTGCCCTGGTCAGAGATGGAGATCTGACCGTCGCCGCCCAGTGCCGGGCTGTAGGTCAACTGGTTCCCCCCGGGGTTGCCGGAGGTGCTGATCGTGAAATTGACGCTCTCGTCCGAGAAGGTGTGGGACGGGTTTGTCCCGCCAAGAGGTCCAACCTGACTGCCCTCGTCGAATTCAAAAAGTGGCATGATCGTCTCCAATTCGGCTCGGCGCCAAGCGCCCGAGCGGTCTGCCTGCTGAAATTCCGCCGAACCGTGCTTTAGCTCGTCGAAGTCCTTTGCGGCGGACGTTAGCATATTTGCGCAGCTTAAAAAGTGATTTTCCTCACAGAGATGCAACCATTCGGGGCGAAAAACCTTTTTTGCTCGGCAGATTGGCGGCGTTTCGCAGGCTGCAGGCGCGCGCAAACAGATGTTGTTACGGCGGCGATGTGGTTCCTTGTGCAAAGCTGATGGGCGCATCGGAAGACACAAGGGCGCGATCACGCGCCATGGTCCGCCATGGCGGCAACGCAAGGCGTCGAGGCATCATGAAACATGGCGAACCCGCATGGCGCATATCCGATCTGCTCCGGCGTGTGCCGTGCTGCGGACGGGACAGGAGGCGGAAGGTGATTGACCTCCGCTGACGGATGCGATCCCTTGAACCGACGACGGCTTGAATTGGATTTATCATGACTGACCTTGCCACACTGACCCCGGCGCACTTCGAGGGGCTGACCGGACAGACCGTGACCACGGATACGGCGGATGGGCCGGTGTCGCTATTGCTCGATAACGTCAAGCAGCTCGGCCGCCAGACCCTGCGCGACAATCATATCGAGATCGAAGGCCGGGTGCTGCCGCCGCGGCAGGCCTTTGTCATTGTTCTCGAAGGCCCGCGCGAGCCGGTGTTGGAGCAGCGAATCCGGGAAATCGAGTTTCCCGAGCTGGGCAGGCTGTCCTTGTTCATGGTCCCGTTTCGGCAGGACCACGATTGCACCCTGTACGAGATCGGGTTCAGCTGAGCCGCGCTATGCGATCAGATCTCGCGCGGGGTCAGGTCGGGACGCCATTCCATATGAAGATGGGTCGGGGTCTGGCGCAGGGGCCGGAACCCCAGCCGGCGATACAGCGACTGGGCCGGGTTGGTGAGTTCTACACTCAACCGCGCGGGGACCTTGCCGCCCCAGGCCTCGTTGAGCAGCGATTTCACGATGTCGGTGCCGATGCCGCGCCCGCGCCAACCTTCGGCCAGAGTGAATTCGATGATGTAGAGGCAGTCATCCTGTCGGTCGACATACAAGCGCCCGATGGGCTGGCCATCCATCTCGATGATCAGGAAGGACGCCCCGAGAAACTGCATCCGATAGGCGGTGTCCTGCGTCTTGAACTGCTGTTCGAGAAAGTCGCGTTTGTCCTCCGGGCTCCATTGCGCGATGCGGAATTCCCACTCCCGCGTGCTTGCGTAGAGGCTCATGAGAAAAGCGCGGTCGGTGTCCTGCGTCGGGCGGAACGTCACTGTTCCTTTGGGGAAAAGCGTTTGCATGGAATGGCTCCGTCGTGAATTCGGCCCCGGTGGGCCGGCGGGGACGCCTCGGAATTTTGCCAAAGGTCCTGGCCGGGAACAAGCGTGATTTGGGGCGTGCCGGGCGTTGCGCCGGAACATGCACGCCGGGCGTGAAAAAGGCCCGCGCGGAACGGGCCTTTGCCGTGGAACTCATGGGGACCGTACCGTCTCTCTAGTTGCGAGACGGGAAAATACCGTAGAGGCAGATCTGGTAGTTCATCGCCAGATAGGGCTGCAGGTTCGTGTGTGGCTGACTGCCGCCGGCAGCCTGCTCCGTGATCGCTGCGGGATCAAGTACGACGTCATCAGCGGGCGATTGCGATCGGAACCCGCCCGCGTGGCCAGCGATCATCTGGCCTTCCGGCGTATCGACGTTGCCGTTTCGGTTCTCCGCGCGAAGCCGCGGGTTGTGGGTGTGGGAGGGCATTTCCGCTGCGGTCAGTGTCACCTGTTCGGTGCCGCCGTGCTGACCGATCCTGTAGTCGGAAAGGCCCGGTCCGCGGCCATAGTGAATCGGAGTTCGGCCGCGCAGGTCGGGAAGGCCAAAGGTGGTCCGCCCGTCACCGCCATAAATGGTTCCGAGCAGCGAAAAAAGCGCCGTATTTTGCGAAATCGCGATGAGTTGGCCATCACATTTGGCGAAGTTGCGTTGGGCAAAATCATAGCCCACCAGCAACGCCTGACCGATGTACTCATTTCCCATTAGTGCTCTCCCTGAAATTGTCTTCCTGCATGATTGTGTAGGAGGAGGCTGCCACGCAAGTAAAGCTAAGATTGTGGACAGTTAATGAGGGTGTACACCTTTAGGTTGACGGTCTGTTTTGCAGCCTTTCAATCCCGAGGGTGTCTGCGCGGCCGGTATCGTAAGGGGAGGGGTCCTCAAATCCAGAGGTTGAGAATCCGAAATCCATAGTCTTTGATCGGTTCTGCAATCGCTTAAGAGACCTTGCTGGTCCTATGATCGGCATCCTGCCGATTGTCTGCTTAAGTGAGCTGAGGGGTGGTTTGATCTCTTTTGGGTTGTTTTCCATCTGAGTTGACGACGCGAATTTTTACGTAACTGCCCCTATGCGTGAAACCTGCAAGAGGCCGAATTCCCTTGATAATTGTGCGCCAGATCACAGGCCGAGACTGCGTAGACCGCTCGTACTCGCTCCGATTGTGGCGGAAAGACTCAGCGCCGGCCTTCATGTCATCGCGCCGCGCGCGGCGCATTGAGATCTGATGCGTCTGACGTTCGCGTTTGACCGGTACGAATGGCATCACTGATGCGGGCGTCGATTGGGCAACTTACGGATAGACTGGCCTATCCGGATGGGCACGGGCGTCAACGCCATCGCGATCGCGACCCGCAGCCAGACGCGACAGCGCCGCATGAAAAAGGGCCACCCGGTGGGGCGGCCCTGCTGTGTTGTCATGTGCCGTGATCCGGCTTCAGAGATAGCGGTTCCACAGGTTCTCAAGGCGCTCCTGACGGCCGGAGCGCGGCTCTGGATTGAGGCCCTGATCGCGCACACGGGCTTCGATGCTGGCCAGGTCGGAGTGCAGCATCGCCTTGTTTTCCGGCTTGTCCCAATCGGCATAGCGCGCGTCGCGAGCCGCTTCGAGACCGCCGTCTTCGAGCAGCGCAGCCGCCGCCTTCAGACCGCGCGCACAGACATCCATGCCGCCCGCATGGCCAAGGATCAGGTCCTCCGCGTCCAGCGATTGCCGCCGTAGCTTGGCATCGAAATTGGTGCCGCCGGTGGTGAACCCGCCCGCTTTGAGAACCTCGTAATAGGCCAGCGCCACTTCCGGCACGTTGTTCGGGAATTGGTCGGTATCCCAGCCGGACTGGTAATCGTTGCGGTTCATGTCGATGGAGCCGAGAATTCCCAGCGATCCGGCCAGCGCCAGCTCATGTTCAAAGCTGTGACCAGCAAGGATGGCGTGGCCCTGCTCGATGTTCAGTTTGACCTCGTTCTCAAGGCCAAAGCGCTTGAGGAAGCCATAGATGGTGGCGACATCATAATCGTATTGATGTTTGGACGGCTCCTGCGGCTTGGGCTCGATCAGGATTTGTCCTTTGAAGCCAATCTTGTGCTTGTAGTCGATGACCATCGACAGGAACGCCCCGGCCTGCTCCGCCTCGCGCGTCAGATCGGTGTTGAGCAGCGTCTCATAGCCCTCCCGACCGCCCCAGAGTACATAGTTCGCGCCGCCCAGCTTGTGCGTGGCGTCCATGCAGGTCTTTACCGTGGCCGCCGACCAGGCAAAAACCTCCGGGTCGGGGTTCGTTGCCGCGCCGGACATGAAGCGGCGATGGGTAAAGAGGTTGGCCGTGCCCCAGAGCAGCTTGGTCCCGGAGCTTTCCATCTTTTCGCCGAAGTAATCGACAATCTCTTCGAGATTGCGGGTGGTTTCGGCGAAATCCGCACCAGCGGGGCGCACGTCTTCGTCATGGAAACAGAAGAACGGCACGCCGAGACGGTCGAACATCTCGAAGGCCACATCGGCCTTCATTTTCGCCTGCTGCATGCCCTCGCCGTACCACGGCCGGTCAAAGGTGCGCCCGCCGAAGGGATCGCCGCCCTCCCAGGCAAACGAATGCCAGTAGGCCACGGCAAAACGCAGATGATCTTCCATGCGCTTGCCCATGACGATTTCATCAGGGTTGTAGTGGCGATAGGCAAAGTCGTTGTCCGTTTCGGGACCTTCGTACTTGAGCTGAGGGATGTTTGCGAAAAAATCGGTCATGTCTGTCTCTGTATGGGAGGAAGCGGCCCGCCTTCTATCGGGGCGGGCAGATTGGTCACGCGGCGGCGACCGGTTTCTTGCCGAGGATGATCATGCTGAGGATGTCCTCGTCGGTCACCTCATCGACGTTCACGGTGCCGACAAGCTGGCCGTTTTTCATCACCGAGGCGCGATCGCACAGGTCCATGACCGCATGCACGTCGTGCTCGATCAGGAAGATGCCGATGCCCTGGGCCTTGAGCTGCTGGATCAGCTCGGCAACCATCTGCGTCTCCTGCGGGCCGAGTGCGGCTGTCGGCTCGTCCATGATCAGGATGCGGGCGTTGAAATACACCGCGCGGGCGATGGCGACGGACTGCCGCTGGCCGCCCGAGAGCGCCTTGACCGGATCCTTGAACTTGCGGAAGTTCGGATTGAGCCGCCCCATGATCTTGCGCGTCTCCGCCTCCATCTGGGCATCGTCGACAAAGCCGGTGGGCGTCACCAGCTCGCGACCGAGAAAGAGGTTGGAGGCCGCATCGAGATTGTCCGCCAGCGCGAGCGTCTGGTAGATCGTCTCGATGTTGTATTTACGCGCATCGCGGGGATTGTGGATCTCGGCCTTTTCGCCGTCGATCAGGATCTCTCCGGCGTCCATCTTGTAGGCACCGGAGAGGCATTTGATCAGCGTCGATTTGCCCGCGCCGTTGTGGCCCAGCAGGCCGACGACCTCGCCAGGGTGCAGATCGACACTGACGTGATCGACCGCCTTGATCCCGCCAAAGGCGACGGAGACGTCACGCATTTCGACAAGAGGGGTTCCGCTTCTGTCAATCATCACGCGTCTCCCGTCCGCTTGCGATAAAGGATGTCGATCAGCACCGCGAGCACAAGGACCGCGCCGACGACGATGTTCTGGAACGGCGCATCGACACCAACCATGGCCATGCCCGACTGCAGCGACTGCATGATCAGCGCGCCGAGGATGGCGCCGTAGATCGTTCCGAGGCCACCGGCGAGGGCGGTGCCGCCGATGACGGCGGCGGCGATCACGCGCAACTCGTCCAGCGTGCCGATGTCATTCGAGTGGAAAGACAGCCGCGCCGAGGCGACGACCGCCGCCAGCCCGCAGAGCCCGCCCATGATGGCAAAGACCTTGACCGTCAGCAGGCGCGTATTGATCCCGGAGAGCTCCGCCGCATCCGGGTTGCCCCCGGTGGCGAAGATGTATCGGCCAAGCCGCGTGCGGCGCGCCAGCAGTGTCATGATCACCGCAACTGCGATCAGCAGCAGCACGGAGAAGGGCAGGCCATAGGCTTGAGTGTAGCCGTCGGGCATGACCTCGCCGCGCGCCTCGAAGGCACGGCGCAGGACGCGGACCGGGATTTGATAGGCGTTGAGCGTGGCAACGAAACCAAGGATCAGCGCCGCAGAGAGGCCCATCAGAACCGCCTCGGCCCAGACCGGTTTGACCGGGAATTCGTGGCGGATGCGGGCGCGGCGCGCATTGTTGATGGCTAGCCATGCCGCAGCCACGGCGATTAGCGCAAAGACCCAGCTGAGGCCGGCGCCAAGGGTGCCGCCGATGCCGCCAAGCATCTGGAAGGTGTCGTCGAGCGGCCCGATGGTCTGACCGCTGGTCAGATACCACGCCACGTTGCGCCAGACGAGCAGACCGCCAAGCGTCACGATGAAGGCCGGGATCGCGAGATACCCCACGAGCCAGCCGTGAAACGCGCCGATCAGCGCGCCGGTGGCAAGGCCCACGATGATCGCGAGCGGCGCCATTGCCGGGCTTCCGTAGTCGATGCCGAGGTTCGGCAGCAACTGTGTCTGGGTAATCGCCATCATCGCCGAGCAGGTCGCAAGCAGCGAGCCGACGCTCAGGTCGATGTGGCGCGTCACGATGACAAAGACCATGCCGGTGGCCATGATGGCCACGCTGACCGTCTGGATCGTCAGGTTGAAAATGTTGCGCGGGGTCAGGAAGCGCCCCTCCGTCAACACATTGAACACGACACAGACCATGATGAACGCCCCGATCATGCCGAGCAGGCGGGTGTCGAACTCAAGGGTCTGGAAAAAAGATTTGCGACCGGCGGTGGAGCCGGAGGCGCTGGCCTCTGCCATGGGAACCTCACTTGTATGAAGGTGAGAGCAGCCCCCGCCAGCGTCCATGCGCGGCGGGGGCCTTCGGTCACGTCACGTCAGCAGACGCGCGATCAGTTGCAGGGTGCGGGGCCGTCGGTGACGCCCTGGCACAGAGCGTCTTTCTCGATCCAGCCTGCGTCCACGACAGCGGTCAGGTTGTCCTTTGTCACCGGGACCGGCTCAAGGAATTTGGCGGAAAGCGTGGTGCCCGCGGGCGATGTCCATTCCTGCGCACCCTCGATGTCGCCCATCGCGGTGCCGCCGGCCAGCTCCACGGCGATCTCGCCGGCAGCCTTGCCAAGATCCCGGGCATCTTTCCACACCGACACGGTCTGGGTGCCACGGGCGACGCGGTTCAGCGCGGCGTGATCGCCGTCCTGACCGGAAACCGGAATGCCGTCCATGCCCTGTGCGGTCAGCGCCGCCACGGCGCCGCCTGCGGTGCCGTCATTGGAGGCCACGACCGCGTCGACCTTGTTGTCGTTCGCCGTCAGCAGCTGTTCCATGTTGCGCTGTGCGTTGGCGGGCAGCCAGCCATCGGTGTAGGCCTCGCCGACGATGGTGATCGCGCCGCTGTCGATGGCCGCCTGCAGGACTTCCTGCTGTCCGCCGCGCAGGAAGTCCGCGTTCGGATCGGTGGGCGAGCCCTTGATCATGACGTAATTGCCTTCCGGAGCGGCTTCGAGCACGGCGCGGGCCTGCATGCGGCCGACTTCCACGTTGTCGAAGGTCAGATAGAAGGCGCGGGCGTCTTCGATCAGGCGGTCATAGGCGATGACCGGAATGCCTTCGTTGGCGGCAGCCTGAACGGCGGGGATGATCGCCTGCGTGTCCTGCGCGAGGATTATCAGAACGTCCGCGCCCTGCGCGATCAGCGATTCAACGTCCGACAGCTGCTTCGAGGACGACGACTGTGCGTCGGCGGAGACATAGGACGCGCCAGCCGCGTCCAGGGCACCCTTGATCGCCGCTTCATCGGTCTTCCAACGCTCTTCCTGAAAGTTGGACCAGGACACGCCAACGGTCTGAGCCGAGGCCGTCACAGCCATCGCAAGGGTCATGGCCGCGCTGGCCAACAAAGTCTTGTACATGATTTCCTCCCATGTCGCCCGTATCGGGCAATGCCCGGCTGACTCGCCGGTGTGGCGCAACACTGTCGCGATTAAATTCAGGTGTCAAATTAAATTTGCGCCGAGGGATTGCCAAGATGCAAGGTTTCCTGTCTTCTCACCCGTAAAACCGCTTATAATTTGGGCGGGGTGCGGATATTGATCGTGATTACTTAATCCTCTGAAGCAAAAGGGCGTCACGGCTGTGCGGGAAAAAGATGTGGAGACAGAGGCGTTTGCCGGGTGTGGCCCGCTGCTCCGTCCGGCCGACGCGGCGCAAAAGCCGCTGCGCCAGCTGGTCTTCGAGCATCTGCGCGCGCATGGGCAATTGCCGCGTGTACAGGTGGCCAAGGATCTCGGGGTCAGCCCGGCCTCCGTGACCACGATCACCTCCGAGCTTATCGAAAGTGCTCTTCTTGAAGAGGTGCAAACCCCGCGTCAGGCGGATACGGGCCGTGGCCGTCCGGCGGTGGCGCTGCGGGTGCGACCGGGGGCGCATCATGTCATCGGCATCAAGCTGTCTGACCGCCGTCATACCGCCGTCATTGCGGATCTGTCGGGGCAGGTGGTGGCCAGTGCCGCCGCGCAACGCGAAATCCGGCCGCTCTCGCGCGCGCAGCTTCTGGACGATGTCGAGGCGCTGATGCGCGACGTCTGCGCCGAGGCCGGTCTGACGCCCGGTGATCTGTGCGGTATGGGTCTGGGCATTCCGGGCTTCATCGACGGCGAAACCCGCACGGTGCTGTGGTCTCCGATCCTGCAGGGGCGCGATACGGAAATCGCGTCCGCGCTGGCCCGGCGTCTCGGGATGCCGGTAGAAATAGACAACGATGCCAATCTTCTGACGCTGGCCGAATTGTGGTTCGGGGTCGGGCGCACTATCTCTGACTTCGCCGTGGTGACGATCGAACAGGGCGTCGGCATGGGGTTTGTCATCAATCAACGGCTCTACCGGGGTGCGCGCGGGGTGGGCATGGAACTGGGCCACGCCAAGGTGCATCTGGACGGAGCGCTTTGCCGCTGCGGACAGCGGGGCTGCCTCGAAGCCTATGTTGCCGACTATGCGCTGGTGCGCGAGGCCCGCACGGCGCTGAACCTGCCCGATATGGAAGACCGCTCTGTCTCGGTGCTGCTCGAAGGGCTGCTGCGGCAGGCCAAGTCCGGCAATCCGGCGGCGCATTCGATCTTTCGCCGCGCCGGGCGCTATCTTGCCCTGGCGCTGGCCAATGTCTCGAACCTTTTCGATCCCGAGCTGATCATCCTGTCCGGCGAGCGGATGCGCTATGACTACCTTTATGCCAATGAAACCCTGCGCGAGATGAACACGATGACGCTCGACACCGGACGTAAACCACCCAAAGTCGAGATCCACGCCTGGGGCGACATGGTTTGGGCGCGCGGGGCCGCCGCGCTGGCCTTGCAGAGCCTGACCGAGCAGATGCTCGGCAGCGCACGGGACGTGGCGGCGCAATGAGGGGCGCTCTGGGGCTGTGCCTGATCGCCGCGCAGGCAGGGGCCGATCCGGCCTTCGTCGATGATCGCGCCGGGCTTCCGGTCGAGCATGTCTATTCCGGTGGGTGGGAGCATTTTGTCGGCGGGGGCGTGGCGGCATTCGACTGCAATGGCGATGCGCTGCCAGAGCTACTGGCAGCGGGCGGCACGGAACCGGCGCGGCTTTTCCTCAATGCGTCGGACGTGGGCGGCGCGCTGCGCTTTTTGGCCGGTGCGTTTCCGCAGATGACCGGCGTCACCGGAGCCTATCCGATTGATATCGACAGCGACGGACGGCTGGACCTCGCGATCCTGCGTGTCGGGCCGAACCGGGTGCTGCGCGGACTTGGCAATTGCGCGTTCGAGGACGCCACGGACGCATGGTCCCTGCCGCAACACGACGCCTGGACCACCGCCTTTACCGCGACTTGGGAAGCGGGCGCGGACTGGCCCACAGTGGTTTTTGGCAATTACGTCGACCGCACCGATCCGGAAGGACCGTTCGAAGCCTGCGACGACAGCACGCTGGTCCGCCCGGGGGCGGCGGGCTTTGGCGCGGTTGAGTCCATCAGCCCCGGCTACTGCACGCTCTCGGCCCTGATCTCGGATTGGCAGCGCAGCGGCACGCCTGAACTGCGCCTCTCCAACGATCGGCACTACTACGTGCGTGGCGGCTATGAGCAGATGTACCGCCTCTCGCCCCTGCAGGAGCGACAGGATTGGGCCAAGGTCTCGCTCTGGGGCATGGGCATTGCGGCGCGCGATCTGACCGGCGATGGCCTGCCGGAGGTGATGATGACGTCCATGGGCGATCAACTGCTGCAGTTCAATCGCGGCAGCGGCTTCGAGGATGCGCCCTACGCACAGGGCACCACCGCGCATCGCCCGCACACCGGAGACGATGGCCGGCCCTCGACCGGCTGGCATGCGGAGTTCGGCGATGTCGACAACGACGGGCTGCCGGATCTGTTCATCTCCAAGGGCAATGTCGACCAGATGCCCGGCATGGCGATGCACGATCCCAATTCGCTGCTGATGCAGCAGGCCGACGGCACCTTTCGGGAGGTCGGCGCGGTGGCCGGGGTGGCCACGATGGACCGCGCGCGCGGTGCGGCGCTCAGCGATCTGAACGGCGATGGTCTGCTGGATCTTGCGGTGGTCAACCGGCGCGCGCCGATGGAGCTGTGGCGCAACGTGTCGGAGGCGACGGGGGCCTGGACGGCTGTGGACCTGGCGCAGCCTGGGGTAAACCGGCGGGCGGTGGGGGCATGGGTTGCGGTGCGCGCCGATGGCCGCGTGCAGCAGCAGGAACGCACCATCGGCGGCGGCCACGCCGGGGGCAGCGCGCTGCCGCTGCATTTCGGTCTGGGCACGGCAAAGATGGCGCAGGTGCAGGTGACATGGCCGGACGGCACAACGACATCCTGGCAGGATGTGACACTGAACGGGGTGACCCGGATCAGCCAGTGAAGGGCGCGGGGCGAAACGGCGATGGAGATTTTGAACGCTGTGGAAGGGTGCAACCGACTTTTCGGGCGCCGAAGGGCTTGTCTGATCCGCGCCTGCAACGCCCGGATCGGGGGCCGTTCGATGTGCTCTGTCCTGTCCTTGATCCTGACCGTGCCGGGCAGGCCTCCGGTGCTGCCCGGTTTCGCCGGTGCTCTGGCCATGCAATGGGCGCGGGCCAAGCCCCTGTGTCCTTGCGATCTCATGCCATCGAGAGCGTCCCGACATCCCGTCCGCATCCCGCCGGTGAATTGCCCCGGCGCGCCCGGCGTGGCATAGCTTTTCATATGGCAATCGGGAGGAGCCTCATGTGCAAGGCGGTTTGGATCGCGGCGGTCTTGGGACTGGCCACAGCGGGCGGCATCGCGGCACAAACCCCGTTGCCGCCGCCGGTGACAGAGGCCGATTACGGCCCCATTGATCCCGCCGAGGCAAAGCTTGGGCAACTGTTGTTCTACGATCCGGTTCTGTCGGGCAACCGCAACATCTCCTGCGCCACCTGCCACCACCCCAAATTCGCCACCTCCGACGGGCTCAGCCTCGGCCTCGGAGAGGGCGGTGTCGGGCTTGGCCCGGACCGGCATGCCACGGCGCGGAACACGCCCGAAGAACGCATTCCGCGCAACGCCACGGCGCTGTTCAACCTGGGCGCCAAGGCCTTTACCACGCTGTTTCACGATGGCCGCATTCAGGCCGATCCGACCCGCAAGAGCGGCATTCGCACGCCGATGGACGAGGACATGGTGACGGGCTTCTCCGGCGTGCTGTCGGCCCAGACCATGTTTCCCGTGCTCTCGCCGGACGAGATGGCCGGGCATTACTCGGAGAATGACGTCGCCCAGGCGGTGCGCTCCGGTCTGATCACCGGGCCGGGCGGCGCGTGGGACATCATCTCGAAACGGGTCGCGGCGATCCCGCAGTATCAGGCTGGCTTCGAGGCGGTCTATCCGCATGTGGCCGCGGGAGAAGAGGTCCGCTTTACCGATATCTCCAACGCCATCGCCGCCTTTATCGCCTTCGAATGGCGCTCCGACGACAGTCCGTTTGACGCGGCGCTGCGCGGTGAGGTGCCGCTCTCCGGGCTGGCTGCCGATGGCGCGGCGCTGTTTTACGGGGAGGCAGGCTGCGCCGGGTGTCACAGCGGTCCGTTCCAGACCGATCACGGGTTTCACGCCACCGGTGCGCCGCAGCTTGGACCGGGCAAGGCCGCCCGCTTCGAACACCATTCGCGCGATGACGGCCGGATGCGCGTCACCGGCCGCGAGGAAGACCGCTTTGCCTTCCGCACGCCTTCCTTGCGCAACGTGGCGCGGACCGGGCCCTGGGGTCATGCGGGGGCGCACGACGATCTACGCCGCTTTGTGGCCGATCATGTGCGCGGTGGGGCGGCGCTCGACGCCTATGTGCGCAGCGCTGTGCTGCCGGATCTGCCAGGGGGCAAACCGGATTGGGCGGTGCTTGACGACCCGGCCGAACGCGCGGCCCTCGCGGCGGCATCACGTTCTGGCCCGGCGCTGACGGAGCCTGAGCTGGATGCGCTGCTGGCCTTTCTCGACAGCCTGACAGATCCCGCGGCCCTGTCCGGACGGCTCGGGGTGCCGGACCGCGTCCCGTCCGGTCTGGCAGTGGATCGCTGACGGCCCGGATCATGCCCGGCGCGGCGTCCGGCACCGGGCTTTTGTCTGACAATCGCCTGATTTTCGTCCCGGCGTTCCGGACTGTCACATGGCTGAATCATCGGCGTGGTTGAAGGCCCTCAAACGGTCCGAACCGGGGCCTTTGCCTGCCATTTCGGGGGACGCGATGACCGAGCTTTTGTTGTATGCCATTTCGATTTTCTTGTGCGCTCTTGCCGCGCTGTTTGCCTTCGAACGCCTGATTGCCCTGGCCATCCGCCGCATTGGCATCTGGCTGCCCAGCGATCTGTGCGGCCCGGAGGGCTGGCTGATCGACACCACGCGCCGTGCCGGTGTTTTCGATCGCGTTCAAAAAGGCTGAGCCACGCGGGGTCGTGACAGGCGCTGCCGGGCGCGCGGATTTGCTTCAATTTCGAGTGTTTTCAATTATCCGTATTGCGGGATTCATGGCGCGCGTTTGTCATTGACTCCAAAGGACGTCCCCCCTTACCAACCCCATAAAGGCTTGACCTGCTGCATGCGAGGCGTTGGAGCGGTTTGGGTGAGGGATGGTCCGTAACCTATGGAAAATTTTTTCAAATGCCTGAAAAATTTGAACCCTTCGGCGCGGGCGGGATGGCGTCCGGCATTGACCCTTTCTCTGGCGCTGGCGGGCTGTGCGGCGATGGCTGATGGCAAGCCGGACTTAGCGAAGATCACCGGCCATTATGTCGGTCCCGGTGTCACATGCCCTCAGTTTCAGCTCGACACCGGCGAGACGATCAGCCTGTCTGGTGTGCAGGAAACCGCGCTGCAGCCGGGCACGCCCGTGGTGCTTGAGGGGCTATGGCAGCGCATGTCGACTTGCATGCAAGGCCGCGATTTCCGGGTTGTCGACATCCTGACGCCGGAGTGACGCGCCGGATCGACACCGACCGGATTTTATCGATTGTTTTGTAAGAGCGACGCCGATGACACCGAATGACCCCCTTTACCCCTCGCAATGGCAGTTCTCACTGCTTGGCGATATCGAGACAATCTGGTCCGAGTACAGCGGCGCAGGGGTTTATGTCGGCGTCTATGACGATGGGGTTGATTACAACCACGAAGACCTCATCACCGGCTACGACGGATCGCTGCATGTGCAGGACGGATCGAACAACCCGGTCGATCCATTTCCAGTCGGCTCCGATTCCCATGGCACTGCCGTTGCCGGATTGATCGGGGCGACGGGAAACAATGGTCTTGGCGGTGTGGGGGTTGCCCCGGGCGTGACCCTGACCGGCGTGAGTATCTTCAACCCGGCGCTCTATGGCTACATCAACTCCTATAACACGACCGGGTTCATGGACGTGGTCGAACAGGCAGTCGGCCGGTTCGACATCAGCTCCAACAGCTGGGGCTCGACCCCCAGCTACGGCAGCAGTCAAAGCCTTTTGACGCCGGCCGGCTCTGGTTCCGGCTCTTTTGCGGCGCAGCTGTATGTGGCCTACGGGCTGCTTTCGGAGGCGGGGCGCGGCGGCCTTGGCACCCTGATCGCGCAGGCGGCCGGCAATGACAACCTCAACGCCAATGGCAGCGGCGACAACGCGCAGCGTTTTACCATCACGGTCGGCGCTACCGATTCCTCGGGCCTCACGGCCTATTATTCCAACTTTGGCTCCGCGATCCTGATCGCCGCACCCGCCGCCTCTGTCACCACCGACGTCAGCGGCGCGGCGGGCTATAATGATGGGTCTTCTCCGGACGATCCGACCGGGAATTACACCTTCACATTTGGTGGCACCTCGGCGGCGACGCCCGTGGTGTCCGGCGTGATCGCCCTGATGCTGGAGGCCAATCCCGGCCTTGGCTGGCGCGATGTGCACACGATACTCGCCACCTCGGCGAGCCAGACCGGCTCCACGATTGGTAATGGCCGCAGCACAAACGAGGACGGCACCTGGTTCGAGACCGGGGCGGGACACTGGAACGGCGGCGGGCACACGTTCCACGTCAACTATGGCTATGGCATGCTCAACGCCTTTGCCGCCGTGCGCATGGCGGAGGTCTGGACCTACATGACCGGCGGCCCGGCGGTTTCGGCCGGGTCCAGCGTGGAAGGCGGGCTGCAAGAACTCTCGGTCACGGCCAGCTCCGGCGCGCTCGGACTGCCGATCGCGGATCTGGGAACCACCACCAGCAGCATAACCGTGGCGGAGACCATCACGGTCGAGTCCGCCATGGTAACCATTGATCTGACCCACACATGGGCGAGCGATCTGGAATTGTGGCTGGTGGCGCCGGACGGTACGCGCTTCATGCTGATGCAGAACGAAGGCGGCAGCAGCCTTTTTGACGGCGGTTTCGAATGGACCTTCGGGGTCACCGGGCTGCGCGGCTACGACACTGCGGGTATATGGACGGTGGAACTCATCGATCAGGCAGGGCAGGACGTCGGAACCCTGCATGACTGGCAGATCGAGTTCTATGGCTCGGAGGCCTCCAACGACGACATTCATACGATTACCGGCGATTATCTCGACCTTGTTGCCCATGATCCGGGCCGCGCCACGATCACCGACACCAATGGCGGCGATGACTGGCTGAACTTCACGGCTGTTCAGGGCAATGTGGATCTGGCGCTCGGGGACGCCGGGGTGTTCTCGGTCGGCGGGGTGCGGTGGGGGGCGGTGTCGCCCAACACCTTCGAGGGCGTGGCGCTCGGGGATGGCAACGACACCGTCTACGGCGGCGGCGCGGACAACGACATTCTGGGCATGCGCGGCGCGGACGAGCTTTGGGGTGGAGAGGGCGAGGACACGCTGAATGGTGGGGCCGGGAACGACACGTTGTACGGCGGGGCCGATGACGATCTGCTGCGGCTCTGGGACAGCGCGGCGGGAACACTCGACACGCTCGATGGCGGCTCCGACAGCGACACGGCCGATTTTGCCGGGTTTGGCGCGGCGGTCTGGGTCGATCTCAACTATGGGAACAACAACGAAGCCTGGACCCGCGACACCGACAACGCTCAGACCGGCGGCGGCACATGGCGCGCAATCGCCAACCTCGAGTCCATCGAAAACCTGATCGGCACCGCCTTCGAGGACCGGCTGATCGGCGATGCCAAGGCCAATGTCCTGCGCGGCGGTCTCGGCAGTGATGCGCTCAACGGGGAGGGCGGGAACGACACGCTGCAACTCTGGGAGAGCGAGGCGGGCGATCTCGACACGCTCAATGGCGGAACGGGTCAGGACACCGGCGATTTCTCGGGGTTCGATGCGGCGATCTGGGTTGATCTCGACTTTGGCAACAGCAACGAGGTCTGGACCCGCGACACCGGCAATGCCCAGACCGGTGGTGGCACCTGGCGGGAGATCGCCAATCTTGTTTCGGTCGAAAATCTGACCGGCACCGCCTTCGAGGACCGGCTGATCGGCAATGGCGCGGCAAACGTGCTGCGCGGTGGCCTTGGCAGTGACAGCATCAGCGGCGAGGGCGGCGCGGACACACTGCAACTCTGGGAAAGCCGGGCAGGGGAGCAGGACACGCTCGACGGTGGCGCGGGGGTCGATACGGTCGATTTCTCGGAATTCGGTGCCGCGGTCTGGGTCAATCTCGACTACGGCAATTCGCCGGAAGCCTGGACCCGCGACACCGGCAATGCCCAGACCGGCGGCGGCACATGGCGCGCGATCGCGGATCTGAAGTCCGTCGAAAACCTCACCGGGAGTGGCTTTGATGACCGTCTGATCGGCGATGCGGGCGCGAATACCCTGCGCGGCGGCGCGGGCAACGATCTCCTGAGCGGCGCGGACGGCGCGGACAGCTTTGTCTTCGATGTGAACGACGGCGCCGATACCATCACGGATTTCTCGGCGGAGGACGAAATCGTGCTGACCGAAACCGGTAATGTCAGCCTGTCCTACGATGGGACTGACAGCACCATCACCTACACCGACGGCGCCACGACCACGAAGATCATCGTCGAGAATTACGAGATCACGCAGGCCGATTTCAGCGCGGGCGATCTCACCTTCCTCTAGGACGCGCCTTAATTCGCGGGAGCCAAAGGCGGGCGGGTGTCCGATCGCTGTCTCCAGGCACGCAGCCGTGATGGCTTGGTTCGATTTGTTGGATGTTGAACGGGGGCAGGCCCAGCCCTTTTGCCGAAGACGCCGCGCGGTGCGGCAAGGGTTTGGACGATCGACGGGGCCTGATCGCGATTTTCCGGGTGTGCAGGACCGCGTCCCCGTGGCGGGTCCTGCCGGAGAGCTACGCTTTCTGCACGACGGTCAGCAAGCGGGCCAAGACGGGCGCCAGTGTCCAGTTCTTTGAAACGCTTGGCAAAAAATCCCGCGACAAGATGGCGTTCATCGACAGTCCGATCATCCGGGCGCAGCAGCAGGCCACTCCGAAAGGAGGTGGATCACACCCTTGGCTGTTCGCGTTGCGGACTGGGCATCAAGTTCAACGCTCGCGGGGGTGCGTCAGGCGATCACGCTGTCGTAGGGGCAGGCTCTGGAGCAGCGGTCTTGGCTCTGCTCACGGCACATCCACAGCGTCGCGGACCGGGAATATGACGCCCGCGCGATCCTCAAGTTGCATGCTGCGGGCGGCGCGCGGGGCAATATCCCGACGCAGCGAGACCGGACGGGTCAGCACCCGGTCGATCCCGCGCTCGACCGCCAGCGCAACCGGTCCGATCATTTATATAACAAAAATATACACTTAAGAAAGATCGCGACGTGGCAGGAGAAATCCGCCCGAACTCATCTCGCCACTGTTCTGCTCACCCGCTTACACCGCTGGGGGGCATTGCGCGTCCGTATCCAGGTCCGGAGCCGGGTAGGGTCCTATACGGCATGGCCGCGCAATTGCCATTCTCGCGGATGTGAAGCCAGCCTTCGTAGCCCGTCTCTACGAGCCGGTCGATAAACGCCCGGCGCCATTGATCAGCACGGCCCGGTCAGAGCGCTAGATCGTACGGTCATGATAGATCCACACGCCGCCGACCATAGAGCGCCAAGGCCTGAAAACAGGTCTTTCACTTAGTCGATGTCCCCGACCGTGCAGGCTCACGCGCCGCCGGCACCGCGCTCGGCAGCCAGCGTTTCGACATCCTTGAACTTGATCGACTCGCCACAGCCGCAGGCGTCCTCGACGTTCGGGTTGCGGAACCGGAAGCCGGATTCAAGCAAGGACGTTTCGTAGTCGATCTCCGTGCCGAACAGGAACATCTGCGCTGTTGGGGCAATCATAACCCGCGCGCCGTCCTGTTCGATGACTTCGTCGTGCGGTTCGGCGGCGTCGACGTAATCCATGGTGTATTCCATGCCCGCACAGCCGCCTTTCTTCAGGCCGATGCGCAGGCCGTGGCGGCTCTGTCGTTCCATCAGCTTGCGGATCTGGGCGACGGCGGTGTCGGTCAGGGTGACCGGGGTCTGGCCGGGAATGGCGAACATGGGATACCTCTTTGGTTCTCATGCCAATCTAGGGCTCCTGACGCAGAATCTCAAGGTGCGGCGGCCCTGCGTGCGTGCACAGAGCGCGTCAGGGTAGCGCGGATCCGGCCCTGAGCAGCGCCAGCGTGGCATAACTCAGCGCCAGCGCCCAGGCAAACGAGGCCAGCGTGCCGATGATCACGTATTCGCCAGCCTTCTGCCCCTGCGCGGCGGTGTCGAAGCGCAGGATGGATTTTGCGGCGATGAGAAAGCCGATTCCGGCGGGTTGCTGGATCAGCACGAGGATCAGGATCAGGCTGCGTTCGAGCTGGCCGATCAGCATTCCGGCCTCGGGCAGGCTGTCGTCTTCGATCCGGCTTTGAAAGCGCCGGGTCAGTTGGCCGACGGCAAAGCCCCCGGCCCAGACCGTCAGGATCGTCCCCGAGAGCAGCACCGCCGGGGCATGGGCGAGAGCGAGATAGGGTCCCCAGGTGCCCTGCACGGCGGCGAGCGGCCACCAGAGCGCGGCGAGGCCAATCGTGGCGATATGGGCGATCTGATCCCAGACAAACGCCTTGAGTGTCTGTTGGAGATGCGGGGGCAAGGCCCAGACCTTGACTGCATCGATGATCAGGTGAAACAGCGCAACCATCAAACCGACCTGCCAGACCCCGCCCAGCGCGGCGGTGGAAAAGGCAAAGACAATGAGAATTTGCAGGCCGAGCATCAGCGGATTGCGTTTGTGACGCACCATCCAGCCGGTCTGAAAGGTGAAATCCGCCAGCGCATGGGCGAGCAGCAGGGCGGTGAACGTATAGAGGGCGCCGGGCGGCAGATCCGCGATCAATTCAGTCATACCCATACCCTTTCACACACACTGTCAGGCACTGTGCCATTCCGTTTCCCATGCGGTCAATGCCGCATCCATGGCGGGCCATCCGGCGGCGGTCAGCGCCTGATCCACCGCTTGTCTGGTAATGCCCAGAAGACTGGCCACGGCACTGTGTGGTCCGCTTCCGGGGGGCAGGATTTCGGCCATGGCGCGGGCCTGCGCCGGGGTCCAGCCCTGGGCGATCCTGTCGGCCAGCAGCACGGTTGCCGCGCGCGCGCCGCCATCGGCATGATCCATGAGCCGCTCCGGCGGCATGGTCTCCAGCAGGCGACCGGAGGTCACGAAGGCTGTGCCGTGGGCCGCATTGGGATCGCCGGACGCGGGCAGGGTGCCCTCGCCTGTGGCAATGGCGATGCGGGTTGCGCGGCCCTTGCCGAGGCGGCGAATATAGGCCTGCACCAGAAGCGCGGCGCGCAGGCTGCGGGCGAAATCGGTGAAGGCGATTTGCCAGCCATCGCCGCCGCGCCGGGCAAAGCCGGTCACGGGATCGGGCGCGCCCCATTGCGAGACCAGAACGGAGGCGCCGCGCACCGCATCAAGCGTCGCGTCGAGCTCGGAGGCGTCCAGCGCCGTAGAAGCGACAATGTCGCCAGTGAGGACTGTGAAGAGCATATGCAAGTGTTATTGCTTGCATATGCAAAAAGCAAGTGATTTTGCTTGCTATGACTTCGCGGCGAGGCCGACGGGTCTTTACATGAATCCCAGTTCGAGCCGCGCCTCGTCGGACATCATGTCCATGCCCCAGGCGGGGTCCCAGGTCAGTTCGACATCGACTTGCTTGACCCCGGCGACCGGTTCGATTGCCTCGCTCAGCCAGCCGGGCATTTCGCCTGCCACGGGGCATCCCGGTGCGGTCAGGGTCATGATGATCCTGACCTCGTTCTCCGCGTTGATCTCGATGGTGTAGACCAGGCCGAGATCATAGATGTTCACGGGGATTTCCGGATCGTAAACCGTGCGGCACGCCTCGACCACCTGCTCATAGAGCGGATGATCGGTGCTGGAGGGCGCAATCAGCGGCGTCCCTTCGAGCGGGGGGCTTGCTTCGGTCATGAGAGTCCTCTTCGCGTATACCTGAGTGAACATATAGGAAAAGGTTGCGCCGGGGTAAAGGCCCCGGACCAAGGATGTGTGGCGCAAATCGCCGTGATGATCGGACTTTGGCCCTGTCGCGCGTCGTTTGACCAAAACCAAGGTATTCCGGGCTTGGCGGATGCCCGGGCGGCGGGATAGGCTTGGGGTATTGCCAAAGTCATTTCGGGAACACTGCCATGCGCCGCCTTTTCCACGCCGTTATCCTGAGCGTTTTCGTCCTTGGCAGCGCCGCCACCGCGCAAGCCCCGGCGCAGTTCGACCCGGAAGATTTCGGCAATATCGTCATTCAGCCGCGCCAGTCGGTGGGCTCTGCCGGGGGCTTCACGCTGGAGCAGGCCTTTGGCGATTATCAGAACGAGCCGATCATCGAATACGGCGAGAACAGCCCGGCGGTGCGGCTCGGGCGGCCGATCGGGCGGCTCGATACGCTCTATGCCAACGGACAGACCGGCTTTTGCACGGCCTTCATCGTCGACGAAAAGCACATTATAACCAACCATCACTGCATTCCCGGCATGGACGGCGACCCCACCGGGGCACAGAGCAACGTGCAGGCGGCGCAATTCGTGGCGGGGTATATCCAGCCGGGCCGCAGTCAGGGCGCCACGCGCTATACCATCTCTCCGCTGATCGTCGAGACCAGCCGTTCGCTCGATTACACGGTGCTGCGGGTTTTCGGCAATCCGTCGGCGAAATTCGGCGTGATGGAGCTGGCCGGGGAAGATCCCGAAGATTCGGAATTCCTGTGGATCATCGGCCATCCGCAGGGCCAGTCACAGCACATCAGCCGCGAGGGCTGCGCCGCCGCGACCCCGGCGATTTCGGACGAGGGCAAGCTGGTGCACACCTGCGACACGCTGGGGGGCAATTCCGGCTCTCCGGTCATTCGCATCACCGACAAGCGGGTGATCGCGCTGCATCATGCCGGGGACAATCGCACCGGTTTCAACATGGCAATCCCGATGAGCCGCATCCTGGCCAACAGCCGCGTCTTGCGGGCGGCGGCGGGGACCACGGTGCCTGCACCCGCTCCGGCGGTCGCGGTCAGGCCCGCGGCGCCGACAGTGCCGGTGGTGGAGACGCCGAAGCGCGCAGCCATGCCGGAGAGCAACGCCTGCGACGCGCTCTGGAGCGAGGCCAAACAGCTCGGCTGTGGCGGTTATGAGGCCTACCTGTCGCAATGCAGCGCGCATACCTTTGCCATCATGGCCAAGGCGATGGTCAAGCGCCGCTGCACCGAAACAGCCGCCGCGCCCGAGGCGCCAGCGGCCAAACCGGCGCTCGCGGCTGCCGCGCCGCCCCGTGCGGGCGGCGCAATCCGCGTGGCGGCCGATGGCAGCGGCGATTACCGCTCGCTCGCGGATGCGGTTGCGGCCGCCAGAGAGGGCGCGCAGATCGAGATCCAGCCGGGGATCTACACCGAAGGGCTCGACATCTCGCGCCCGGTCGAGCTGATCGGGGTCGGCAACCGGGGCGATATCGTGTTGGAGGTGAGCGGGAACAGCGTGATCCGTTGGGAGGCGGATAAGGGCGTGATCCGCAATCTGACCATCCGGCAGGCGGGCGGCGATTATTTCGGGGTACATGTTCTGTCCGGATCGGTGGCGATCGAGGACAATGACATTGCGTCGAAGGGCCTTGCCGCCGTGGCCCTGCGCAACAACGTCGGCGCGCAGGTGCGCCGCAACGAGATTCACGACAGCGCCGAGGGCGGCCTTTTCATTTTTGAAGGCGGCAAGGGCACGGTTGAGGACAATGTCTTTTACGGCAACACCTTTGCGGCGATCGAACTGCGCGACCGCGGCGAGGCTCTGGTACGCGGCAACACGATCCGCGACGGGTTGGGGCAGGGGATCTTTGTCAACGAGGGCGGCACAGGCGAGATCATCGACAACGTGATTGCGGCCAACGCCATGGTGGGCATTTCCATCAAGGGATCGGGGAATCCGTTGATCAAGGGCAACGTGGTGCGGGACGGGCAGGAGGGGGGCATCCTTGTCTCCGACAATGCGCTGGGACGGATCGAGGGCAATACGATCTATGGCAATGCCTTCAGCGGCATCGAGGTGCGCACCGGTGGCGATCCTTTGATCAAGGGCAATTCGATCCGGGACGGCAAGCAGAGCGGGCTGTTCTTTCTCGAAGACGGACGCGGTATGGTCGAGAACAACGACATCTTCCGCAATGCCTTTTCCGGAGTGGTGGTGCAATCGGGGGGGCATCCGATCCTGCGCGGCAACCGTGTCAGTCGCAGCGGATACTATGCCATCGAGGTGCTGGAAGGCGGCGCCGGAACCTATGAGAACAACGATCTGACCGGCAATCCGAGGGGCGCGTTCCTGATCCACGAAAAGGCCAGGGACCTGTCGCGCCGGGGAAACAAGGAATAGCCGCAGCCCGCTTTGCCCTTGCATTTTGCGCGCAGGCAGGGTTTCACCCGGGGCCATGAGATCAACGCGCCGCGCGGCCTGCGTGGCATCGGAAAAGGACGGCGAGATGAAGGCTCGGGTACATGTGATGCTGAAGAACGGGGTTCTCGATCCGCAGGGCGAGGCGGTCCGGCATGCGCTCGGTGCGCTTGGCTTTGAGGGTGTCGAGGGCGTCCGCCAAGGCAAGGTGATCGAACTGGATCTGGCCGAGGGCACCAGCGAAGAGACCGTGAAGGCGATGTGCGACAAGCTGCTCGCGAACACGGTCATTGAAAGCTACAGCATCGAGCTTCAGTGATGCGCGCGGCGCAGCTTATCGGGTATCGCGCGCCGCTGGAGATTGTCACGGTGGACGATCCGGCGCCGCCTGCGGGCGGCGTTGTGCTGCGCGTGCTGGCGAGCGGGATCTGCCGCTCCGACTGGCATGTCTGGACCGGCGGTGATGCGGTGGTTCTGCCGCATATTCCCGGGCATGAGTTTTGCGGCGAGGTGGTTGCCGTGGGCGCCGGTGTGACACGCTGGTCCGTGGGAGACCGGGTGATCGCGCCGTTCATCCTGGCCTGCGGGGCCTGCCCGGATTGCTCTGCCGGGCATCAGACGATTTGCGCCAATCAGGTGCTGCCGGGCTTTACCGCGCCCGGCTCCTTTGCCGAATACGTCGCTGTTTCGTTCGCCGATGAAAACCTGACTCGCCTGCCGGACACCATCGCGCCGGATCTGGCGGCGGCCTTTGGCTGCCGGGTGACGACGGCCTGGCAGGCGCTGACCGGACGCGCGGCGCTCAGGCCAGGCGAGTGGCTGGCGGTGTTCGGCTGTGGCGGCGTTGGCCTCTCGGCGATGCTGCTTGGCCGGGCGCTTGGGGCGCGGGTCGTGGTTGTCGACGTTGTCGAAGACAAGCTGACCCATGCCAGGGCTCTGGGCGCGGATGCGGTGGTAGACGCCAGCGCAGGCAATGCCGCCGAGGCGGTGCGCGAGATCACCGGAGGCGGCGCGCATGTGGCGCTGGAGGCCTTGGGCATTCCGGCAACGACCGAAGCGGCGATGCGCGCGTTGCGCAAGCTGGGCCGAATGGTGCAGATCGGCATGCCTGCGGGAGATCATCTGAACATGACCTTGCCATGGGATGTGGTCTATTCCGGTCAGCTGGCGATTTACGGCACCCGAGGGATGCCCGCTCATCGCTATGGCGATCTGCTGAACATGGTGGCGGGCGGCCTTGTGGACCTCAGCCCGATCGTCGCCCGTCGGGTCGGGCTCAGCGATGCCACGGCGGAGCTTGCCGCCTTTGACAATGCCGCGCCGCCGGGTGTGGCCGTTATCACGGACTTCACACGGTAACCCTATGGGGAAAGCCTATTTCCTGCACACCAGAGGGGATGGCACCCGTCAGATCAGCTGGCGGGTCTGGGTTCTGGTCTGGGTCTTGCCGGTCTGCATGATCGGCGGTGGCCTTATCGAACTTCTGCTGCAAACCTACCACCTGAGTCAGGGCGTTCGGGTGACGGGCACCGTCGAGCGGGTCTATGAATGGGATAATGACATCCCGTGGATCTTTTCGGATGAACCCAAAACCTATTCGCCGGTTTTCCAATACAGCCTGCCGGACGGGCGTGAGGCCGGCGCCTCTTCACATATGTCGGACCCGTCGTTGGATTTCGAGGTCGGCAGCGCGCATGAGATCATCGTTTTCCCGGATCAGGACCGTGATGTGATGGTCCCCGGACCGCATGTCCATGCGGCGGGCTGGATTGTCCTATACTTGGGATTTGCGCTCTGCGTGCCTGCGGTTCTGGCCTCTTTGCTGTTCTGGCGTTGGAAGGCGCGCGGCGCGGGTTGAGCAGGCTTGCGCCTGTGCGGCGGAGGTTGTAGCAGCATCCGCATAGCCCAGACCCCAAGAGGTGATCCATGAAAGCTGCCGTCATCGTCTTTCCCGGCTCCAATTGTGACCGTGATCTCAAGCGCGCCTTTGAACAGGCCGGTCTTGGGGTTGAAATGGTCTGGCACAAGGATACGGCGCTGCCCAAGGTCGATATCGTCGGCATTCCCGGCGGGTTTTCCTTTGGCGATTACCTGCGCTGCGGCGCGATTGCCGCGCAATCCCCGATCTGCCGCGAGGTGGTGGCCCATACGGCGCGCGGCGGCTACGCATTCGGCGTCTGCAACGGCTTTCAGGTGTTGACCGAGACCGGCATCCTGCCCGGAGCGTTGCTGCGCAATGCGGGGCTCAAGTACATTTGTCGCACGGTTGGGCTGCGGGTTGAGACGGCGGACAGCGTGTTTACGCAAGGCTACACCGTGGGCGAGGAGATCGGCGTGCCGATTGCGCATCACGACGGCAATTACTTCGCGGATGAGGCAACCCTGGACGCGCTAGAGGGGGGAGGTCGCGTGGCGTTTCGCTACACGGACAATCCGAATGGCTCCGCGCGCGATATCGCCGGGATCCTGTCGGCCAACCGCCGGGTGCTCGGGATGATGCCGCATCCAGAGCGGGCGGCGGAAAATGCCCATGGAAACGAAGATGGTGCGCGCCTTTTCGCTCATTTGACCACGGTGCTCAGCGAGGCCTGACTTGTGAGCACGGCGCGGCGGGCCTATCCTTTGGCGCATGTCGACCCGCCGCTCTTCGATCACCCGTCCGCGCCGAACCGGCCCGCTGTCCTGGCGGGTGCGGCTTGCGCTCGGCGTCTTGATCGTGGCGGCGGTGGCTACGATCTGGACCACCAACACGCTTTTGACCGGGCGCTTTACTGAAACGACGCGCAACCGCGCCGAGCTTCGTCTGGCGCTTTACTCCGGTAACCTGATTTCCGAGCTGCGGCGCAACGCGATCGTCCCACAGCTTCTGGCCCGCGATCCGGCGTTGATCGGTGCGCTGAATGCGGCGGATTACACGCAGTCCTCGCAACGGCTGATTTCCTTCGTCGACGAGATTGGCGCGGCCTCGCTGATGCTGCTTGACTCCGATGGGCGGACGGTGGCGGCCACGGATCGAAACAGGCTGGGCGAGACGCACAAGACGCTGGGCTATTTCGTAGACGCGCTGCGCTCCTCCACAACCGTTTTTACGGTGATCGAGCGCGAGGCGGGAGGCTTTCGCTTTACCTATTCGCGGCGCGTCGAAAGCCAGAACCAGGCAATCGGCGTGATCGTGGTTGAAGTCGACCTGGCCAAGTTCGAGCGGGCCTGGGCGGGGATTTCCGATGCGGTCATGGTGACCGACAGCAACGGACGCATCATCCTCGCAACCGAACCACGCTGGCGCGGGCTGACCACGCCGGAGGCGCTGGAACGGCAACCCGCCGACAGCGCCATCGAGCGCGCCATTCGCGCGACATCGGATTGGACCAGCGAACAGCCCGACGCCTATCTGTCAGGCGAGGCAGTGATGCGGATCGACGGACGCATCCCGTTCCGTGGCTGGACCCTGACGACGTTCACCACCTACGCCTCCGTGCGCGAGAAGGTGAACGCGGTGCTGGCGCTGGAGATCATGGGTTTTGCCATTCTCGCGGCGCTGGCCTTCTATTTCCTGTCGCGCAAGACGGCGCTCCGAATGGCCCTTTTTCAGCGCGAAAGTGCCGAGCTTCGTGCACTGAACGCCCGATTGCAGGCAGAAATGGCCGAACGGGAGCGGGTTCAGGAAAACCTCGCGGTGGCCGAGCAATCGCTGGCGCAGTCCTCCAAGCTGGCCGCTCTGGGTGAGATGTCCGCCGCTGTCAGCCACGAATTGAATCAGCCGCTGGCGGCGATGAAGACCTATCTTGCCGGTGCGCGCCTGCTTATGCGCCGCAACCGTCCCGAAGAGGCGCTGACTGCCTTTCACCGTATTGACGATCTGATCGAGCGCATGGGCGCGATCACGCGACAGCTCAAAAGCTATGCGCGCAAAGGCCAAGAAGCGCTCAGCCCGGTGGATATGGCGGAGGCTCTGGCCTCCTCCCTGTCGATGATGGAACCACAGTTGAAATCGCGCCGGGTCAAGATCGGTCGCATCCTGCCCGACGATCCGGTGCGGGTGATGGGCGACCGGATGCGCATCGAACAGGTGCTGGTCAACCTCTTGCGCAATGCGCTCGACGCTACCAAATCGGTGGATGACCCGCAGATCGAGATCATCCTCGCCGCCGGCGAGACCGCCACCCTGTCGGTGCGCGACAATGGCCACGGCATCGAGGATCTCGAATCGCTGTTCGAGCCGTTCTACACCACCAAGCAGCCGGGCGATGGCGTGGGGCTTGGTCTGGCGATCTCTTCGGGGATCGTGGCCGATCTGGGCGGCCGTCTCACCGCGCGGAACTCCGAACGGGGTGGCGCGGTTTTTGAAATGCAACTGCCGGTCCTGATCGATGCATCGCAGGCAGCGGAATAAGGAAGAAAACAGAATGTCCACAGCCATGAAAATCGCCATTGTCGACGACGAGAAGGATATGCGTCAGTCGATCAGCCAATGGCTGGCGCTCTCCGGCTATGACACGGAAACCTTTGCCAGCGCCGAAGATGCGCTTGGCAGCCTCGGGTCGGATTATCCGGGGATCGTGATCTCGGACATCAAGATGCCCGGCATGGATGGCATTCAGTTCCTCAAGAAACTGATGGGCGCGGATTCGGCACTGCCGGTCATAATGATCACCGGACATGGCGATGTGCCCATGGCGGTTGAGGCGATGCGGATCGGGGCATTTGATTTCCTCGAAAAGCCGTTCAACCCGGACCGAATGTCCGAACTGGCCAAGAAGGCGACGAATGCGCGGCGCCTGACTCTCGACAACCGCGCGCTGCGGCGCGAATTGGCGGGTGGTGAGCAGATCATGCGCAAGCTGATCGGCGCCTCTCCGGTCATGGAACGGCTGCGCGAGGATATTCTCGATCTCGGACAGGCCGACGGCCATGTGCTGATCGAGGGCGAAACCGGCACGGGCAAGACGCTCGTGGCGCATGCGCTGCACGCGGTGGGCGCGCGGGCCGGGAAGAAATTCGTTCTGGTCAGCTGTGCTGCGCTGGACGAGGATGCGCTCCTGTCCCGGCTCTTTGGCCCCATGCAGCCCGAGGAAAGTCGCCTGCCTGCGATCGAAGAGGCGCGAGGCGGGACGCTGGTCCTTGAGGATATCGAAGCGCTCAGCGACAGCGCACAGGCACGGCTGCTGTCCGTGCTCGATGAACAGGGCAACCCGCCGGAGACGCGCATCGTGGCGATCTGTAACCTGCAGGACGAGGGCCGCACCTGCGAGAGCACCATGCGCCCTGATCTCTACTACCGCCTTGCGGCGCTCAAGATCGTCGTGCCGCCGCTGCGCGCCCGCGGCGAGGACATCCTGACGCTGTTCACACGCCTGAGCGAGCAATACGCCGACGAATACGGCTGTGAAGCACCGAACGTCTCCGCCCAGGAGGCGGCGCAATTGCTTCAGGCCCCGTGGCCCGGCAACGTCCGCCAACTCATCAATCTCGCTGAACGCGCCGTGCTGCAATCGCGGCGCGGGCAGGGCACGATTGCCTCCCTGCTGATGAGCGACCACGATCAAATGCAGCCTGTTATGACCACCGAAGGCAAGCCGCTGAAAGAATATGTCGAGGCGTTTGAGCGGATGTTGATCGACAACACCATGCGCCGCCACAAAGGCTCGATTAGCCAGGTCATGGACGAACTTTGCCTGCCGCGACGGACCCTGAACGAGAAGATGGCCAAATACGGATTGCAACGCGCCGATTATCTCTGAGACCCACGGCGCGGTTCTCGAAGACCGTTCCGCAGGGCTTCCATAGGTATTTCTCTGACCGAAAACGTCAGGGTGCAGACGCGCGCGTCTTTGGTCTCCAAATACCCTTGGGGGTGAATGGCCGAAGGCCAGAGGGGGCAAAGCCCCAAAATTCCAAACAAAAAAGCGCCCGGCCGCAGGCCGGGCACCGCTTGATACCAGTCTGGCTGCCGGGATCAGTGCAGCAGGCGGCCCATGGCACCGGCGACATCGGCCATGCGGGCGGAGAAGCCCCATTCATTGTCGTACCAGGCCAGAACGCGGACCAGACGCTTGCCGGTGACCTTGGTCTGGTCGGGCGCAAAGATCGACGAATGGGTGGTGTGGTTGAAGTCGATGGAAACTTTCGGTTCCGGATCATAGGACAGGACCGACCCCATGCGGCCTGCAGCGGCCTCTGCGACGACCGCGTTCACGTTCTCGACGGTAACATCCTTGCCCGCGTAAAAGGTCAGATCGACGGCCGAGACGTTGGGTGTCGGCACGCGCATCGACGTGCCATCCAGCTTGCCCTTGAGACCGGGTAGCACCTCGCCCAGGGCCTTGGCGGCGCCGGTCGATGTGGGGATCATTGCCATGGCGGCGGCGCGGGCGCGGTAGAGGTCCTTGTGGCGGCGATCGAGCGTCGGCTGGTCGCCGGTATAGCTGTGGATCGTGGTCATGATGCCGCTTTCGATGCCGATGGCCTCATCAAGCACCTTGGCCAACGGCGCGAGGCAGTTGGTGGTGCACGAGCCGTTGGAGATCATCGTGTCCCCGGCCACCAGATCGCGGTGATTGACGCCATAGACGACGGTTTTCTGCACGTTCTTTGCGGGCGCGGAGATCAGCACGGACTTGGCACCGCGCTGCAGGTGTGCGGCGGCCTTTGTGCCATCATTGAACTGTCCCGTGCATTCGAGGACCACATCGCAGCCGCCCCAATCAAGCGCGTCGAGCTCATAGGAGGACATAACGTCGATCGGGCCGCGCCCGAGATCCATACTGTTGTCGGTCACCCTGACTTCGCCGGGAAAGCGGCCATGGACGCTGTCGTAGCGCAGCAGATGCGCATGGGTTTCTATCGGACCCGGCGCGTTGATCTTGACCACCTGCACATCGTTGCGGGCGCTTTCGGCGATATGGGCGAGCGTGCAGCGGCCAATCCGGCCAAATCCGTTGATACCAACCGTGACAGTCATGCGCGTGTCTCCAAAAACCATGTCTTGACGCCGGGTATACGGAGGCATGCTGCTGCTGCAAAGTTAAATTCTGTTTTTTGCCAACATGTTAGCGATAAACCTGTGGGCAGGAGTCTTGGTTGCGCTAACTGATTTCCACGTTTGCGATAACGGATCGGCAGCGTTCACAGGATACGGGAATCAGTCATGCGCTATCAGGATTGGATGGCATTTGCGGGGCGCTGCCTGATTGCCGCGCTATTCATTGCCGGCTTTGTTCAGAAGCTCGCGGATCCGGCGCCAGCCGTGGGTCTGTTGCGCGATGCGGGGCTTTGGGGTTGGCTTGTCTGGCCGGCGGCGCTGTTCAATCTTGGCGCGGCGCTGGCGTTGATTGCCGGTGTTTTCCTGCGGCCAATGGCGGTGGCTCTCGCGCTTTATTGCATGGCGACGTCTTACTTCCACCTGATCCCGGACGATCCGTGGCAGATGAGCATCTTCGTCAAGAACTGGGCGATTGCGGGTGGCTGCCTTGTTCTGGGCGCACAAGGGGGAGGACGGCTCGTCTTGCGCCGGGGCGTGCAGAGGGTAGAGTGCGACAGATGAAAAGAGGAGCAATGGCATGAGCGGTCTTTTGGCGCTATTGGACGATGTTGCGGCAATTGCCAAAGTGGCGGCAGCGTCGGTCGACGACATCGCCGCGGCAGCGGCGAAGGCCGGGTCAAAGACCGCAGGTGTGCTTATCGACGATGCGGCGGTGACGCCGAAATACGTGCAGGGCTTCGAACCGGCGCGGGAGTTGCCAATCATCTGGCGTATCGCGCGCGGCTCGCTGTTCAACAAGCTGATCATCCTGCTGCCGCTTGCACTTTTGATGGCCAGCTTTGCGCCGTGGTTGGTGCCGCCTCTGCTTATTCTCGGGGGTAGTTATCTGTGCTTTGAAGGGGCGGAAAAGATCGCCCATGTGGTGATGCCGCACGACGACCATTCGGGCGGGCCGGACGGCAGCCATGACATCGGCGATCCGACCCATCTTGAAGAGAAAAAGGTGCAGGGCGCGATCAAGACCGATTTCATCCTGTCGGCGGAGATCATGACCATTGCCCTGAGCCAGATCGAACAGCCCACGCTGTGGATGCAGGCGGCTGTGCTGGCGGTTGTCGCGGTTGGGATCACCTTTGCGGTCTATGGCGCGGTGGCCGTGATCGTCAAGATGGACGACATTGGCTTGTGGCTTAGTCAGGTGGGGCGTCTTGGTTTGACGCGGGCGCTTGGCCGGGGAATCGTGAAGTTCATGCCATGGATGCTGAAGATCCTGATGGTAGTGGGCACAGCCGCGATGCTTTGGGTTGGCGGCTCGATCATTGTGCATTCGCTGGCGCAGATGGGCTGGCACGGGCCGGAGGAGTTCATCCACCACATTGCCGTCGATTACGGCGGCGCGCAGCCAGCGGTGGAGTGGGGTATCACCGCTGCGCTGGACTTCGTTCTCGGACTGGCCTGGGGATTGCTGTTGATCCCGGTGGGCGTGAAGCTGATCGCGCCGCTGTGGTCGGCAGTGTTCGGCGGCAAGGGTGACGCGGAGGCGCATTGAGGCGTTGCCGGATTTTGCCCGGGCTACGCCCGGCCGACAAATGTGGGCCTTTGGCCCGCGTTTTGTTTTGAGCATTTGAAAAGAGACGCTGCAGGAGCGGGCGTGACCGGTGCCTCCGGACCGTTGGTCAACGCGGGGTTGCCATATTCGTGCCTCTGACGGACGTTAACAAATGGTTAATGCGAGTCGGATTACGGGACGGTGAACGTATGAAAAAAGCGATTGTTGCTGTCGCCCTTATTTCCTGGGGTGCGTTTGCTGCCGCCGATGGGTCAGAGCGGACGCCCACCGAGCGCATCAATGCCTTTCGTACGGCGCAGGCGTTTGATTGCCGCAATGTCAGCTGCAAGAAGTTGAGTTCTTGCGCCGAGGCTTGCTTTAAGTTGTTGCAATGCGGGCAGAGCGTTCGCGATGGCGACAACGATGGCATTCCATGCGAGAACCTTTGCTCGCGTCGCTGCTGAGCGTCGGGCCGCCAGGAAAAAAGCCCCGGGTTTGACCCCGGGGCTTTTCTTTTTCAAGGCCTTGGATCAGCCCCGGCGGCGGCGACCGCCGCGGCGGCCACTCGTTGCACCGTCGGCGCCCGGCTCGCCGGGGGCTTTGTTGAAGCGGATCCATGCGCCGCCCGAGTCGTCATTGTTGGTCAGGAAGTTAGCCGCGCGGATCGCTTCCATTTCCTTGCCCGGGCGGGGCAGGGTGCTGCCCATGCCGAACAGCTTCACGAAGCTTTCGTCGTCCATGCCCTCGGGCAGGATGATGCCAGCAGCCTCCACGGCGGCGCGTTTTTCCGCGATGGCCTTGGGGCCGACGGGCAGGGCGACGGGGTTCATGATCGCCGAAGTCATGCCAGCTCCCATGGCCATTGGCAGAAAGGCGTTGTTGATGCCGTGGCGGTTGGGCAGGCCAAAGGAGATGTTCGACGCGCCGCAGGTGGTGTTCACGCCCAGCTCTTCGCGCAGGCGGCGCACGAGGGTGAAGACCTGCAGGCCCGCCGTTGCCATGGCGCCGATCGGCATGACCAGCGGGTCGACCACGATGTCATGCGCCGGAATGCCGAAATCGGCGGCGCGTTCGACGATCTTCTTGGCCACGGCGAAGCGTACTTCCGGGTCCTCGGAGATGCCCGTGTCGTCGTTGGAGATCGCCACGACCGGGACGTTGTACTTCTTGACCAGCGGCAGGACGAGTTCGAGGCGCTCCTCCTCGCCGGTGACGGAGTTCAGCAGCGGGCGGCCCTTGGCGGCGGCAAGGCCGTTTTCCAGCGCGCCGGGCACGGAGCTGTCGATGCACAGCGGGCAATCGGTGACGGCCTGAACGCATTCGACCAGCTGTTTCATCAGCGTCGGCTCAACGAAATTGTTGTCGGCATACCGAGGATCTTCGGCCATCTTGTTGGAAAAGACCGCACCGGAGTTGATGTCCAGAACGGTGGCTCCGGCGGCGACCTGCGCCAGCGCGTCGGCCTCTACGCGGGAAAAATCGCCGCGCTCCAGTTCCTCGTTCAGGATCTTGCGCCCGGTTGGGTTGATGCGCTCGCCAATGACGCAGAACGGCTGGTCAAAGCCGATGATGGCGGTTTTCGTGGCCGACTCGATTACGGTGCGGGTCATGCGTTTTCTCCTGCGAGGCGGGCCAGAATGGTTTCCAGTCCCGGGTCGTTGTAATCCTGAATGGTCTCATGCGCACCGGCGGCGCGCAGATGTGGGTCGTCACCGGCGGAGCGAATGCCGACTGTATAGGCACCGGAGGCGCGGGCGGCCTTGAGGCCGGATGGGCTGTCTTCGAACGCGACGCAGTGCTCTGGCTGGACGTGCAGCATCCGCATGGCGGCCAGATAAGGCTCTGGATCGGGTTTGCCGCGCGCGCATTCGTCTCCGATGATCAGAACCTCGAAAGCCTCGCGCAGCCCTATGGCCGCCAGCATGTGCTCGGCATTGATGCGCGGGGCGTTGGTCACCACGGCAAGGCCCCAGCCAGCGGCGCGGGCCGTCCGCAGCAGCTCCGGCGCTCCGGGCATCGGGGACTGGCCCCCGGTCAGACGCGCACGAAACCGGTCTTCCTTGAGATCCGAAAGCGCCTGCGCATCCTCGCCCGGAAACAACCGCGGAAAGCTGTCGAGATTCAGCTGCCCATGGATGTGCTCCATATAGAAGGCTTCGTCGATGCTTTGGCCGCGTTCTTCGAACATTTCGGAGAACACGGCAAAATGCAGGGGGTCGGACTGGATCAGCGTGCCGTCCAGATCAAAGAGCAATGCGTGTTTCATGCTCGGCTTCTTATCAGCCTGCTTTGGCGGCTGGAACCGCAGAAGCGCCGCCGTGATCAATTGCCCATTGTGCGTTGGTCTTGATGCCACCGAGCGGGAAGAAATGCGCGCTCTCGATATTGAAATCAGGGTTGGCGGCCTTGTGCGCGGCGAGCTTTGACAAAACCTCCGTCGGCTCATAGGGCAGCAGCAATTTGCTCACGTCCATGGCGCGTTTCTGCAGCACCTTGAGCGAGGGGCCGACGCCGCAGGCGATGGCGAATTTGATCAGGGTCTGCAGCTTGGCCGGGCCCGCGATGCCGATGTGGATCGGCAACGTGATGCCTTCGGCCTTCAACCGATCGGCCCAGGCGATGATCGGGTCGGCGTCGAAGGCGAATTGGGTGGCAAGGGCCATCCTGGCGTCGGTCCGCGACTGGAACGCCTGTTTCCAGCGCAGCGCCTCCATGACCAGTGCATCACCACCCTTCGTGTCGATGTCCCTGTTGCCTTCGGGATGGCCCGCGACGTGCAGCCGCTCAAAACCGGCCTCATCGAACAGACCGGTTTCCATCAACTGCATGGAGCTGTGGAAATCGCCATGCGGCTGGTTCACGCCACCGGCGAGCAGCAGCGCCTGCCGTACGTTCGCCTCGCCCTGGTAGCGGGCAATCCAGTCGCCGAGCGTGGCCTTGTCCTTGATGATGCGCGCCGGAAAATGCGGCATGACCGTGTAGCCCTCGCCGTTCAAGCGTTTGGCGGTGGCGACCATGTCCTCGATCGGGGTCCCCTCGATATGGGCGATGTAGACGCGGGTGCCGGCGGGAAGCAGCGCGCGGAAGTCCTCGACCTTCTCGGCGGTGCGGGGCATCACCTCGATGGAATAATTCTGCAGGAAAGCCTCGATTTCGCCGTTGCCGGTCGCGGGGCTGCGCTCTTCACGCTTGCGGAAATTCAACAGGGCCATGACTGCCTCCCTCAGGGTCATTGCACCGGGCCTCAGGCCCAGCCGTCGTTTGCGATGAGCGCCTTGATGCGCTCATGATCGTATTCTGCGTCCAGCCGGGCCGCCTCGGCGTTGGCGGCCTCCTGGCCGTCGCCCTCGACGGTGCCGGTGACCTCTTTGCGCCATTCGGCAAGATAGGCATCGGTGTCCGACGCGCCGACCTTCATTGCGGCGCGGTCAATCGCCTGCTCGAAGCGCTCGGGCAGGATGGCCTTGGCGCCGCGCCGGCCTTTGCCGACGATGACCTGCGCCGGGATGTCGCGCCAGAAAACGATAGTCAGATCTGCCATGGAGGTGATTCCAGTTCGTGTTGTGTTGTGTCTAACGGGTGCTGCGGGAGCGGCAGGGTCGGATTTCGACCTGTGCCGCGCATTTACCGACAGGCTAGGATGTCGCACAGTGGCGTCCAGACCGAAAGGTCCAGTGGCTTCATCGGATCTTGTTGTTTGTTCGGGACGATGGCGCGGATCGCGAAAAGGAGGGAAGCCGTCGATGGTCGTGCGGATCGAGGCGTATCAACTGGCCTATGTGCCATTGCCCAAGGCGGCCTGCTCTTCGGTGAAGAAGGCACTCGCGCTGCTTGACCCAGTCGTCAGCCTGCCGCCCAGGGAAACACGGGACGTGCACACGTGGCACCGGCTTTATCCGACACGGCGATTTCGTGCCCGGCAGATGGCGCGGCTGGAGGGGTATTTCCGGTTTTGCGTTGTCCGCGATCCGCTGGCGCGGCTGTTGTCGGTCTGGACCAACCGTGTTCAGGAGTTTGGCGATTTGCGCAATGCCTGGTCGTTGCAAAGCGGCCGGGTGGCGCTGCCGATGGAGCCCGATCCGGATTTCTTTTTTTCCCATCTGACGGCCTATGCGCAGGCGGTGTCCGGAATCAAACATCACGTTCTGCCCGCGCCGGTGTTCCTCGGGCCAGACCTCGGGGCCTACAGCCGTGTTTACCGCACAGAGGAGATGGCCATCCTCGGCGAGGATCTGTCACAGCGGTGCAATCAGGCGGTGTCCTTGCCACGCGCAAATAGCAGCGGAACGCGGCTGAGGGCGGAGGATCTCAAACCTGCGACGCTGGACGCGCTTCGGGTGCGGCTGGACGCGGAATATGGTTTCCTTTCATCGTATTACGACAATCCTTTCGACGTGCGCAGTCATGGTGCTTGCGTGACACCCTCCGCCCGCCTATCCTGAGAGCAAGTTGATATCGGAAAAGGCGCAAAATCATGGCGCCCAAGCGTCCCAAAGGTGCGGGCGCTTTCCCGAAACCGGTCGAAAGCACCGCGCCTGACAGGCCCGATCCGAACGCCCTTTATGCGGCGTTGGATTTGGGTACCAATAGTTGTCGCATGCTGATTGCCCAGCCAAAGGGCAGCCAGTTTCATGTGGTCGACAGCTTCTCGAAGTCCGTCCAGCTTGGGCAGGGGCTCGAAAAGTACGGCCGTTTGAGCCGGGCTTCGATGGCGCGAACCATCGCGGCTCTGCGCGTGTGCCAACAGAAAATAGACCGCCATCAGGTCCGCAACATGCGGCTCGTGGCGACGGAGGCCTGCCGCAGGGCGCGCAATGCGCGCGATTTCATCCGTCAGGTCAAACGGGAAACCGGCCTGCAACTTGAAATCATCCAGCCCGAAGAAGAAGCGCGGCTGGCCGTGATCAGCTGTGCGCCGTTGGTGTCCACCAAGACCGAACAGCTTTTGGTGGTCGATATTGGCGGCGGCTCGACCGAGCTGGTGTGGATTGATCTGTCCAAGGTTGACCCGCGAGACCGGCCGCGTGCGATCATGCGGCTGCACGCGGGGTTTCACGCCCCGGCCAGCCCGTTTCCGACGGCGCGGGTGGTCGACTGGATCAGTGTGCCGCTGGGCGTGGCCACGCTGCGTGATCAGTTCGGCGATGTGGACGACGACGCCGCGCGCTATGCTCTCATGAGCTGGCTGTTCGAAGAAAACCTCGCGGAATTCGCACCTTACAAGGACGAACAGCCGCGCGAGGGGTTTCAGATCGTCGGCACCTCCGGGACCGTGACAACCGTGGCCGCCTCCCACCTTGGCTTGCGCCGCTATGATCGCACGAAGGTCGACGGGCTGCGCATGTCGAGCGATCAGATCGAGGCGGTGATCCAGGGCTATCTGCAGATGGGGCCGAGCGGGCGCCGTCGGGATCCCAGGATCGGCCCGGATCGTCACGCGCTGATCATGAGCGGCAGCGCGATCTTGCAGGCGCTTTTGCGCCTTTGGCCGACGGACCGGCTTTCGGTTGCGGATCGTGGCCTGCGCGAGGGGCTGCTCTATGCCCAGATGTCCGCGGATGGTGTTCTGGAAGATGGGCCGCTATAGACCCCAAGAGGGCGGAATTTTCGGGGAAATTCCGGTTTGGGGGCGCTGCCCCTGTCCTTCGGACTCCCCGGGGATATTTTTGGACCAGTGAAAACCGGAAAGAGTGCGATGGCAAAAGGGCCGAAGAATTCGTCGGGACGCGGGCAGCGCGATCTCAAGGTCAAGGTCAAGAGCGCGCGCGGGCGCAAGCTCTCCTCGACGCTCTGGCTGCAGCGACAGCTGAACGACCCCTATGTGAAGCGCGCCAAGACCGATGGGTATCGCGGCCGTGCGGCGTACAAGATCGTCGAGATTGACGACAAGTACCGTTTTCTCGTGCCGGGGGCGCGGGTTGTCGATTTAGGCGCCGCGCCGGGGGGCTGGTGTCAGGTCGCCGTGAAACGGGTCAATGCGCTTGGCGAGAAGCAGGGCAAGGCGGTCGGGACGGTTCTTGGCGTCGATCTGCAGGAAATGGACCCGATTGCCGGGGCCGAGCTGCACCAGCTGGATTTCATGGAGGACGGCGCCGACGACAAGGTCAAGGCTTGGCTCGGCGGCAATGCGGATGTCGTGATGTCCGACATGGCCGCCTCTGCGTCCGGGCACAAGCAGACCGACCATATCCGCATCATCGCCCTGTGCGAGGCCGCCGCGCAGCTGGCGTTTGATGTGCTCGAAGAGGGCGGCACCTTCGTGGCCAAGGTTCTGGCCGGTGGGGCGGAAGGCTCGCTGCAGCATGTCCTGAAACAGCGGTTTCAGAAGGTTGCCAATTTCAAACCGCCCGCCAGCCGGTCGGATTCGTCGGAGAAATTCGTGGTGGCCACCGGGTTCCGGGGGCGGGACGCGCATTCGGAGGAAGACTGACCGGCGCGCGGTGCGTGGCTTGTCTTCAGGGAATGTCTCGTGCTCTGAAACTGCGGCGGAAGAGGCGCAGTGCGATGCCGGAAGCAGGGCCTGCCGCCACAATCGGGATTGACCCTGCCGATCAGGGCGGCCTTGATGGCCGCACCAAAGAGCAGGCGGAGGATTGGGTAAATGGCGGTTATCTTGTGTTACGGCGACAGCAACACGCATGGCACAAAGCCCGTGGCCGTGCCCGGAGTGTCCGAGCGTTACGATCCAGGCGACCGCTGGCCTGATGCCATGGCTGCGGCCCTGGGCACGGCACATCAGGTGATTTCCGAGGGTTTGCCCGGCCGCACGACGGTCCATGAAGACGTGATCGAGGGTGGTATGCGCAACGGGCTCGCCGTGTTGCCCGCCATCCTGCACAGTCATAAACCCATTGATCTCATGGTTCTGATGCTGGGCACCAACGATCTCAAAGGGCGGTTCTCGGTCACGGGATACGAGATTTCCCGTTCGCTGGAGCGGCTTGTCCTGGCGGCGCGGGCCGAAGGGGTCGTGGCGCGCATCGTGCTTGTTGCCCCACCGCCGGTGCGTGAGTGCGGGACGCTTGTCGATGTCTACGCCGGGGCAGAGGCGCGGCAGATTGGCATGACCGATCACATCCGCAACGCGGCGCAGCGGCTTGGCTGTGGCTTTGTCGATGCGGGCGAGACGGTTTGCGTCTCCGAGGAGGATGGCGTGCATTGGACCGCCGAAGCACATCGCCAGTTTGGCGCTGTCATGGCCAGGGCGGTTCAGGCGTACCTGCCATGAGGCGTGTCGGCGCGATGATCCTGTGCGGCGCGCTGCTGGGTTGCGTTCCCAAGCCGTTGCCATCCGTGTTCATTCCCCTGCGCAATCCCACCGTCCAGATCGCGAGCCAGGCCGACGTGACCATCCCGCGTCTTGCAGGCGATTGGCGGGTGGTTGAAGGCGCAGGGATCGCGCCCGGTGCGCGGATCACGATCGAAGGCACCACAATTATCATCAACGGTATGCGGTTGCCCTTCTTGCCGGAGGGCAACGGACGCTATGCCATGGGCCCGGAGGATATCTGGGTACACTGGCTCGATGTGGACAACCGCACGGCCGCGCTTGGCGAACCGGGGGGCAGCCGGGTCTGGATCATGGATCGGACCGGGCGGCCGGGAGAGCGGTTGCAGGCCGCGCGGGATATCCTTGCGTGGTATGGCTACGATCTGAGTCGGATGGAGGCACCATGACCAATACAGCGGCTATCGTTGGAGGCGGCGTTATCGGGGGCGGCTGGGCCGCGCGGTTTTCGCTTATGGGATGGCAGGTTCGGATCTTCGACCCCGACCCGGAAGCCGAGCGCAAGGTCGGCGCGGTTCTTGACGGCGCGCGGCGGGCCTTGCCCATGCTCTACGATACGTCAATGCCCGAACCCGGCACCGTGGTTTACTGTGCGACGCTGGCCGAAGCCGTCGCTGGGGCCGGTTGGATTCAGGAAAGCGTGCCGGAGCAGCTCGACCTCAAGCATGAAGTCCTGTCCGGGATTCAGGCCAATTGCCGGGCGGAGGCAATTATCTGCTCCTCGACCAGTGGTTTCAAACCGTCCGAGTTACAGGACGGCGCAGAACGCCCGGAGCAGATTCTTGTCGCGCATCCGTTCAACCCAGTTTACCTTCTGCCATTGGTCGAGTTAGTTCCCAGTGTGAATAATGGCGTTGAAGTTATTGATAAGGCCTCGAAAACGCTGTCATCCATTGGAATGCAGCCGCTGCACGTGAAGGCTGAAATCGACGCCCATATTGCGGATCGCTTGCTCGAATCCGTGTGGCGCGAAGCCTTGTGGCTCGTGCGGGACGGCATCGCGACAACGCAGGAAATCGACGATGCTATTCGCTACGGGTTTGGCCTGCGTTGGGCGCAGATGGGATTGTTCGAAACCTACCGTATCGCGGGCGGGGAAGCAGGCATGCGGCACTTCATGGCGCAGTTTGGTCCATGTTTGAAGTGGCCTTGGAGCAAACTGACGGATGTGCCTGATTTTACGAATGAATTGGTCGATTCAATTGCTGGACAATCAGACGCTCAATCGGGGCACATGTCGATCCGGGAACTCGAACGGTTGCGCGATGACAACCTTGTCGCGATCTTGCGGGCTTTGAAAGGACGAGACGCGGCGGCTGGCGGATTGATCACGCGCCACGAAGAGACGATGCGTAAACCATTGGCCCGGACCATTCCTCTGGTCACGGTGCGGCGCAGCGTTCCGGTGGACTGGGCGGACGTGAATGGCCATATGAATGAAGGGCGGTACGGGCAGGTGTTCAGCGACGCCAGCGAGGAGTTGATGCGTCATGTGGGGGCCGATCGCGCGTATATTGACGCGGGAAACAGCTATTTCACGGCGGAAACGACCATTAAGTATCTGGCGGAAACACTTGTTTCAGAAGAGTTTTACGTCGAAACTAGGGTCCGTCTCGGCGCAGGGAAAAAGCTGCGCTTGTGGCATGAGATGAAGCGGGCAACGGACGGGACGCTGCTTGCGACCTGCGATCAGTTCCTGCTGCATGTTTCATTGGAGACGCGGCGATCCTGTCCGCCATTGCCGAAAGTACAGGCCGCCGTCGAAGCACTGGCAAAGGATCATGACCATGGATAATCGCGCTTTTCTGACCGAACTCTTCGACGCGGCGGTCGCGGCGGCTGATCCGGTGAAGGCTCTGGCCGATGTGCTGCCGGCGCGGCCGAAAGGGCGCACGGTCGTCGTGGCGCTGGGGAAAGGCGCGGCACAATTGGCGGCGGCTTTCGAGAAACTGTGGGACGCGCCGGTCGACGGGGTGGTTGTCACCCGCTACGGCTATGCGGCGCCGTGTCGATATTTGCCGGTCGTGGAAGCGGCACACCCGGTTCCAGATGCGGCTGGGATGGTGGCCACGGAGGCCGTTTTCAAGGCTGTGGAGGGGCTTACCGAGGATGACTTGGTGGTTGCTCTGGTCTGTGGCGGCGGCTCCGCGCTGTTGCCCGCGCCTCCGGAGGGGCTGACTCTGGAGGACGAGCAGGCATTGAACAAGGCGCTTCTTTCCTCCGGCGCCCCGATTGGCGTGATGAATGCCATTCGCAAGCACGCAAGCCGCATCAAGGGCGGCAGGCTGGCGGCGGCTGCCGCACCAGCGAAGGTGGTCAGCCTTGTTGTGTCCGACGTTCCCGGCGACGACCCCGCTCAGGTGGCGTCTGGCCCAACGGTTCCGGACAGCGTAACGGCTCAGGATGCACTTGCCCACATATCATCCTGGAAAATCATTCTCCCTGAGGGGATTATGCGCCATATCTCAAGTGATGCGTCAACCGCGCCGGACCCGAGCGATCCAAGGTTCATGGGGCATGAGGTAAAGGTGGTCGCATCGGCCCGATTGTCTCTTGAAGCTGCGGCGGCCCGGGCCGAGGCTATGGGCTTTCCGGCCGTTATCCTGTCCGACGCGATCGAGGGCGAAGCCAAGGACATCGGCCTGATGCATGCGGCGCTGGCGCGTGAAGTTGCCCTGCGCGGGCGGCCTTTCAAGGCGCCGATTGTTCTGCTTTCGGGTGGCGAAACCACTGTCACACTCGGTGAAAATCCCGGGCGCGGGGGGCGGAATACGGCGTTTCTGCTCAGCCTTGCCGCCGGGCTTGAGGGGCTCGACGGGATAACAGCGCTTGCGGCGGATACGGACGGCATTGACGGATCGGAAGACAATGCCGGTGCGTTTGTGGATGGCAGCAGCCTTGCGCGGCTTCGCGCCTGTGGCCGAGATCCGGGGGCCTTCATCGAGGCGCAGGACCCTTATGGCGCGTTCGAAGCTTTGGGGGATTTGTTCACACCGGGCCCAACTGGTACGAATGTCAATGATTTCAGGGCCATATTGATCGAAGCTCAAGTATAGGTGTAGCCGAACGATGCCTCAATATCAGCATCGAGATGAGCCAGCATATGAGCACGATCTGCATCTCGCATCGGGTTCGGGGGATCTGGCCGGTCGTTTACTGCCGGATTGAACCGGGTGCCCAGACGCCGAAGAACTGGTTTGTAAAACGGTCTTTTGGGCGAAATATCAAACTCTTCTGACAGTTTCTTCAACATCCGTTCGGGATCTGCGGTAAAATCTTCCATCCGGATGAAAACGATATTGCGACCCCGGTTTGCCATGCCAGCCAAAGCCCGCAGCTTTGCTGTGCGCAGCGCAAAGAGGTTGTCATAGGCCAGGCCGCTGATTGGATCGCGATCGAGTTGCAGCGCCGCGCCCTTGACGGCCAATTCCGGGTGGATCATTTCAAAATCGGCAGGCCGGTCCACGATGGTGACCCATTGGTGGCGTATGAAGTCGGGAAAGGCGCGCTTTTGGAGCTCCGGATGCCCGTGCCACGGCCGTTTGTACATGGACCGGGCCCAGTCGGCAGCGTTGCGCACGATACACAAGACCAGCAACCGTTCAGGGATCGCCACCATTTGGGGAAACCCGTGTTTCCAGCCAAGTCCTTCGGTTCGCTGGATGTCGAGGTTCTTTTCGATGGTCTTGCGCAGCAGGTTTGTGCCGCTGGCGCGCTCTCCAAGAACCTGAAACTGCTGCATGGGTTTGTCGATGCGCTTGATTGCGAAGAAGCCGGACGGGCCGATGTGAACGGGGGTTTCGGGCATGATCGTTTTGGAATTCTCAATCTGCGGCGGTCAGGGTAGGGTGATCAAAAAAGGACGGGGCCGATGCAGAGCACAGCCGCAGCGCTGACCATGGTGCGCGATGATGCGTTTTTCCTCAAGGCGTGGTTGCGCCATTACGGCGGTATTTTAGGACGCGAGAACTGCTATGTCGTGAACCACGGGCGCGGCGACGACGTAGCGCGCCTGGCAGAGGGGTGCAACATTATCGGGATCCCCGGCGATCCGCACAAGAACTTCGATATGAAGCGGTGGCGCATGTTGAACAATCTGGTTCAGGGTCTGCGCTGTTACTACAATCATGTGATCGTCGGAGACGTGGATGAGCTGGTGGTGCTCGATCCGCAGGCGGGCATGAGCCTGCTGGAGTATCTGGAGACGGCGAAGCCTCGCCGGGTGCTGACGCCGGTCGGGCTTGAGGTGGTCCACCGGATCGACGAGGAAGATCAGCCCATAGAGGACTGCATCATCGGACCGCGCCGTCATGTCCGCCTTGCCCCGCACTATTCAAAACCCTGCATTTTGAGCGTCGGGGACAAGATCGCACGTGGCGGGCATTTCACGCAGTCATCCAAGCTGTTTACGCCGGACGAATTGTACCTGTTCCACCTGAAATTCTGCGATTTCGGGGTCTATTCCGCGGCTATGGATCAACGCAATCGAGTGACGGCGGAGCTTGGCGGTGCAGTCAGGGAAATTGCCATCGGGCGGCATTGGTTTGCCGAGGCGCGCGGAGAGGACCGCGCGGTTTTCGAGGCTTTTGCGGATCTCAAGGTGGTGCCTGGCTTTGACCTTGCATCCGTGCGTCAGCATATGCACGCGACGTGGAAGCCACGCGGCGAGACCGGGTTTTGGCAGTTCGACCGTCCGGATTACGCCGTACAGCTGCGCCTGCCGGATCGGTTTGTCGGTGTGATCTGAGGGTCGGCTTATTGGCCGATCGAGTTGACGAAGGCGATCGCGTCGATCATCGGCTTGCTGCTGCCGACGGAGGTCTTGGAGGATGCGATCTGGACCAATTGCCGTGAATTGCCGTCCAGCATGTTCCACCCTGTGTCCCAGACGCTGCTGGGCGTGTAGACCAGCACAAGCGCGCCCAATGCGCCGACAAGCAGCCCGCCGGAGTTGCGCTTCTTGCCACCGGAGCGGGTGAAGTAACGCAGCAGGTGAAGCATCAGCATGACGCCCGATATTGCCAGGAGGCCGGCGAGGCCCATGAAGATGTATCCGTGATAATCCGGGTGCAGATTGCCCTGTTTCAGGGACTCTTCGATCAGCACGCGGTTGTTAGCGATGGCAGCCACGAGATAGGCCCAGCCAAAGCCCAGCAGCGCTGAACCGATGGGCCGCGAGGCGGTGGTATCCCGCATGGCTCCGCGCTCACCCCAACGGTGAAATGACGCGTCGACCGATTTGACGCGGCGTCGGAAATCCTGATGGGTTTGTTTGCGAACAGAACGTATCATGGGATCCGGGGTAGATCGCGATTGCGGCAGTGTTACGGAAAATTATGGCGCCCACTGCCTTAATCCTGCAAAACGATCAAATATGTTAATTTTTAATTAACACCCGTTTCGCGCCCGGCCCGTTTGTCGGCAGACTCGGCCAATTCGGACCCTGTGATGCCAATTTGTGGCCATTTTCGAGCGAAAGGCCGAATGTTTCGCCGATCTTCCCTTTACGCGGCGTCAGTTGAGCCAACAAAAGTTAATGGCCCTAGGCAGTTTTCAGGTATTTCCAGTGCCGGTGAACCGTGCGGCATCCGCCGCCGCCCTGCGAATTGCGTTGGATTTGTGGACCGTCTCTTGGTACTCGGCCTCCGGATCGCTGTCGTAAACCACGCCTCCGCCGGCCTGGATATAGAGCTTTCGATCCTTCACCAGGGCGGTGCGCAGGGCAATACACATGTCCATATCGCCGCCCGCACTGAAGTAGCCGACACCGCCGCCGTAGATGCCGCGTTTCTCCGGCTCCAATTCGTCGATGATTTCCATGGCACGCACCTTGGGCGCGCCAGATACTGTGCCTGCGGGCAGGCCGGACAACAGGGCGGAGAGGGCGTCGTGGTCCTCGGACAGCTCTCCGACGACGTTGGAGACGATGTGCATCACGTGACTGTAGCGCTCGATGATGAATTCTTCGGTGGGGCGCACGGTGCCGATCTTCGAAACCTTGCCGGTGTCGTTGCGCCCAAGGTCGAGCAACATCAGATGTTCAGCCAGCTCCTTTTTGTCGGCGAGCAGCTCGGCCTCCAGAGCCCTGTCCTGTTCGGGCGTTGCGCCGCGCGGGCGGGTGCCTGCGATGGGCCGGATGGTAACCTCGCGGCCAAAGACCCGCACGAGGATCTCCGGCGATGCACCGATCACCTGAAACCCGCCAAAATTGAAGTAGAACATGAACGGCGAAGGATTCGTGCGCCGCAGCGAGCGATAGAGCGCAAAGGGCGGCAGCGGGAAGTCCTGGGTCCAGCGCTGCGCGGGCACCACCTGAAAGATGTCCCCCGCACGGATGTAATCCTTGGCCTTCTCCACGGCGGCCTTGTAGCCTTCGTGCGTAAAGTTGGAGACCGGCTCGCCCAGATCGGCGGCGTCGCCCAGCCCGCGTGTGGCCTCGGGCAACGCCCGCTCCAGATCGCGGACCGCATCCATCACACGCTCGGCTGCCTGTGCATAGGCCGCGCGGGCGGAGAGACCGCCATCAACCCATGCGGGGCTGACGACCGTAACTTCGCCTTTGACCCCGTCCAGCACCGCAACCACGGAGGGACGCTGCAGCATCGCATCGGGCAGGCCAAGCGGATCGGGATTGACGTTGGGCAGATGTTCAACCAACCGGATCATATCATAGCCGAGATAGCCAAAGAGACCCGCGGCCGATTGCGGCAGGTCATCCGGCATGTCGATGCGCGACTCGGCGATCAGGGCGCGCAGCGCGGTCAGCGGATCCTCTGATTGCGGCTCGAACGCGGCGGGATCAAAGCGGGCCTGCCGATTGATCCGCGCCTGGCTGCCGTGACATTGCCAGACCACGTCCGGTTTCATCCCAATGATCGAATACCGCCCGCGGACCTCGCCGCCGGTCACCGATTCCAGCATGAAGGCGTCCTTGGATGCGCCTGTCAGCTTGAGCATCAGCGACACGGGCGTGTCGAGATCGGCCGCAAGACGGGTGTAGACCAGTTGGTTCTGCCCGGTCTCAAAGCCCTTGGCAAATTGTTCGAAACTCGGGGTCAGGGCGGACATGGGGGCTACGGGACCTTACTGAAAGTTCGCGTGAACGGCGTTGATCGCCTGTTGGTCGACGGTGACACCGGCGCGTGTCTGAATGTCGGCAGAGAGGGCCTGAAACAGGTCCTGCGCCACGTCACCTGCGGCCTGATCGCCGAAGATCTGCACCAGCTGCTGGACTTCGTCGCTCTGCAGGTCCGCCGGAATGATCCGGTCGAGCCGCAGCAGGACGGCGCTGCCATTGCCGGGCAGGGCGACGGCCTCGCCTGCACTCAGCTTGAAGGCTTCGGCAACCAGCCCCTCGGGCAGATCGGTGATCTGGGCGTTGCGTGTTAGCCCGTCTTCACTCTGGCCGGTCAGGCCAAGCTCTTCGAAGGTCTTGCCCTCGGCCAGTTCGGCAGCCAGGGCGCTGCCGTCTGCCACCAGCGCCTCGGTTTGGGCGTCGCGTTCCCATCCGGCGCGGACGGCTTCGGCCACGGCTTCGTAGGGCTGTGGCGCCGGCGCGCGGATCTCTTCGAGACGCAGGGCAAAGATGCCGCCATCGCCAAGCTGTTCGATCTGCGGATAGTCCCCCTGCGACACGGCAGCGGCGGCCTCGCGGAACGCTTCGTAACCGGCGATGTCCTCGTCGGTGCTGGCGGTCCAGTCGATCTGGCCGAGTTCGAGGTCGGTGCTGTCAGCCAGTTCTTCGAGCGTCGCGCCGGCGGCCATTTCATCGTCGAGGCCTTGCGCCATGCCGTCGATCACGCGGCGCGCCCGATCAAGCGCGAGCGTGTCGCGCATCTGCGGCACAGCCTCTTCGAAGGAGGTCGCGACGGCGGGCAAAACGGCATTCAGCCGGAAAATGGCGGGTCCGAGCGGCGTCGGCGCGGGGCCGACGACGTCGCCAACCTCGGCGGAAAACACGACGTCGGCGGCGTCTTCGAGATCGTCGCGGCTCACATCGCCCATGTCGGTGTCGGCCAGGTCAAGACCGCGCTCCTCGACCAGCGCCTCGAAGGAGACGTCGCCCGCTTGTAGCCTGTCCATCGCGTCGGTGGCGGCGGCGTCATCGGCAAAGACAAGGCGCTCGACAAGGCGGCGTTCGGGCATGTTGAACTGGGATTCGCGTTCGGCATAGGCGGCGCGCAAGGCGGCCTCGTCGACTTCGACGGTGTCGACAATCATTTCAGGTGTGACCCAGGCGTAGGTGATGACCTTGGTCTCGGGGATGGTGAACTGCGCAATATTCTCATCATACCACGCTTTCAACGCGTCTTCGGAGGGCTCGGGCAGACCAAGATTCGATGTGCTTTCGGTCAGCACGGCCCAGGTGAAGGCGCGGCGCTCGGCGGCGAATCCCGCGAGGGTGTCGATATAGCTGTCGGGCAGCTTGGTCCCGGCCAGCACGGCGCCCTGAAGCACGGTGGCGGCGCTCTGGCCGCGCAGCTGCTCTTCGAAGTCGCGCTCTGTCAGGCCGGCATTGTCGAGGGCGGTCGAGTAGGCAACGCGGTTGAAATCGCCGTTCGGTCCCTGGAAGGCGCGGATGTTGCGCAGCTCCTTGGCGAGTTGTTCATCGCCGACCGAGATGCCCAAAGTATCGGCCTCGTTTTCAAGCGCGGCGGTGACGACCATCTGGCTCAGGACGCGCTGTGGCAGACCCATGGCCTGCGCCTGCGGAAAGGTCACCGGCTGTCCGGCCTGTGCTTCGACGGCGCGGATCTCGTTTTGCAAGGCGCGGGCATAGTCCGTCACCGGCATGTCGGCATCGCCAACCGAGCCGATCTTGCGAACCTGACCGGAGAAATTCGTGACCCCGAAGCCGCCAAGGCCCAGGACGAGCACGCCAATCAGGATCAGCCCGAGCGTCTTGGTGGTGCTGCCGCGTTTCGATGCCATGAGGTCCTCCCCGGAGTTATACAGGCCGGGCTTGTCTACTTGTCCCCCATGCGGGCTGCAAGAGGCCAGTCGAGCGCAGCGAGTCGTTCCGTCATTGCCGCGATCCCGCCAGCGTCGGCATTTGCAAAGGCCACGCGAAAATGCCGCTCGCCGGTGGCGTCGCCCTCCGGGTAGAACATCGAGCCGGGCAGCAGCAAAACGCCGGCCTCGCGCACGATCCTTGGCGCGAGGATCGAGGCCGGCTCGGCGAAGGGGTGTTCGATATAGGCGAAGTAGGCGCCAAGGCCGAGAAGACGCCAGCCCCCGGTCGCCATCTTGGGGAAATGCGCGCTCACCGCCGCGCGGCGGGAGAGGATTTCGGCCCGCTGTTCGGCGACCCATTCCCCGAGTTGGCGCAGCCCCCATTCGGCGGCGATCTGGCCCATTTGCGGGGCGCAGATGGCGACGGTGTCCTGAAATTTCTCGATCTCATCGAGCAGCGCCGGCTCCCCAATGATCGCGCCGACGCGGTGGCCGGTGAGGCGGTAGGCCTTGGAGAAACTGTAGAGCTGGATCAGGGTGCGGTCCCAATCCGGCAATTCCAGCAAACCGTGCGGCGCGCCCGGCTGGCTGTGGAAATCGCGGTAGGTCTCGTCGAGGATCAGCCGCAAACCGTGCCGCTGCGCAAGATCGTAGAACGCGCGCAGCGTTTCTGGCGGATATTCGACGCCGCCCGGATTGTTGGGCGAAACCAAAGCGATGGCGCGCGTGCGCGGGGTGATCAGCGCCTCTGCGGTGGCGGCGTCCGGGATCAGGTCCGGCCCGGTGGCCAAGGAAACGGCGGTGACGCCCGACATGTCCAGCCACATCTTGTGATTGAAATACCATGGCAGCGGCAGCATCACCTCGTCGCCCTCGGTGGTCAGCGCGGTGAGCGCAGCGGCAAAGGCCTGATTGCAGCCCGCCGTGATGGCAATCTGTTCGGCTCGGACCGGCGCGCCGTAGTGCTCGGTCCAGTTTTCCGCCAGCGCCTGCCGCAGTGACGGATTGCCCAGCACCGGGCCATAAAGATGGGTCTCCGGACGCTCCATCGCCACGGCCATGGCAGCGCGGAGCGCGGGCGGGGGCGGATCGACCGGGGCGGCCTGGCTGAGATTGATCAGCGGGCGATCATCCGGGAAGGTGACGCCGTCAAGCCAGCGCCGCGCCTGCGGGATCGGCGGAGCGAATGTGCTTTGGGTACGGGTGGTCATGGCGCTGTCCTGCGTTGGGTTGCGCCAACCTAGAGGACCGCGCGCGGCTCTGGAAGGGGGCGCGCGTGTTGTGCTGTGACGGTGCGGCGCTCTCGCGTTCCGCTGACACTATTGGAGTGCGTCATAGGCCTCTCTGGCAGAGCGGATGCGGGCGTGGTTGTCACTGGCCCAGGCGCTGAGCGTTGCGATGGGCACGAGCGAGGAGCGGCCAAGCGGTGTCAGCGCATATTCCACCGAGGGCGGCTTGGTCGGATAGACCGTGCGGGAAATCATCCCGTCCCGTTCCAGATCCCGCAGGGTTTGGGTCAACATGCGTTTCGAGATGTCGCCGACCTGCCGCTGCAATTCCGAGAACCGGCGCGGCGTGGTTTCGAGCGAAATCAAAATGAGCAAAGTCCATTTCTGCCCTACCCGGTCCAGAACATCGCGGATGGGGCAGTCGCCCTGTGACAACGGCGCGCCTTTGGGCCATTGCGCGAAGAGCGGGTTACCTGTGTGTTCCCTTGTCATGAATTTGTGCCTCCTTCACGGATCAGCCTCGGCGGTCTACATCTGAGACTATATCCCGATTCGGGACTGAAATCACGCCGAAACGGCGTGTGGCTAACAGGAGACTTGAGATGGCTTTGAAGTATATGGTGACCGGCGCGTCCGGACAGCTTGGTGGTTTGGTGATCGAGGCGCTTTTGGCAAACGTGCCAGCCTCGGAGATCGGCGCGCTGGTGCGGCGCCCCGAAGCGGCCGCCGCGCTCGAAGCGAAAGGTGTCACGGTGCGTGTCGCTGATTACACGGACCCCGCCGCGCTGAGCGCGGCATTCAGCGGTGTTGACCGGCTGCTGCTGATATCCTCCAGCGAGGTCGGCCAGCGAACCTCTCAGCATGAAGCGGTGATCAACGCGGCGCAGGCGGCGGGCGTGGGCTTTCTGGCCTATACGTCCTTGCTGGCTGCCAAGACATCGCCGCTGACGGTGCTCGCCGGAGAGCATGTTGCGACGGAAGAGGCGCTGGCCGCATCGGGCCTGTCTTATGCGGTGCTGCGCAACGGGTGGTATACGGAAAACTACGTCATGGGCGTGCCTGCGGCGCTGGAGCATGGCGCGCTGATCGGCGCTGCGGGCGAGGGCCGGATTTCCAGCGCCGCGCGTCGGGATTATGCCGAAGCCGCCGCTGCGGTGCTGACCGGCGATTTGCCGGACAGTGGCACGGTTTATGAGTTGGCGGGGGATGCGAGTTATACCCTGGCCGACTTTGCCGCAGAGCTGTCGAAGAGCAGTGGCAAGGATATTCCCTATGTCAACATGAGCGGCGAAGACTATGCCGGAGCGCTGAAGAGCGCGGGCTTGCCGGAGCCAGTGGCGCTGATGCTGGCCAACAGCGATGAAGGCGCCGCCCAAGGGGGGCTCTACAGCCCCTCCACGGACTTGAGCGATCTGATTGGGCGTGGCACAACGCCGTGGCAGGACACGCTCAAGGCTGCATTGAGCTGATGCGCTGGGTTTGATCTGATTGAGGCCCTTTGGGCCGCAGTCTCACCGGGGGCATGGCCCCCGGACCCCCGCATTGGGGCGCTGCCCCAAACCCCGAGGTATTTGAGGACCAAAGACGGGGGCAGAGCTGGCTTGCTCTGCCTCGCATCGATGGTCAATCGTCGCCGCGATAGGGTTTGACGTATTGCAGGGCCATGTCCCAAGGGAAGAAGATCCAGGTGTCCTGGCTGACTTCCGTGACGAAGGTATCCACTTGTGGACGGCCCATCGGCTTGGCGTAGACCGTGGCGATCTGGGCCTTGGGGTAGAGGCGGCGCACCAGTTCCAGGGTCTTGCCGGTATCTACCAGGTCATCGACGATCAGAATACCGCTGCCGTCCCCCATCAGTGCCTGATCCGGGGACTTGAGCACCTCCGCGTCGCGGCGCTCGTCGGCCTTTCCGCCGCCGGAATGATAGGATTTGACGCTGATCGTGTCCACGGTCCGGATGTCCAGCTCGCGCGCGACAATCATCGCCGGGGCCATCCCGCCGCGGGTGATGGCGACAACGGCCCGCCATGCGCCTGCGTCCGGGCCCTGACCCTGCAAACGCCAAGCGAGCGCGCGCGCGTCGCGGTGCAGCTGATCCCAGCTGACATGAAAGCCTTTTTCGTGGGGCAGGCGGTTGTCCATGGCGTCACCCTTCGTCGCATGTGTCCAAGTTGCGCCGGGTGATAGGCCAGCGAGGCTTGTCATGGCAAGCCTTAACGCGTGAAGAGCAGCCGCAGGCCAAGCCCGCCGAGGATCAGCGCCGCGATTCGGTCCACAGTGGGCTTCATTCCGAGGTAGGCCGAGCGGGCGCGCGGGGTGCTCAGAAGCGCGGCGAAGCCTGCGTAGACGGCGACTTCCACCGCAAGGTGGTTGAACACGATCAAGGATTTTGCCGCAAGCGTCAGGTCCGGTGGAAAGATCACCACGAGGACAGAAGCGGCAAAGAGCACGGACTTGGGATTGCCGAGATTGATCAAAAGGCCGGCGAGAAAAGCGCGCGCACCGGGCCGTGCGGGTTCCGTCACCGGGGTTTTTGCGCCGCGCCAGAGGGTTCCGGCGATCCAGAGAAGATAAAGCGCGCCTGCGATTTTCATTGTGAGAAACGCGGCGGGGAAGAGGGCAAAGAGCGCTTCGAGCCCGAGCAGCGCCGCTCCCGTCCAGAGCGCCGCCATCAGACCAAGACCCGCGCCGGTCGCGACCCCGGCCCGAAATCCTCCGGCGATGGACTGGCGCAGCGCAAAGAGCAGCGCCGGGCCGGGCGTGGCCATTGCGGCGAGCAGGGTAAGGTTGAAGGCGAGGATGTGGGGCCAGTCCATGGTTTCTCCGATCGTTATGACAATCAGGCCACGGCGACGCCGGTTGGGTCAAACGAAAACGCCCCGACGCGAGGGCCGGGGCGCGTTTCGGGATTGCAGGCGTCTCAGGCCTTGGTGATGTCCGGCGCATCGACCGCCTTCATGCCGACAACGTGGTAGCCTGCATCGACGTGATGGGTCTCTCCGGTAACGCCGCTGCCCAGATCCGATAGCAGGTACAGAGCGGATTTCCCCACGTCTTCTGTGGTCACGTTGCGGCGCAGGGGCGAGTTGTATTCGTTCCACTTCATGATGTAGCGAAAATCGCCGATGCCGCTGGCGGCCAGGGTCTTGATCGGTCCGGCGGAGATGGCATTGACGCGAATGCCGTCCTTGCCAAGGTCTTCGGCGAGGTAGCGCACGGAGGCTTCCAGCGCCGCTTTTGCCACGCCCATCACATTGTAATGCGGCATGATGCGCTCGGCGCCATAATAGGTGAGGGTGACGGCGCTGCCGCCGTTCTTCATCATCTTTTCGGCCCGCTGCATTACTGCGGTGAAGCTGTAGACCGAGATGTCCATGGTCATGGTGAAATTGTCTTTGGAGGTGTCGACGTAGCGGCCGCGCAGTTCCGATTTGTCGGAAAAGCCGATGGCGTGGACGATGAAGTCGAGTGTGTCCCATTGCTCGGCCAGGCCGGCAAAGAGCGCGTCGATCGACGCGCCGTCGCCCACGTCGCAGGGCAGGACGATGTCGCTGCCCAGTTGTGCAGCCAGCGGACCCACGCGTTTCTTCAGCGCCTCACCCTGGTAGGAGAACGCCAAGTCGGCACCGGCATCGGCACAGGCCTTGGCAATGCCCCACGCAATGGACTTGTCATTTGCAAGTCCCATGATCAGACCGCGCTTGCCGGTCATCAACCCGTTTGACATGAGCATGTCTCCACCCAGATATTTCGCTGGAAGTCGTTTAGGCGATCCCCCGGGGGCCATCAAGCCTGCATTGGACCTAAGGGGTGTGCGGGCAATCAAAGGAAAGAAGACAATGACCGACAGAAGCGGAATTTTTGCCGGGGACAATCCGTTCGAGATTGCCCGGGCGTGGCTGAGCGAGGCCGAGGCGGCGGAAATCAATGACCCGAACGCCATCGCCCTGTCGACGGTGGATGCGGATGGCATGCCCAATGCGCGTATGGTGCTGCTCAAGGAGATCGAGGACGCGGCGTTCGTGTTTTACACCAACTACGGGAGTGTAAAGGCACAGGAAATCGAAGCGGCGGGGAAAGCAGCCTTTGTCATGCACTGGAAGTCGCTGCGCAGGCAGATCCGGGTTCGCGGCAGGGTTGAACGCGTCGCCGGGGAGCAGGCAGATGAGTATTACGCATCGCGCTCATTGAAGAGCCGCCTTGGTGCCTGGGCTTCGCGGCAATCGGAGCCGTTGGCGTCGCGCGCCACGCTGATGGCGGAAGTGGCCAAGGTCACTGCCAGGCATGGCACAGCCCCGGCCAGGCCGCCTTTCTGGGGGGGATTCCGCATAGTTCCAAGCGAGATTGAATTTTGGGCGGATGGTCAGTTCCGCCTTCATGATCGCTTTCGCTGGACCGCTCCAGACGACAGCCAAAACTGGCATGTGGTGCGTCTGAACCCCTGAAAATCGGGGGGAAGCGCCGGCGAAATTCCTCCTATGGGAGAGTAGGTGACACAAAATTGCTCTTTTGGACAGGTTGCACTCCCTGTCCAGAATGACGCAGACATGAGGCGGGATACGTCACTCAAGAATAAAACTGGAAATACAGTTGGGACATCAGGACAACGCAGAAGAGCGGGTCAGCGGCAAGGTCAAATGGTTTGACCCTGCAAAAGGATTTGGATTCGTCATAGCGGAATCCGAATCCGGCGGCGGCGACATTCTGTTGCATGCGAACGTGCTTCGGAATTTCGGGCAGAGTTCCGTCGCCGATGGCGCGCGCATAGAAATCGGTGTGCAACGCACTGAACGAGGGGTGCAGGCGACGGAAGTCTTTCTGATCGAACCCCCCGACAGTGGCGAAGCAGCACCTTTGGCAGACTTCGAGGACATCGACGCAGAGGTCATGGCCAATGCGCCACTGGAACCGGCGCGCGTGAAATGGTTCGACAAGGCCAAGGGGTTCGGTTTCGCTAACGTGTTTGGCAAAGTCGAAGACATCTTTATACATATCGAAGTGCTGCGCCGTTCCGGTCTTGCCGATCTGCAGCCGGGGGAAGCCCTGGCAATCCGGGTCGTCGAAGGACGCCGTGGCCGTATGGCGATGGAGGTGTTCGCATGGGAAGCCGCGCTTTCAAGATAGGCGCAAAGTTCGTTTTTCTGGCGTTGCAGGGGATGGCTGCGCAGGCAGGCGGGCTTTGCAGCGCGGATGCGGTCTGGCTGCGCGGAGAGTTCGGCACCGTTCGGTTCTCCGTCGATGTGGCCGATGACGACGCGGAGCGCGCCCGCGGATTGATGTATGTCGATTCCATGCCCAGCAGCCGCGGCATGTTGTTTGCCTATGATGATGCAAAGCCAGTCGCCTTCTGGATGAAGAACACTCTGATCCCGCTGGACATGATTTTTGCCGATGCGGCGGGCGTGGTGACAAAGGTGCATACACGCGCCATCCCCGGCGATCTCACGCCGATCCCGTCGGAGGATCCGGCGCAATTCGTTCTCGAAATCAATGGCGGTCTTGCGGCGCAGATGGGGATCAAACCTGGTGCCGAGATGCGCCATCCAATAATTGCGGACGGCGCGTGGCCCTGCGAGTGACTTTCGGCTTTTCTTGGTCGCGAGATGTCGCTAAAGGGGGCGCAGTCGGGGTGTAGCGCAGCCTGGTAGCGCGTCTGTTTTGGGTACAGAAGGCCGTGAGTTCGAATCTCGCCTCCCCGACCATTTTCTCTCCATTGTTGGAAACCCTGGAACAGGCCACCATATATGGTGGCCTTTCGCGGTTTTGCGTAGGGCAGTGATCGTCGGTTTTCTGTTGCGGATCCCGGTGTGATCGGTGGCGGGCGACTCGGGGGAATCGCCGGAATGGACCGTGTTCAATCGTTGCCCGTGCCCTTGGTGCCACAACATCTAGTCTGCAGTGTGAGCTGTCACACCAGTGTTGCGATTTCATGCGATAAGTTAATGCCTGTGGATAACTGTACGTAAGATCGGAGAAAATCCATGTGTGTCCGTGGTGGGCTCAGGGCCCGCCGCTGTGCATGAATCGGGGGATTTCTCTGGTCGGGTTTCGGCGCTGCGGCGTCAACCGAATTTATATCTTCAAACTTACAAAAATGCGTTGACCCTCTCCGCGAAGTTGCGCCATTTTGTGTGGGTATCGCGGAGATTCCACTAGATGTAGTGGCGACACCGAGGATCAGCGACAAAGCACAAGACGGAGGCAGCAGGCTTTCGGGAGCGCCATGCAATTCGGGCGCTCACAGGCGTCTTTGTCTTTGAGCCAGGGCTCTTCGCTTTGCGCATACAGGGACACTCAAAAGCACGATGGGGCAGCTCGGATGAAAATCGAAAGAAAATTCACGAAGGCAGGACAGGACGCCTATGCAGGCGTGGAATTCACCACCACCACCTCGGAAATCCGCAATCCGGATGGCACCGTCGTGTTTAAGCAGGACAACCTCGAAGTTCCCGCGAAGTGGAGCCAGGTTGCCAGCGACGTCATCGCCCAGAAGTACTTTCGCAAAGCCGGTGTTCCTGCGGCTCTGAAGAAGGTCAAGGAAAAGGGCGTGCCGGAATTCCTGTGGCGTTCGGCCCCCGCATCGGCCAAGACCGAGCGCATCGGCGAAACCTCTGCCAAGCAGGTCTTTGACCGTCTTGCCGGGGCCTGGACGTACTGGGGCTGGAAGGGCGGATATTTCTCCACCGAAGCCGACGCGCAGGCGTATTTTGACGAAATGCGCTTCATGCTGGCCACGCAGATGGCCGCGCCGAACAGCCCGCAGTGGTTCAACACGGGGCTGCATTGGGCCTACGGCATCGACGGTCCGGGGCAGGGACACTATTATGTCGACTTCGAGTCCGGTGAGCTGACCCGCTCGACCTCGGCCTATGAGCATCCGCAGCCGCATGCCTGCTTTATCCAGTCGGTGAAAGACGATCTCGTCTCCGACGGTGGCATCATGGATCTTTGGGTGCGCGAGGCGCGCCTGTTCAAGTATGGCTCCGGTACGGGCACCAACTTCTCATCCCTTCGCGCCGCAAACGAGCCGCTGTCCGGCGGGGGCAAATCCTCCGGTCTCATGGGCTTCCTCAAGATCGGTGACCGCGCGGCCGGGGCGATCAAGTCGGGCGGCACCACCCGCCGCGCCGCCAAGATGGTGATCTGCGACGTCGATCACCCGGACATCGAGGAGTTCATCAACTGGAAGGTCATCGAAGAGCAGAAGGTCGCGTCGATCGTCGCCGGCTCCAAGATGCACGAGAAGATGCTCAACGGCATTTTCGCCGCGATCAAGGTTTGGGACGGTGCCGAAGCAGACGCCTATGATCCCAAGAAGAATGAGGCGCTCAAGGGCGCGATCCGCGCCGCGAAGGGCGTGATGATCCCCGAGACCTACATCAAGCGCGTCTTGGACTACGCCAAACAGGGCTATGCCAGCATCGAATTCCCGACCTATGACACCGATTGGGACTCCGAGGCCTACGCATCGGTTTCCGGCCAGAACTCCAACAACTCCATCCGCGTGACCGATGCTTTCCTTCAGGCCGTAAAAGAAGACAAGCCGTGGGAGCTTCTGCGCCGTACCGATGGTGCTGTTGCCAAGACGATCAGCGCAAAAGAGCTGTGGGATCAGGTCGGTCACGCCGCATGGGCCTGCGCCGACCCCGGCATCCAGTTCCATGACACTGTGAACGCCTGGCATACCTGCCCGGAAGATGGCGAGATCCGCGGCTCCAACCCGTGCTCCGAGTACATGTTCCTTGACGACACGGCCTGTAACCTCGCGTCCATGAATCTGCTGACGTTCTACAAGAACGGCCAGTTCGATGCCGAAGGCTATATGCACGCCACGCGTCTGTGGACCGTTACCCTGGAAATTTCCGTGCTCATGGCGCAGTTCCCGTCAAAGGAAATCGCGCAGCGCTCGTTCGATTACCGCACGCTTGGTCTTGGCTATGCCAACATCGGCGGCCTGCTGATGAACATGGGCTATGGCTATGACAGTGATGAAGGCCGTGCGCTGTGTGGGGCGCTGACTGCGCTGATGACCGGCGTTGCCTATGCCACCTCGGCGGAGATGGCTGCCGAGCTTGGTGCCTTTGCCAAATACGACAAGAACAGCAAACACATGCTCCGCGTCATCCGCAACCACCGCAATGCGGCCTATGGCGCCACCACCGGCTATGAAGACCTCGCGGTCAAGCCGGTGCCGCTGGACCATGCCCATTGTCCCGATGCCACGCTCGTCGAACTGGCGATGGGCGCCTGGGACGAAGCGCTGCGCCTTGGCCAGCAGCATGGCTATCGCAATGCGCAGACCTCGGTGATTGCCCCCACGGGGACCATCGGTCTGGTCATGGATTGCGACACCACCGGCATCGAGCCCGACTTTGCTCTGGTGAAGTTCAAGAAGCTCGCGGGCGGCGGGTATTTCAAGATCATCAACCGCTCGGTGCCGGCCGCGCTGACGAAGCTGGGCTATGGCTCGGCGCAGGTTGAAGAGATCATCTCCTATGCGGTCGGTCACGGCACGCTGGGCAATGCGCCCGGCATCAACCACACGTCGTTGATCGGTCATGGATTTGGCCCGGCCCAGATCGAAAAGATCGAAGCCGCGCTGGCCACCGCCTTCGACATCCGCTTTGTCTTTAACCAGTGGACGCTGGGCGAGGCGTTCTGCCGCGAGACGCTCGGGATCCCGGCGGCCAAGCTGAACGATCCGACCTTCGATCTGCTCAAGCATCTGGGCTTCTCGAAGGTCGATGTGGACGCGGCGAACGATCATGTCTGCGGAACCATGACGCTGGAAGGGGCGCCGCATCTCAAGGATGAGCATCTGAACATCTTTGATTGCGCCAACCCCTGCGGCAAGAAGGGCAAACGCTACCTGTCGGTGAACAGCCACATCACCATGATGGCAGCAGCGCAGTCCTTTATCTCCGGTGCGATCTCCAAGACCATCAACATGGCCAACGACGCCACGATCGAGGATTGCCAGAAGGCCTATGAGCTCAGCTGGTCCCTCGGGGTGAAGGCCAACGCGCTCTACCGGGACGGTTCCAAACTGTCGCAACCGCTGGCCGCCGCGCTGGTGGAGGACGACGACGAGGCAATGGAGGTGCTGGAAAGCGGATCCATGCAGGAGAAGGCCGCAGTTCTGGCCGAAAAGATCGTCGAGAAGGTGGTGATCAAGGAGATCATCAAGTCACAGCGCACCAAGATGCCGCAGCGCCGCAAGGGGTACACCCAGAAGGCCATCGTCGGCGGGCACAAGGTCTACCTGCGTACCGGTGAGTATCAGGACGGCTCTCTTGGTGAGATCTTCATCGACATGCATAAGGAGGGTGCTGGCTTCCGCGCGATGATGAACAACTTCGCCATCGCCGTCAGCGTGGGCCTGCAATACGGTGTGCCGCTGGAAGAGTTCGTCGACGCCTTCACCTTCACCAAGTTCGAACCGGCAGGCATGGTGCAGGGCAACGACAGCATCAAGAACGCAACCTCGATCCTCGACTATATCTTCCGCGAACTGGCGGTGAGCTATCTGGATCGCACGGACCTTGCCCATGTGAAACCGGAAGGCGCGAGCTTTGACGATCTCGGCCGCGGCGAGGAAGAGGGTGTGTCGAACGTGAAGGAGCTGTCGGAAAGCGCCGCGTCGCGCTCGCTCGAAGTGCTCAAGCAGATCAGCTCGACCGGCTATCTGCGCAAACGCCTGCCCCAGGAACTTGTGGTGCTGCAGGGCGGTATGACCGGCACCGATACCGTCGCCGCGCTCAATGCACTGATGCCAGCGGGGGGCGGTGAGACGGCGACGGCAACATCCACCGTCGCAGTCGCTTCGGCGAGCATGAGCATGGACGAACGCACCAAGGCAAAGATGCAAGGTTACGAAGGCGATCCTTGCGGGGAGTGTGGCAACTACACGCTGGTGCGGAACGGCACCTGCATGAAGTGCAACACTTGCGGCGGCACTTCGGGCTGTAGTTGAGAAACAGGGCAGGGGGCCATCGGCGCCCCCTGCTTGCCTTCCGGAGGACCTGTGGGTTCTCCAGGCGCGGATGAGGCCGCAGGCGAAACGTCGATGCGAGCGGTGACAGAATACAGAGCCTTATCAGCGAACCTTGAGGAGCCCCTGCGGGGCTCCTTTTTTGATTCTGTGGGGAGGGAATGGCGCTCTTTGCCGTCGTGATTCATCCCTGGATGCCCGCTCAGGTGGCGCTAACAGCGCAATGAACATCCACAGGGAACGGGCGACTCGCGGAACTTCGCGGCAGCCTCTCCTGATTCCTCAAAATTCCTGGCGGGGAGGGGCATATCCGGCCAAAAAATTCCGGGAAACACCGGATGTGGATAACTTTTGGGCAGTTGCTCCGATCCTGCATCGGACACGGCGAGTTTCTTCAGATACTCATTTAAAAACGATACCTTAAGCTGGAAATTCTGAGTTCGGATCACGCCCGAAAAGGGGCAGATTTCACCCGCGCCCTCCCGAGCAGAACAAGAAAATCGCCGATCAGAGCAAAAAACTGAAAAAACTGCTTGCGGAGCAGTTGGTCTAACCTTAGAACCCCCTTCACCGGCGGCGCTGAGGCGCACAACGGGA